>JBJMPM010000244.1:0-42542 GCA_045803205.1 Longimicrobiaceae bacterium
CAAGCACCAACCGCCGCCCCCGTTCATCCAGGAACGGCTGGAGGAGCTCATGCCGGCGGCGAATCGCGCGCTCTTCTTCCATGCATGACAATATACACGCAAGGTGAACAAAGTGCAATAGTTATTTTGTTACAATCCCTAAAGTAAGCGGTCAGCACCCCGCCGAGCACGGTTGTGAGGAAGAACCCAAACAAGATGAGCAGTACGTCATGACGGCGATCAGATGGTGATTTCTCAGGCATAAAGAGGTCCTCTGTGAAAATGAATCTACCCGCTGATTGATAATGCTGAATTGCCCCAAAGTGCAATGGTCCCGTAGTCCACGATTCAGCGATAGCGACTCGCAATGCCTTCAACTCTCCAGCTCTGCCTTCGCGCGAGCCAAACAAAGCCCTCCGTCGCACTGGCCTTTCACTTCGTCACTGCACCGTGAATCACGGCGTCAACGGACATCGCCGTTACGTGGTAAGGCAGTGAGGGATGATCAGAGCCTACATCCGCCAGGCGTCCTCGACGTGCTCGATGATGGGGCCGCCGCCGTCGACGATCAGCACGGCGATGGCGTCGTAGCGGTACTCGTCGCCCGGCCGGCCGTGGCGGTCGACCCAGCACTGGGCCACGAGCTGGATCTCGCGGCGCTTCTTCGGCGTGATCGCCTCCAGCGGATGGCCGTAGCCCAGGCCGGCGCGCGTCTTCACCTCCACGAACGCGACGACCTCGCCGAGGCGCGCGACGAGGTCGACCTCACGGTGCCCGATGCGGAAGTTGCGCGCCAGGATCGTCCACCCGCCGCGCTCCAGGAAGTCCGCGGCCATCCGCTCGCCGCGGTCGCCCAGCGGCTTGTTCTGCGACCCCAGCGTCCGCGGCGTGTCCATCCCGGCCCGGTACAGGGTTGGTGTGATCGGCGAGCGCTTGTGCTGCGTCTGCTACAGATCCTTCGGCCGCCGCCGGACTTCGTCGCGAACGACGGTCACGCGCAGCGGCGGCGCTCAGGATGACATTCGCGGGTGGTGTTCGCGGTCTTGCCAAGGCGCCGCTTCTACGGGCACTAGGCACTAGGCACTCGGCACTCGGCACTTCTTTCTCACACCACCGCGCGCACCGGCCGCCCGGTGAGCGAGGGCACCAGCTCGCGGCCGATCGCCTCGGCAATCACGGCGATCTGCTCCATCAGCTCCTCGAACTGGTCGGGATAGAGCGACTGGGCGCCGTCGCTCATGGCGCGCTCGGGGTCGGGGTGCACCTCCACCATCAGCCCGTCGGCGCCGGCGGCGATGGCCGCGCGCGCCATGGGGATCACCTTGGCGCGCAGCCCCGTGCCGTGGCTGGGGTCGGCGATGATCGGCAGGTGCGAGAGCGACTTCACCACCGGGATGGCGGTGAGGTCCAGCAGGTTGCGCGTGTGCGTGTCGAAGCCGCGCACGCCGCGCTCGCAGAGGATCACCTGCCCGTTCCCCTCGGCCAGGACGTACTCGGCGCTGAGCAGCAGGTCCTTCACCGTGGCCGCCATCCCCCGCTTGAGCAGGACCGGCTTCCCCGTGCGGCCGGCGCGGCGCAGGAGCGAGAAGTTCTGCATGTTGCGCGCGCCGATCTGGATGATGTCGGCGTACTCGGCCACCAGCGACAGGCTCTCGCCGTCGAGCGCCTCGGTGACCACCGCCATCCCCGTCTCCTCGCGCGCCCGGGCCAGCAGCTCGAGCCCCGCCTTCCCCATCCCCTGGAAGGAGTAGGGCGAGGTCCGCGGCTTGAAGGCGCCGCCGCGCAGGATGGTGGCCCCCGCCTCGCGCAGCCGCCGCGCGATGCCGACGATCTGCTCCTCGCTTTCGACCGCGCAGGGCCCCGCCATCACCGCCACCTCGCCCCCGCCGATGCGGGTGCCGTTGGCGAGCTCCACCACCGTGGGCTCGTCGCGCCACTCGCGCGAGACCTGCTTGTACGGCTGCGAGACGTGGATGATCTCCAGCACGCCGCCCAGCGACTCCAGGCGGTCGGCGTTCACCTTGCCGTCGTTGCCCACCAGCCCCACGGCGGTGCGCTGCTTCCCGGGCATGGGGCGGGCCTCGTACCCCATTTCCTCGATCATGTCGACGACGGCCTGCACCTGTTCGGGGCTGGCGTCGTGCCTCATCACGATGAGCATGTGCGCTGCTTCGGGGGAACTGTTTTCGGGACGGTTACGCCTGAAAATCTACCGCATCCGCGTCGCCCCGTCCACCGGAAGACGGCGAATGCCTCACGCAGAAGACACAGAGACACGGAGAGAACGGCCCAGCCTCTCCCGTGGCTCTGCGTCTCCGCGCGAGGGGCTGCATAACCCCTTGTTGTGTATGGGTTTTGCAGGAATACGGACTGACGGGTCACACCAGCCGAGGGAGGGAGCGATGCCGAAGTCCTGGAGCAAGAAGGACGAGCGGAAGTACGAGCACGTGAAGGAGAGCTACGAGGGCCGCGGCAAGAGCGAGGACACCGCCGAGGAGATCGCCGCCCGCGTGGTGAACCAGGACCGCAAGGAAGAGGGCCGGACGAAGGAGCAGCGGTCGAAGAAGAAGTCCTGACGCCGGATCAGTCGGGGAGCAGACCCTCGGCCCGCAGCCGCGCGAGGACCTGGTCCACCGCCTCGTCCACCGACGACCGGTCGGTGCGCAGCACCATCTCCGGCGCCTCGGGAGGCTCGTACGGCGCGGAGACGCCGGTCAGGTTCGCCAGCTCGCCCCGCTCGGCCCGCGCGTACAGCCCCTTGGGATCGCGGCGCCGGAGCTCCTCCGGCGGGGCGTCGACGAAGATCTCCAGGAACCGCCCCTCGGGGAGGAGCGACCGCACCCGCGCGCGGTCGTCGCGGTAGGGGGAGACGAAGGTGCAGAGCACCACGGCGCCCTGGGCGAAGAAGAGCCGCGCCACCTCGCCCACCCGGCGGATGTTCTCCGCCCGGTCGGCCGGCGAGAAGCCCAGGTCGCCGTTCAGCCCGTGGCGCAGGGTGTCGCCGTCGAGGAGCATGGTCTGCACCCCCGCCTCGAAGAGCCGGCGCTCCACCCGCCGCGCGATGGTGGTCTTCCCCGCGCCGGAAAGGCCGGTGAGCCAGAGCACCGCCGCGCCGTGCCGGTTGCGCGCCTCGCGCTCCTCGCGCGTCACGTTCCACCCCTCCCACACCACGTCGGGCGAGACCGCGGCGGGCCCGGGCGCGGCGGCGGGGAAGAGCGCGTCGGCCGTCTGCACCGGGCCGCGGATCATCCCCGCCGCCACGGTCACGTTGGTGTAGGGGTCGACCAGGATGAAGCTCCCCGTGGCCCGGTTCCCCTGGTACGCGTCGAAGCAGAGCGGCGCCGAGGTGGTGACCTCCACCCGGCCGATGTCGTTCAGCCCCAGCTCGGCCGCCTCCTCGCGGTGCAGCGTGTCCACGTCCATGCGGTAGACCACGCGGCTCACGAAGGCGCGCGACGCGCGGGTGGTGTGCTGGATCAGGTAGGGCACGGCGGGGTCCAGCGGCTGCTCGCCCATCCAGCAGAGCATGGCGTCGAGCCGGCTCCCCACGGTGGGAAGGTGGTTGCGGCGCACGATCATGTCGCCGCGCGACACGTCCACCTCGTCGGCCAGGGTGATCACCACCGAGTCGCCCTCCACGGCCTCGGGGAGCGGCCCCTCGAACGCCTCCACCGAGCGCACCCGGGTGGCCGCGCCGGAGGGGAGCACCACCACCTCCTCGCCCGGCGTCACCGTTCCCGAGGCCACCCGCCCCGCGAAGCCGCGGAAGTCCTGGTGGGGGCGGATCACGGTCTGCACGGGGAAGCGGAAGTCGACCAGGTTGCGGTCGGCGCCCACGTTCACGCTCTCCAGGTGGTGCAGCAGGGTGGCGCCGTCGTACCACGGCAGCCGCTCGCTCCTGGCCACCACGTTGTCGCCGTCGAGCGCGCAGATGGGGATGAAGGTGAGGTCGTGGATCCCCAGCTTCCCGGCGAAATCGGAGTAGTCGGCCACGATGGCGTCGTACACCTCCTGGCGGAAGTCCACCAGGTCCAGCTTGTTCACCGCCACCAGCAGGTGGGGGATGCGCAGCAGCGACGAGATGAAGCCGTGGCGCCGGCTCTGGGTGAGCACCCCCCTGCGCGCGTCCACCAGCACGATGGCCAGCTCGGCCGTGCTGGCGCCCGTCACCATGTTGCGCGTGTACTGCACGTGCCCCGGCGTGTCGGCGATGATGAACTTGCGCCGCGGGGTGGCGAAATACCGGTAGGCCACGTCGATGGTGATGTTCTGCTCGCGCTCGGCCCGCAGCCCGTCGGTGAGCAGCGCCAGGTTGATCCCCTCCTCGCCGCGGCGGCGGGTGGCGCCCTCGATGGCCTCCAGCTGGTCGGCGAAGATCGACCGGGTGTCGTACAGCAGCCGCCCGGTCAGCGTGCTCTTGCCGTCGTCCACGCTCCCCGCCGTGGTGAAGCGCAGCAGGTCCATCTCCCGGTACTGCCGCGCCGCTTCCCCGCAGCCGCCGCTCCCGCCCTCCACCGCTTCGGCCACGCACGTCGTCTCCACTGCCACGCTCATCAGAAGTACCCCTGGCGCTTGCGGTCTTCCATGGCGGCCTCCGAGCGGCGGTCGTCGGCCCGCCCGCCCCGCTCCGTCACCCGCGCCGCGGCGATCTCCACGATGATCTCCTCCACGCTCGACGCCGTGCTCTCCACCGCCCCCGTGCAGGTGGCGTCGCCCACGGTGCGGAAGCGGATCGTCCGCTCCTCGTACGCCTCGCCCGGGAGGAGCGGCACCCAGGGCGAGCGCGCCAGCCACTGCCCGTCGCGGAAGAAGACCTCGCGCCGGTGCGAGAAGTAGAGCGTGGGCAGGTCGATCTCCTCGCGGGCGATGTACTGCCAGACGTCCAGCTCGGTCCAGTTGCTGAGCGGGAAGACGCGGAAGTGCTCGCCCGGCCCCCTGCGCCCGTTGAACAGGTTCCAGAGCTCGGGGCGCTGGTTGCGGGGGTCCCACTGCCCGAAGCGGTCGCGGTGGCTGAAGAAGCGCTCCTTGGCGCGCGCCTTCTCCTCGTCGCGCCGGCCGCCGCCGAAGGCCGCGTCGACCTTCAGCTCGGCCAGGGCGTCGAGCAGCGTCACCGTCTGCAGGGCGTTGCGGCTGGCGTGGGGCCCGGTCTCCTCCACCACCCGGCCCCGGTCGATGGAATCCTGCACGGTGCGCACGCGCAGCTCGCACCCCAGCCGCGCCGCCAGCGCGTCGCGGAATTCGAGCGCCTCGCGGAAGTTGTGGCCGGTGTCGATGTGCAGCAGCGGGAAGGGGAACTTCGCCGGCCAGAACGCCTTGCGCGCCAGGTGCACCATCACGATCGAGTCCTTGCCGCCGGAGAAGAGCAGCACGGGGCGCTCGAACTGGGCGGCCACCTCGCGCATCACGTACACCGCCTCGGACTCGAGCTGGTCCAGGTGGGTGCGGCGGTACGAGGGCGCCACGGCGGCGGGTGAGGCGAGAGCGCCTTCCATCAGAGCGGCCAGAAGAGGGGAACGAAGATCACGATGGCGGCCAGCGACACCAGCGTCACGGGGAGCCCCAGCCGCGCGAAGTCGCCGAAGCGGTAGCCGCCCATCCCGTAGACCATGGTGTTGGTCTGGTACCCGATCGGCGTCACGAAGCTGGTGGACGCCGCGATGGTCACCGCCACCGCGAAGGCCCGCGGGTTCAGGTGCAGCTGCGCCGCGATGGCCATGGCCACGGGAAAGAGGAGCACCGCCGCGGCGGTGTTGGTGATGAGCTCGGTCAGCAGCAGGGTGGCGACGGTCACGGCGGCCAGCACGGCCACCGGCCCCAGACTCGCGACGCCGCCCACCACCCCCTGCCCCAGCAGCGCCGCCACCCCCGAGCGCTCGACCGCCGCGCCCAGGCCGAACGAGGCGGCGATCACCACCAGCACGTCCAGGTCCACGGCGGCGCGCGCCTGGGCGGGGCTCAGCACTCCCGTGGCCACCAGCGCGACGGCGGCCACCAGCGACGCCTGCAGGATGGGCACCAGCCCCGCCCCCGCCACGACCACCAGGCCGAAGGTGAGCACCCCCACCAGCAGCGCCTGCCACGACGAGGGCGGCGGCGCGCCCCCCAGCCGGGACACCAGCAGGAAGTCGCTGCGGTCGCGCCAGCGGGGCGCGAAGCCGTCGTCGGAAAGGAGGAGGAGGGTGTCGCCCTCGCGCAGCGGCACCGTTCCCAGCTTGGCGTTCACCCGCTGGCCGGCGCGGTGGATGGCCAGCACGGCGGCCTGGTAGCGCTCGCGGAACCCCGCCTGGCGCAGCGTCTTCCCCACCAGCGGCGAGGCACCGCTCACCACCGCCTCGAAGAAGGTGTGCCGGGCGCTGGCGTACGCGGCGGTGTGCGCGTGCTCGGCGGGGACCAGCCCGCGCATGGCCTGCAGGTCGCGCACGGTGTCCACCCGCCCCGCGAAGGCCAGCCGGTCGCCGCCCCGCAGCACGGTGGAGGGCGCGGGGGCGGCGATGGGCTCGCCGTCGCGCTCCACCTCCACCAGGAAGACCCCCTGCAGGTTCCGCAGCCCGCCGCCCTCCACCGTCTCGCCGTCCAGCGGCCCGCCGGCGACCACCGTGCAGTGCATCACGAACTCGCGCAGGTCGCCGTGCAGCGCGGCGCGTGCCGGCCGCCGGCCGGGAAGGAGGACCGGCGCCAGCGCGATCAGCACCGCCAGCCCGAAGACGGCCACGGGGAGGCCGGCCCGGGTGAGCTCGAACATCCCCAGCGGCGCCATCCCCGCCTCCACCATCAGCCCCGACGCCACCAGGTTGGTGGAGGTGCCGATGAGCGTCACCACGCCGCCCAGCACGGTGGCGAAGGAGATCGGCATCAGGTACAGCGACGCGGCCTTCCCCCGCTTCCCGGCCCAGTCGGCCACCTGGGGGGCGATCATGGCCACGATCGGCGTGTTGTTCAGGAACGCCGACGCGGCGGCGATGGGCACCAGCAGCCGCGCCAGCTCGCGCCGGCTCCCGTCGCCGCGGCGCAGCGCGGCGGCCAGCAGCGGCTGCAGCGCCCCCGTCTTCTCCACCGCCGCGGCCACCACGAAGAGCGCGGCCACCGTGATCGGCGCGGGGTTGCCGAACCCCGCGAAGGCCGCGTCGGCGTCGATCACCCCCCCGAGCAGGAGCAGGATGTCGGCGCCCAGGACGGCCAGGGCGGGCGGCACCGTGTCGCGCACCAGCAGCGCCACGGTGCCGGCGACCACGAGCAGCGTCAGCCACCCCTCCCCGCTCATCGGCCGCCCCGGTTCACGCCGCGGCCGCCTCGTACACGCGGCGGATGGGCGCCCGCACGCGCTCGGCCTCGGTGACGGGCGGGCCGCCCTCCTTCTCCACCCCCCGCGCGCTGCCGTAGAAGCGCATCGCCGCCCGGCCGCCGGCCCGCGCCGCGCCGCACGCCGCCGCGAGCTCCGTCCGCAGCGGTGGCGCCATCGTATCGGTCGTCATGGGTTTCGTCGTCCCCCCTCGTGGATCATCAGTTTACCGCCTTGAAGGATGGGCGTCCACCCTTATTAAAAATCTGGAAAAGACTGCCTCGAAAGACGCGGAGACACGGAGGGAACCGCCCGGCCTCTGCGTGACTCCGCGTCACTCCTGCGATGCAAAGGACACGGACGCCGCTTCCGTGGTCCGCGCCGTGGGTTGGACGGGGCGCCACGGGAGAAGTGAAGCGGGCACCCCGGCGGGTTCGAGGCCGGGGCGTGAAACGGTGAAACGGGAGCCGGAGACGCCTGGATGAGGGTACATCTGTTCCTCTCGCGGAGTCCACCGCCGCGGCACATTGACAACGTATGGTTTGTCACCTATGGTTTGTCGATCCCACGCCTACGCAGCGACGAGCGCGGCAGCCGGCGCTCTTTTTACACGCGCACTGTGGCGCCACCCGTCGCGGGTGGCGTGCGCAGCATGCCTCAATCGCCCCGGAGATTCGCCCATGCCCCGGATACGCCCGCGCAAGATCCTCGGCGCCTGTGCCGGGTTCATCGCGTCGCAGACCCTGCGCATCGACAACGCCGTTCTCGTGCCCGGTCACATGAAGCTCCGCCGCATCCACGGGCGGCTCTCCACCCTCCAGTACGGGCTGGAGTACGACGGCTCTCCAGACGACATCTTCATCGTCACATACCCGAAGTCGGGTACGACGTGGCTCCAGATGATCGTGTATCAGCTTACCACCGATGGAGCGATGGACTTCGCTCACATCGACCAGGTCTCGCCCTTTCTGGAAATCACCATGATGCCCCGGGGCCGGAAGATCTCCGATCTGCGGGCAACGCCGCGCGTCGTGAAGAGCCACCTGCCTTACCACGACATCCCGAAAGGACCGGGGCGGTACCTCTACGGCATCCGGAACGGGCTCGACGTCGCCGTGTCCTACCACTACCACGCCCGCAAATACCTGGCGGGGTGGGAGCAGTGCTCACCGGGCGAGTTCTTCAGCCGGTTCATGGCGGGCGAGGTTCCCTACGGCAGCTGGTTCGAGCACGTGGCCGGGTGGCTCCGCAACGAGGATCGCCTGAACGTACTCGTGGTGACTTACGAGGAATTGAGTGCGGACCTCGAGGCGGGGGTGAAGCGGATCGCTGATTTCTGCGGGATCACGATCGATCCTGCCGCCATGCCCAGGATCCTCGAGAGGTGTTCGTTCGCGTTCATGCGGGAGCACGATGCCAGGTTCTCGCTCCCGAAAGGCGGGTTGCTCCCGAAGCCGGCCGGCCCCGAGCCGGCCTTCATTCGCCGGGGGCAGGTCGGCGGATGGCGGCAGGAGCTGGACGCGCGGTCCATGAGCGAATTCCAGGAGGCGTGCGATCGGCGGCTGCGCGACCTCGGCGAAGACATGGTCCGGGTCCTCTCGGGCCGGGGCGCCCGGGAAGGCGAGCCCGCGCTCTGACGACGCCGCCTGTCGGCGGCCTCTCCTTCGTGGTGTTGAACGCACCTCGAACAAACGACGTCATCCCGAGGCCGGCCATGACGCGGTGCGCACGAATCCCACGCGGCACCTCGGTTCGGGGGTAAATGATTCGGCGGGCGAGGCGGGAAAGCTCTTTCCCCTGCCTCGCCCGCCGTTTTGCTTGCTTGCCTCAATACCATTTCTGTTGATTGATTGCGCATTCCGACAACGGAATGGACTCACACGGAGTCAACGGAGTCAACGGAGTCAACGGAGAAAGCCAGGCAGTTCCTCCGTTGACTCCGTGTGAGACCATCCGTGCTGGTCTTTACGAATGCACAGTCATTTGGCGGAGATGGCATCACTGCGCGCGCGCGACGCTCGCCAGTGGGATAGGTGTGGCGGTAAAGTCGGGCATCTCAGCCCGCGAAGTCCCGTAGGCCCTTTCGGAACATCAAGGATTTAAAGGGTTTCCGGCACCCGCACCGATTCCCCCGGTGACTCCGCGTCTCCGCGTGAGACGTGCTGTTGCCGTTCAGAGATCGAAGTCCAGCTCGAACGCATGATCGAAGTTCATCCGCCGCAAGACCTTCCGTGCATCCCGCAGCTCGTCCGGATCGACGCGGGAAACGTCGAGCAGGTAGCGACGCTCGGTCGTCGTGATCTCCACGAGGTTGCTGCTCATCAGGCGGAGACGGCGGAGACGCTCATTTTCTATCTCGGGGTAAAGCTCGTGCCACACGCTGACGCCCCAGTCCTCAGGGGGTCGCAATGGTTCGTAGAACGGCGTGCGCATGAGGATCAGGCTCGCGACATCCCCCTCGTCATCCAGCTCGACCACGAACGAGACGATCAGATCCTTCGATCCCGTCTCGACCGTGATGAAGCCCACCGGCTCGGCGGCGGTCTGGGACATGACGGCTCCTGACGATGCAAGCGGGCGATCAGTATGACCCTGCTTACTGCGTGTACGCCGGGCGCTGGTCCTCGGCGAAGCTCCAGGCGCCCTCCAGCTCCACGCCGACGATGGAGCTGACGCCGGGCTCCTCCATCGTCACCCCGTAGATCCAGTCCGCGCTCTCCATCGTGCGCGGGTTGTGGGTGATGACGATAAACTGCGTCTGCCCCTTGAAGTCGTTCAGGAGCTGGATGAAGCGGCCCACGTTCGCCTCGTCGAGCGGCGCGTCGACCTCGTCGAAGAGGCAGAAGGGGCTCGGCTTCACCAGGTAGATGGCGAAGAGGAGCGAGAGCGCCGTCAGCGTCCGCTCGCCCCCGCTCAGCAGGTGGATGCGCTGCGTCTTCTTCCCCCGCGGGCTCGCGTGGATCTCGATGGGGCTCTCCAGCGGGTCGTCGGGGTCGGCCAGCCACACGTCGCACTCCCCGCCCTGGAAGAGCGACTGGAAGGTGCGGTGGAAGTTCTCGCGCACCGTGTGGAAGGTGCCCATGAAGAGCTCGCGCGCCGTCTTGTTGATCTGCCGGATGGCCGCCGCCAGGTCGTCGCGCGCCTTCGTCAGGTCGTCGCGCTGCTCCAGCAGGAAGCGCAGGCGCCGGTCCTCCTCCTCGTGCTCCTGCACGGCGAGCATGTTGATGGGCCCCAGCGCGTCCACCTGCCGCGCGACCTCGCGCACCTCCTCGCGCCAGGCGTCGGCATCCCCCTCCTCCAGCGGGTTCGCGGACGCCTCCAGCACCTCCCACGGCCGCCCCCACTCCACCTCCAGCCGCTCGCGCGCGCGGATCACCCGGCTCTCCAGCTCGGCGCGCTCCAGCTCCAGCCGGTGCCGCTCCTCGCCCGCCTCGCCCTCGCGCCGGCGGGCGGCGCGCGCGCGCTCCTCCGCCCCCATCACCTCCGCCTCCAGCTCGGAGAGGCGCGTGTCGAAGCCGGCCACCTCCGCCGCGTGCGCGTCGCGCTCGGCGAAGAGCCCCTCCACGTCTTCGCCCGCGCGCTCGCGGATGCCGGAGAGCCCCTCCAGCGAGCGGCGCAGCTCGTCCGCCTCGGCCTCGAGCGTGGCCGAGCGCGCCCGCGCCGCGTCCGCCCCGCCGACCGCGTCGGAGAGCGCGCGCTCCACCTCGCGCAGCTCGCCCTCGGCGCGCGCGGCGGCCACGCGCAGCTCGCTCTCCTCGTCGCGCGCGGCCTCCCACGCTGCGTCGAGCTCCGCGAGCCCCGCGCCGGCGGCGGCCGCGGCGGCGTGCGCCCCGGCGGCGAGCGACTGCAGCTCGGCGGCGCGCGCGTCCAGCTCGGCCATGCGCTGCTCCGCGGCCTCGGCCTCGCGGCGCGCGGCGGCGGCGGCCATCACCACCTGCTCCCGCTCGCGCTCCAGCCGGCCGCGGCGGTGCCCGTGCGCGGCGGTGTCGGCGTCGAGCTGGCGCAGGCCGCTCTCGATCACCCGTCGCGCCTCGTCGGCCTCGCGGGCGCGCTCCTCGGCCAGCGCCGCCTGCTCCACCAGCGCATCGCGCTCCAGCACCAGCCGGTCGCGGGCGACCTCGGCGTCCTCCAGCTCGTTGCGCAGCCGCCCCAGCATTTCGCGCCGCGCCAGGATCCCCTCCCCCGCCGCCGGCTGGCCGAGACGGATCACCCCGCGCGCGTCGACCGTGTCGCCGTAGGCGTCCACCCGCGCCCCCGCGCCGAAGCCCTCCAGCGGGTCCTCGCCCGGGAGCACGCCCAGCCCCTCCAGGAAGACGTCGACCCACGCCTGCCCCGCCCCGCTCCCGGAGACGCCGAGGCGGTGCGACGCGGCGCCGCCCGCGAGCTTCGCCTTCACCCCCGGCGCGTCGAGCGGGAGGAGGAGGAGGGTGCCGCCGCCGCTCCACTCCTCGCGGAACCAGCGGCGCACGCCGCGGGCGGCGGCCAGGTCCTTCACCACCAGCGCCTGCAGCAGCGTTCCCAGGAAGCTCTCCACCGCGCGCGCCGTCTCCGCGTCGGCGGTGGTGGCACGCACGAAGTCGGCGAGCGGGGCCAGCACGCCGGGGAAGCGCTCGCGCTCGGCCATGATGGCGGTGACGGCGGGGGAGAAGCCCTCGTAGCTCCTCTCCATCGCCTCGCGCGCGGCCACCTGGCTGGCCAGGCGCTGCACCCGGTCCTCCGCCTCGCGCAGCCGGTCGCGCAGCGGCGCCTCGCGCCCGCGGAGCACGCGCGCCTCCTCGCGGGCGGCGTCGGCGGCGTCGGCCGCGGCGTCCAGCCGCTCGCGCAGTGTCATCCCCTGCCCGCTCCAGAGCTCCGTCTGCTCGCCCAGGATGGTGATCTCGTTGCCGAGCTGCACCTCCTGCTCGCCCAGCCGGCCGCCGCGCTCCAGGGCGTCGGCGCGGCGGTGCTCGGCGGCCGCGCGCTCCCCCTCGGCCTCGGCGATCGCGCGCGCCAGCTCGCGCGAGTGGGCGGCCGCCGCCTCGCTCGCCTGGCGGTGCGCGTTCAGCGTGGCGCGGAGCGCATCGTTCTCCTCCACCCGCGCCTCCAGCCGCTCGCGCACCCCCTCCAGCCGCGCGCGGGCGTGCTCGCGGTCGACGGAGAGGCGCTCGCCCTCGGCCTGGAGCGCCTGCGCCCGCTCGGCCAGCTCCGCGCGCTCGCGCACGAGCTGCTGGATGCGCAGCTCCGCGTGCGAGCGGCGCTCGTCGGCCAGGGCGATCTCGCGCTCCCGCGAGGCCAGGCGCTGGCGCACGTCCTCCAGCTTCGCCGAGGCGTGCTGGCGGCGGCGGGTCAGCTCGGCGGCCTCGATGCGGCGCTCCTCCAGCACCGCCTCGGCGGTGGTGCGCTCGGTGCGCGCCTCGCCCTCGGCGCGCTCCAGCTCCCCGCGGCGCCGGCCGCCCTCGGCCAGGGCGGCGGTGAGCGCGGCCAGGTCGGCGCGGGCGAGGGCGACCTCGAGGTCGAGGCGGCGCGCCTGCAGCTCGGCGTGGCGCTGGGCGCGGCGCTTCTGGCGGGCCAGCGCGCGCACCTTGCTCTCCACCTCGTTGACCAGGTCCTCCAGCCGCGCCAGGTCGACCTCGGCGCCCTCCAGCCGGCGCTGCGCGGCCTTGCGGCGGTCCTTGTACTTGCCGACCCCCGCCGCCTCCTCGAAGAGCGCCCGCCGCTCCTCCGCCCGCTCGGAGAGGATGGAGTCGATCATCCCGATCTCGATGATCGAGTAGGCGTTCGATCCCAGCCCCGTGTCGCGCAGCAGGTCGTGCACGTCGCGGAGGCGGCAGGCCACGCGGTTCAGCGCGTACTCGCTCCCCCCCTCGCGGAAGACCTTGCGGGCGATCTCCACCTCGCTCTGGGGGATGGGGATCGTCCCGTCCTCGTTGCTGAAGGAGAGCGAGACCTCGGCGAAGTTCAGCGGGCGGCGCTTGCTGGTGCCCTGGAAGATGACCTCTTCCATCTTCCCGCCGCGCAGCGCCGACGCGCGCTGCTCGCCCAGCACCCAGCGCACGGCGTCGGCGGTGTTGGACTTACCGCAGCCGTTGGAGCCCACGATGGCGGTCACGCCCTCGCGGAACTCGATCAGGGTGCGGTCGGGGAAGGACTTGAAGCCGTGGAGGCGGAGCGAGCGGAGCTTCATTTCGAGGTGGCGGGGGCCCTGCCCACGCGCTGCACCAGCCGCGCGGGGAGCCGCGCCGACTGCAGGGTCTTCTTCATCGGCTCGGCGTGCGCGCTGTCGGCGTACGCGCCGGCGTAGAGCGCCCACCGCTCGGTTCCGTCGGTCTGCGGCACCGCGGTGGGCGAGGCGTAGATGGCGGCGGCGGCGAGCTGGGCCGCGCGGCGGTCGGCGGCGTCGCGAGTGGGATAGGCGCCCAGGTCGAAGGTCCAGGGCCGCGCCTGGATGAGCGCCCGCGGGCTGCCCACGTCCTCGGGGTTGGCCAGGCCCGCGGCCACCAGCCGGCCGCGCAGCGCCGCCGCCTGCACGGTGTCGTCGAGCATCCCCGCGTACACCTTGTAGAACACCACCCCGCTCATCTCCTCGGGAAAGACGTACGCCGGGGTGCCGGGGAATCCGCGCTCCACGCGCTTGGCGAGCTGCACCGCCTGTTCGTAGTCGCTGCCGCCCTGCAGGGCGCCCACGAAGACGGAATACGGCCGCGCCGTCCCCGCCGGCCGCGCCGGTGCCTGGGGACGCCGCCCGGGAAGGCGCGTCGTCGAGGGCGGCGCGGTCGACGGCCGCTCCCACCCGGGGAGGAGGTCGGGGAGGAAGGTGACCGCCGCGGCCGCCGCGGCCACGATGAAGAGGAGCACCAGCAGCACCAGCATGGTGGGCGAGAGCTTCCGCTCCTTGGGGATCGTTTTCCGCCGCCGCTTCGTCGTCCACGGCTCCGGCTCCACCGTCTCCTCCCACTGCGGGTCGGGGACGGGGAGCTCGGCGGCGGGAACGTACGCCGCGGCGTCCGTCGCGGGGGGCGGGGGCGGCGGCGCGGCCGGCTCGCGCGGCGGCGCCTTCCAGGGCGGCACCGGCTCCGGCTCGGGGAAGCGCTCCGCCGGCGGCGGGGCCACGCGCGGCGGCGGAGCGCCGGGCCTGGCCGGCGGGGTGAGCCAGGCGCGCAGCCGGAGCTCGGGGGGAACGATGGACTCGAAGAGCTCGCCGTCGCCCCGATCGCCGAGGACGACGGCGTCGCGCGCCCAGCGGCTGAACGACGCCAGCTCGGGCGCGTCCAGGGGGACGAAGAGGAGGAGCGACGCCTGCGCCTCGCGGAAGCCGGCGACGATCTTCTCCCAGCGCGGATGGCGGAGGATGGCGTCGGGCTCCGGCGTGTACGTTCCCGCGGTGATCAGCAGGAAGCCGCGCCCCGGGACGGGGCGCGCGCTGCGGGCGAGCGAGGCGCCATAGAGGAAGAGGTCGACCACGCCGTCGAGGTTGGGCACCCCCACGCGCTCGTGGAGGATGGGGTCCTCGATGGAGAGGTCGGCGAGCACGGTGCGGCGCCCCGCCGCGTTCCAGCCGGTGGCCAGGGCGATGGCGGCGTCGGCCACCCAGGCGCGGTCCGCGCGCGGGTCGAAGAGGAGGAGCACGGGCCCGGGCTGCTCGCCGTCGAAGGCGGCGGCGGCGGGAAGGCGCTCGAAGGTCGGGTCGAAGAAGGTGGGCGGCGGCAGCCTGCGCCCGGGATTGCCCGTGGCCGTCTGCGGGTCGGACATGGACCTGGGGGAACGGGGCCGGTGGGGCGATGGGTGACTGCCGGAAGTTAAGCGCCCGTGCGGAAATACGAAAGCCTGCGGGGTGTCCGCGGCTCAGCCAACGGCCGTTTCACGCAGAGACGCGGAGGAACTGAGAGAGCGCTGAGAAGCCTCTGCGTACTCTCAGTTTCTCCGCGTCTCCGCGTGAAACGTTCTGTAGAAGCCGGCGCGCTATGCGGATGTCGACGCGCCCTCGGGCTCCAGCACGTGCGTCGGGGCGTCGCCCCAGAGCCGCTCGAGCTGGTAGAACTCGCGCGCGGCGGGGTGGAAGACGTGCACCACGAAGTCGAAGTAGTCGATCAGCACCCACCGCCCCTCGCGCTGCCCCTCCACGTTCAGCGGCCGCACGCGCTCCTTCTTCAGCCCCTCGATCACGTTGTCGGCGATGGCGCCCACGTGCGTGTCGGAGGTGCCGCTGGCAATCACGAACCAGTCGGTGGCCGAGGAGACGCCGCGCAGGTCCAGCAGCATCACGTTCAGCGCCTTGCGGTCGAACATCAGGTCCACCACGCGGGCCACGTCCTTCGGCATCTCCACCGACGAGGGCGACACGGGGGTGTTGCTCATTCGTTCTCGCTTTTCGTTCCGTTGGATGACGCGCCCGCATCCGGCTGGCCGGGACGGGCAAATTAGGGTCCACGCGCGGGCTGCGCGAGAGTGCGGAAGTGCGTGAGTGCGCTGGGACCCCTATGCGAGTAAACTCGCCGCTACAACAGCACACTGTCCGCCTGCGCGGACATCGACCGCGCTTGATCATCCTGGTGCACGGTGCCGTTGCTGAGCAAAGCTGCGACGATGGCAGGGAGCACTCTCGACGGCCTCGGCCACGAGAAGTCCGCGCAGGCGGACTGCGTGAAGTTGTAGCGGCGGCTTCAGCCGCATCGTCGCAACGAAGCGTTCCCGCACTCCCGCACTCCCGCACTCCCGCACTTCTGTCGAAAAGTCCGCACTTCTGTCGAAAAGAAAGCGGCCCCGTGCACCGGGGCCGCCTCCACGACCGAGCCGAGCGACGCGCAGGAGGAGATCAATCCTCCTGGATCACCCAGACCTTCACCTCGGGGCGCACCTGCGGGTGCAGGCGCACCGGCACGCTGGTGACGCCCAGCGCCTTGATCGGCTCGTCGAGCTCGATCTGGCGGCGCTCCACCTGGATCCCCTGCTCGGCCAGCTTCTCGGCGATGTCGCCCGAGGTGATGGACCCGAACAGCTTCCCCTCCTGCCCGGCGCGGGCGTGGAAGGTGAGGGATACGCCCTCGATGCTCCTGGCGCGAAGCTGCGCCTCGCCCAGCGTCTCGGCCTCCTTGGCGGCCACGCGCGAGCGCTCCGCCTCGAGCCGGCGCTTGTTGGCGTCGGTCGCCTCGTAGGCGAAGCCCTGCGGGATCAGGTAGTTGCGGCCGTAGCCGGGCTTCACGTCGACGATATCGCCGGCGTCGCCCAGGCTCTCGACGGGCTTGCGGAGGATGACCTGCATCTCTTGTATCCTCCCCTTACTGGTCGAAGCCGGCGATGTACGGCAGCAGGGCCAGGTAGCGCGCCCGCTTGACCGCGGTGCCCACCTGCCGCTGGTGCCGGGCGCACATCCCGCTGATGCGCCGCGGAAGGATCTTGCCGCGCTCCGTCACGAAGCGGGTAAGCGTCTTCTCGTCCTTGTAGTCGATGGTGCGCGCGCCGAGCTCACAGATCGGGCACGCCTTGCGGCTGGGACGCATTATTCTTCCTCCCCTTCCTCGGACTCCTCGTCACGCTTGGGCTGCGGCGGAACCGGCGTGGTGGCGAGGTCGCCCTCGTTGACCACCACCAGGTAGCGCAGCAGTTCCTCGTCCAGCTTCAGGATGCGCTCGAACTCGGGGAGCGTCTCGGCGGGGGCGCTGAAGTGCGCCACCACGTAGTAGCCGCTCGTCTGGTCCTCCACCGGGTACGCCGTGGGGCGCTTCCCCCAGTGGTCCACCGCGGTCACGCTCCCGCCCTTGAGCAGCGCGTGGAACCGCTCCAGCTTCTCGTTCACCGCCGCTTCTTCGAGCGAGGGGTGAAAGATGTACACGATCTCGTAGTCCCGCAAAGCTCACCTTCCTGTGGACATGTGGCCCCGCGCCGGTGACTGCGCGGAGCAGGCGGTGGAAAAAAGTGCTGCCCCCGGAGCGGGGGCAGCACTGGAATCTACCATCTCGCCGCCGATCAGGCAACCTGCGGAACCGCTATTTCGGCCTGGGCGCCCGCACACCGATCTTCTCGTCGATGTTCGGCGGAGGGACGGGCATGGCGGGAAACAGATCCTCTCGCCGCACCGTGGCAGGAGGCGGCACCTTGAGCCCTGTCCGCAGAATCACGTTCGGTGGAGGATCGGGAGGACCGCCATCGTGTTCTTCTTCCCCGCTCGAGGCACAAGGCGGCGCGGCTTCCGGCTTTTTTCGCTTCCAGAATGGCACCGGCGTCACTCACGAGGTGTGTTACCGACGCAGCGTGATCTTCACCTTGCCGTTCAGAATGTCCCAGTACTCCGCGGGAAGCTCGATGTCCGTAGTGACATCAAAAATCCCTGGGCCCTCTGGTGGACCATCAGCGGACGCCGCTTCCTCCGGGTGCTTGGGCGGCATTTGCTCCGTGTCGTTCGGCATTCCACCGTTCGAGGATCTCACTAGCGTCACTCCTGAGGTTGGTGATCCGAACCTCTTGCGGATGCGGTGTCGCAGTCTTGAACGCGATTCCAGCCGGGATTGCCGCAGATGCGGTCGCACACAGCGCGTACACCAGAAAACGGTTCGCGCTGGACAGATACTCGCCGCGCCGGAAATTGTTCACCGTGTTGTGATCCGCGACCAACATATACCACCTCGCCAGGTGGTCGTCGAACGCCTCGTCCGACAGTCCGGGCTTCCCTTCCCGACGGTAGTACTCGACCAGGCGTGTGTAGTGAGCAGCCAGCTGCGACGCGAGGGGCATTCGCTTGTAGCGGTAACCATGGATGGACTTGACCAACAGGTTGATGCAAACGCCGACGAGAGCGGCTGCGATACTCGCGAGAATCCAGAAGAGCCACCGGAGAATCGGGTCTTCGCTCGCGAAGCCTTTCCCCATCAGCACCAATCCGCCCGCGAGCAGGGTTACGACGCTGATCGGCGTGTTCACCGCCGACTGCAGGTGCTCGTGCCGCTCCCACGCGTGATTGTAGAACTCCTTGTAGCGCTCGAGCTTCATCGAACTGCCCCGCAGAGCGTGTAACGCAGGTGTGCAGAACCGCACGTACGCTACGCGCAGCTCTCAGTGTGTGCAAGGCTTCTGATTTCAGTGGTTTAGTCGTTCTGACGGTGGCGTATTAGGCCCTCGCGCACGGTGGAAGCGACGAGGTTATCGCCCCGTGAGTGAAGATGGCGCCGCGGGTGAAGGCGCGCGCTCCCGCGGCCACCCGCGCGTTCATCGCGGAATGGAGCCGGTCGTCCACCCGAAATGGGCGATGGACCAGACGGCGTGGTCCAGGCTGGCGGCTTGTACGCGGTGGGTTGGAGAAGATGAGGCGGTGCGGGAGGGGCGCCGTGCCTGGCGCCCGTAACCCGACGCGTAGACCAGCACCGCCCGGTGAAGGATGAATCGTTGGGCATGCGAGGGTCAGCGCGGAACCACGTAGTTCGCAGTTTGTTGCGAAGAATGGGTTTAGGAGTGTTCGTAGCGGCAGTGGTGCAGTTCGGATCATCCCGGTGCAACTCATCCACGGGGCAGAACCGGGGCGGGGGCGCTTCCAGTATCATCCATCCGCGGCGCTCACCGAGGGGCGCGGCGATGGACGAACGCTCCGGCCCACCGGGGCGGCCGCTCCGACAAAACGAGACACACCTGAGGGATCACACGATGAAGACTTCGATCAAGGGTCTGGCGTTCGCGGCCGCGCTGGCTGCGGGTGTGGCGTTCCACTCGCCCGCCGCCGCGCAGCAGCAGGGCGGCTGGGACGGCCCCCGCCGCGAGCAGGGGCAGCGCATGGACCCCGCGCAGCGCACCGAGCGCAGCGTGCAGCAGCTCACCCGGCGCCTGAACCTGAGCAGCGCGCAGGCCCAGCAGATCCGCGGCATCCTGCAGCGCGAGCAGCAGCAGTTCGAGCAGTTCCGCGGCACCCGCGGGCAGGAGCAGGGCCGGCAGCGCGGCGACGACGCCCAGCGCCGGCAGGGCTTCGAGCAGATGCGCCAGCTCCGCCAGCAGACCGATCAGCAGATCGAGCGCGTGCTGAACAGCCAGCAGCTGGCCGAGTACCGCCGCCTGCAGCAGGACCGCCAGCAGCGGGGTCGCGGCCGTGATGGCCAGGGTCGCGACGGCCAGGGTCGCCAGCAGGGCAGCCAGGGCTGGTCCGGCCAGCGGTAAGATCGCCGGAACAGATCGTCTCGCGCGGAGACGCAGAGGCACGGAGAGGGGACAGCGGTCTCTCTCCGTGCCTCCGCGTCTCCGCGTGAGAAGTCTCAGGGCTGGCGTGAACGGATCAGCCCCTCCTGCGCGGTGGAGGCGACGAGGGTGCCGTCGCGGGTGAAGAGGGCGCCGCGGGTGAAGGCGCGCGCGCCTGAGGCCGCCGGCGCGTCCATCGCGTAGAGGAGCCAGTCGTCCACGCGGAAGGGGCGGTGGAACCAGACGGCGTGGTCCAGGCTGGCCGCCTGTACGCGGCGCGTCAGGAAGGAGAGGCCGTGCGGGAGGAGCGCCGTGCCCAGCAGCCCGTAGTCCGACGCGTAGGCCAGCACCGCCTGGTGCAGGATAGGATCGGCCGGCATGCGGCCCTCGGCGCGGAACCACACGTGCTTCACCGGGTCGCGCACCTCGGGATGGAACGGGTCCACCGGCGCCACCGGGCGGAAGTCGATCGGGCGGTCCTGCGTGTAGACGTCGCGCAGGGGCTCGGGGATGCGGTCGGCCATCGCGCGCACCAGGTCCAGCTCGCGCGGCAGGTCCTCGGGCGCGGGGACGCGGGGGAGGGGCGCGCCGTGCTCGATCCCCTCCTCCGGCACCTGGAAGGAGCAGGTCATGGTGAAGATCTCGCGACCCTCCTGGATGGCGAGCACGCGGCGCGTGGTGAAGCTCTTCCCGTCGCGGATGCGGTCGACCTGGTAGACCACCGGCGTGGCCAGGTCGCCCGCGAGCATGAAGTAGCCGTGCAGCGAGTGCGCGGCGCGCCCCTCCACCGTCCGCCCCGCGGCCATCAGCGCCTGCGCCAGCACCTGTCCGCCGAAGAGCCGTCCCGACCCGATGTCGCGGTTCAATCCGCGGAAGAGGTTCAGCTCCAGCCGCTCCAGGTCGAGCAGCGACAGCAGCATCTCCAGCGGCTCGCCGGCCGCGCCTTCATCCGTCCTCATCCCACCCTTCCCGAAGCGATACGAATGTCCGGCAGCGATACGTGCTGACCCGGTTGAGAAACCTCGTCCTCCAAAGACGTCATCCTGAGGCCGGCCACGCCGGGACCTCCGTTGGCCGATCCCCTGGCAGGCCGAAGGATCTATAGCTGGTGCAAGCACTTGGCGGAGGACGCGCAACGGTCGTCGCCATCCGCTCTGGGCGCATCACACCGGCTCACGTGCTGCCGCGGTGATAGATCCTTCGGCCTGCAGGGTCTCCCGCGGACGAGGAGGGCGGCGTGACCGGCCTCAGGATGACGTCCTGGGACTTCCGGGTGGTTCCTCGATACTCTCCGAGTGCCAGTCGCACCGGCCCTCGCCAACGAAGATACCACGCAGCGGACGGCGTTCGACAGGCGATCCGCATCCTTCCGGGACCGCTTGCGACGGGTGCGGCGGGCGGGTACGATCCACCTTCCATCCCCCAGACGACCCGCACCGCGAAACTCCGATGCCCGACCGAGACACGCCTCCCGCGCCCGAGAGCGCTCCCGACCGCCGCGGGATGACCCGCCGCGGATTCATCTCCGCCGGCGCGGCGGCGGCCGTGGCGGGGGCCGCGGGAATCGCGCCGGGGCTCTCCGCCACGGCCGAGGCGGCGGAGCGGGCGCCCGCGGCTGCGGGGTTCCGCATCCCCCCCTTCGAGCTGGAGGAGGCCACCGTCCAGCAGCTCCAGGACTGGATGCGCGCGGGGCGGTACACGGCGCGGTCGCTGGCGGAGGCGTACCTGGGGCGAATCGAGCAGATCGACCGCGCGGGGCCCACGCTGCGCTCCGTGATCGAGACCAACCCCGACGCGCTCTCCATCGCCGACGCCATGGACGCCGAGCGCCGGGCGGGGCGGGTGCGCGGGCCGCTGCACGGCATTCCGGTGCTGATCAAGGACAACATCGACACCGGCGACAGGATGATGACCACCGCCGGGTCGTACGCGCTGGACGGGCGCCCGGCGCCGCGCGACGCCTTCGTGGCGGAGCGGCTGCGCGCCGCGGGCGCGGTGATCCTGGGGAAGACCAACCTGAGCGAGTGGGCCAACTTCCGCTCCACCCACTCCTCCAGCGGGTGGAGCGGGCGCGGCGGCCAGTGCCTGAACCCCTACGCGCTCGACCGCTCGCCCTGCGGCTCCAGCTCGGGGAGCGGCGCGGCCATCGCCGCCAGCCTCGCGGCGGTCGCGGTGGGGACGGAGACGGACGGCTCCATCGTCTGCCCCTCGTCCGCCAACTCGCTGGTGGGGATCAAGCCGACGGTGGGGCTGGTGAGCCGCGCCGGCATCGTCCCCATCTCCCACAGCCAGGACACGGCGGGGCCGATGGCGCGCACGGTGGCCGACGCAGCCGCGTTGCTGAGCGTGCTCGCGGGCGTGGACCCGCGCGACGCAGCCACGGCCGCCGGCCGCGGCCGCGTGCAGCCCGACTACACGCGCTTCCTGGACCCGAACGGGTTGCGCGGCGCGCGCATCGGCGTGGCGCGGGAGCGGCTCTTCGGCTACGACCAGCACACGGACCGGGTGGTGAACGCCGCCATCGAGGAGATGAAGCGGCTCGGCGCGGTGATCGTGGACCCGGCGAACCTCCCCCACGCCGGCCAGTACGACGGCGACGAGTTCGACGTGCTGCTCTACGAGTTCAAGGCCGACCTGAACGCCTACCTCGCCAGCCGCGGCGCGACCTCGCAGGTGCGCACGCTGGCCGACGTGATCGCGTTCAACGAGCGGGAGAAGGCGCGGGAGATGCCCTTCTTCGGGCAGGAGATCATGCACATGGCGCAGGCGAAGGGGCCGCTGACGGAGAAGGCCTACCGCGACGCGCGCGCGAAGAGCCTGCGGATGGCGGGGCGGGAGGGGATCGACGCGGTGATGGCGGCGCACCGGCTGGACGCGATTGTGGCGCCGACCGGGAACCTCCCCTGGCCGATCGACGTGCTGCTGGGCGACCACTTCACGGGCGGGAGCTCCACGGCGGCGGCGGTGGCGGGGTACCCGGCCATCTCGGTGCCCGCGGGCTATGCCTTCGGGCTCCCGGTCGGCATCTCGTTCATGGGCCGCGCCTGGAGCGAGCCGACGCTGATCAAGCTCGCCTTCGCCTTCGAGCAGGGCACGAAGCAGCGCCGGCCGCCGCGCTTCCTGCCGACCGCCGACCTCTCGAAGCCCTGACGGAGCTGATCTCACGCAGAGACGCAGAGAGGCACGGAGACGGGTTCTCTCCGTGCCTCTGCGTCTCTGCGTGAGACGAATCTGTTTCTGGTATCAGACGTTGAAGCGGAAGAGCATGATGTCGCCGTCCTGCACCACGTATTCCTTCCCCTCGCTGCGCATCAGCCCCTGCTCGCGGGCGGCCTTCACCGAGCCGAGCTTCTCGAAGTCGGCGTAGCTCACCGTCTCGGCGCGGATGAAGCCGCGCTCGAAGTCGCTGTGGATCACCCCCGCCGCCTCGGGCGCCTTCGCGCCGACGGGGATCTCCCAGGCGCGCACCTCCTTCTCGCCCGCGGTGAAGTACACCTGCAGCCCCAGCAGCCGGTAGCCCTCGCGGATCAGCTTGTGGAGCCCCGGCTCGTCCAGCCCCAGCGAGGCCAGGAAGTCGGCGCGGTCCTCCGGCGGCAGCTCCGCCAGCTCGCTCTCGATCTTGCTGGAGATGGGAATCACGTGCGCCACCTCGCCGCTCCCCTCCACCGCGGCCGCGAGCGCGCGGACGTGCGCGTTGTCGCCCTCGGGGAGGTCGCCCTCGGCCACGTTGGCCAGGTAGAGCACCGGCTTGCTGGTGAGGAGGTTGAAGCCCTTCATCAGCCGCCGCTCCTCGTCGCTCATCTCCACCGCGCGGGCGGGCTGCCCCTCGCCGAGCGCGGCCACCAGGCGCTCCAGCAGCGCGACCTCGGCCACCGCCTCCTTGTCGCCGCCGCGCGCGGTCTTCCGCACCCGCTCCAGCCGCTTCTCCGCCACGGCCAGGTCGGAGAGCACCAGCTCCAGGTTGATGACCTCGCGGTCGCGCACGGGGTCGACGCTCCCCATCACGTGCACCACGTCGGGGTCGTCGAAGCAGCGCACCACGTGCACCACCGCGTCGGTCTCGCGGATGTTGGTGAGGAACTGGTTCCCCAGCCCCTCGCCCTCGCTGGCGCCCTTCACCAGCCCGGCGATGTCGACGAACTGCACCACGGCGCGCAGCACGCGCTGCGGCTTCACCTTCTCGGCCAGCAGGTCCACGCGAGAGTCGGGCACCTCCACGTTGCCGATGTTCGGCTCCACGGTGCAGAACGGGTAGTTGGCCGCGTCGGCACCCGCGGCCGTGAGCGCGTTGAAGAGCGTGCTCTTCCCCACGTTCGGCAGCCCCACGATCCCCAGCTTCAGCATATCAATCGATCCAGTCAGGTCGAGACGATTTCGGCAAACGAACAGGCCGGGCGCCCCAGCGGGAGCCCGGCCCAGCGGCACGTAATCTAACGCGTCCGCACGCCTTCTTCAACCGAACGCCGTCACCCCACCTGCTCCGTCACCGCGAGCGGTGATCCTCCAGCAGCGCCGCCTCGTTCGCGGTCAGCTCGGTCAGGCGCACGTACGCGATCGCGCCGCGGGCGTCGACGCCGATGCGCGCGCGGCCCGACGCGAGCTCCATCGCCACCTCGCCGGCGATCCCGTCGAGGTACAGCACGGCCTCGGAGGGCGTGGCGGCGATGCGGACCGCGGCATCGGCGCGCAGGTAGTAATCGCCGTGATCGTTGAATCCACCCGTGCGCGAGCGGGCGGTCCACGCCACGGGATCGCAGCGCGGCAGCCCCTCCACCACGGGGACGGGTAGCCGATCATCCATGCGGGTCCGCCACGTCTCGGGAGATGCGATCACGAGGGTGACGTCCGATAGCTGGTACGTATCCGAATCGAACGCGATCTCCACCAGCGTCCGCGGCCAGCCGTCGATGCGCAGCCAGATCCTGGGCGAGAGACTGCTCTCGCGCGGCCACTTCAGCTTGAGCGGGATGTACTCGTCGCCGGCGCTCTCCACCGCGCCCACCGGACCGACGAACGGCTCCAGGAACGCGGCGGCCGGGTCGTCCAGCGTCTTCCGTCCGGGCTCCACTCGCGAAATCAGCGTCTGGCCAGGCGCTCGCCCGGCGCCGGAGAGATGGCGAGCGCGCGCAGCTCGGCGCGCGTGCCGTTGAAGCGGTCGAGATCCACGGCGGTGCCGATCCCGGCGACGCGGCCGCGCTCGGAGTGCTGCCAGAGGTGCCACGGATCGACCGAAGGCGAGTCGACCCCGTACTCGGCGATCCAGAGCGGGTAGCCGTCGAGCGCGGTGCCGAGGTGCGCGCGGCGGAAGCCGGGCTTTGTGTAGACGATCGGCCGTACGCCTGTCCTCCGCTCCACCTCCGCCAGCCACGCGCGCACGCCGCGGACGAGGCGCGCGTCGCTCACGCCGCCGGTGCTCTCCACGTCCAGCACCGGCGGGAGGTCACCCGCGCGGAGCGAGACGACGGAGAGGAAGTGGTCCGCCTGCGCGACGGCATCGCGGCCCGGGCGGAAGCGGTGGTAGGCGCCGCGCGCGATCCCCGCATCGGCCGCTCCGCTCCAGTTCCGCGCGAACACCGGGTCGGTGAACGTCTCTCCCTCGGTCGCCTTCATGTACGCGAACCCGATTCCCTCGCCCGCGACCGCGCGCCAGTCGATCCGCCCCTGGTGGTGTGACACGTCGATGCCGCGCGCCTGCGTGGCGGGTGCGCGCACGATCGCCGTCGGCAACAGCGCCGGATCTGACGACGCGCGCCAGGTGTGGGCGAGCGCGGGGAGCAGCAGGATGGAGGCGAGCGAGACGCGAGCCAGGAGCATTTCAGCAACTCGATGCAGGACGGCGATTTACCCACCCTTGTCGAATGCGAGATCCAGGCCAACGGCATCTCTCACAGAGGACACAGAGGTCACGGAGGAACCCGAGACAGGCCCTCCGTGACCTCTGTGCCCTCTGTGAGAGAAAGCAGTTCAGCCGTTGTGACGACACTACGACGCTTTCCGGCGAAGGACCGCAGGCTCGGACGAACGGGCCGGCTCAGGCTACGCGACGCCGTTCTTCACCGCCAGCCGCTCGGCGTTCTTCCGGTCCTCTCCGATCAGCCAGATGAGCTCGTTCATGGCGCTGCTCGGCGGAACGATGCCGCGCTCCCAGCGCACGACCGTCTTCTTTCCCGCCCCCAGGAGCTGCTCGAACTCGTCCTGGGTGAGCCCGAGCGATCGGCGGATGCGGACGATCTCGGACGGCTGCAGCAGGTTGCGGGCGCGACGAATCGTCTCGGCGACCGCAAGTTGAGCTGCGGTGACCTGTTCGCCGCTCCACATCTCCTCGCCGCAATTCACGCAACGCGAGAACTCGACGTCAACGGTCACGCTGCGGCCACGCACACGGAACTCGCGGCGCTCGCGCACGTCGATGATCTCACCCCCACACAAGGTACACGCCGACATCCAGGCCTCGCATCGTGGGTCACTGTCAGGCACTCAGAAAGGTAGCATGGAGCTACTTTTAAAGGCAACTCGGAATGCAGTCCGCGAAGGCGGACTTCGTGCCTTTGCAGCGGCGGGTTTCCAACCCGTCGTGCTCCAACCCGTCGTGCCCCGACCCGTCGTGCTCCAACCCCGTCGTGCCCCGACCCCCTCGCGCGCCAACCCGTCGCACCCTACCGTGCACGTCACCAAAGCCGAACGCCCCCGAAAATTCGGAGGCGTTCACTACAGCGAGGATCGTGTGCTTCCTACCCGTTGTAGCGGTTCATCGCCGGCTCGATCCCCTGCTCCATCCAGAGGCGGATGCCGTCGATGCAGTCGGGGAAGCGCTCGCGGACGGCGGCGGCGTCCGACTTCGGCATGGGGCTGAGCACCCAGTCGGCCAGGTCCCACTGCGGCGGCCTGGCGCCCACGCCGATGCGCAGGCGGGGGTACTGCTTCGTCCCCAGCGCCTGCTCGACCGACTTGAGGCCGTTGTGGCCGCCGGCGCTCCCGTCCGGGCGGAAGCGGATGCGGCCGGGGTCCAGCGCCACGTCGTCGACCACCACCAGCAGGTCCCTGGTGATGTCGATCGCGTTCATCCGCTTGTAGGGGAGGAGCGCGGAGCCGCTGCGGTTCATGAAGGTGATGGGCTTCACCAGCCGCACCGACCAGGGATCCACCCGGCCGCTCGCCGTCGCCGCCTGCTTGTCGGCGCGGAAGCGGCCGATCCCCCACGCCTCGGCCAGCGCGTCCAGCAGCCACCACCCCACGTTGTGGCGCGTGAGCGCGTACTCGCGGCCGGGGTTTCCCAGCCCCACGATCACCTTCAGCCCGGCCACGCCGCCGCCCCCGTCATCCCCGGAACGACCGGAACCATCCGACGACGAGAACAGCGCGCGCAGCCGGGCCAGCCACAACGGCTACTCCTCCTCGGCGCCGGCCTTCGACCGCAGCACCTCGGGCTCCGGCGCGGCCTCGTCGGCGGCCGGCGCCTCCTCCTCCTGCACCCGCGGCTGCAGCACCGAGGCGACGGGGAGCTCGCCGTCCATCAGGATGGTGACGTCGGGGATGGAGATGTCGGCCACGCGCACGCTGTCGCCGATGTGCAGCCCCGAGATGTCGACCTCGGCCGCCTCGGGGATGTGGCGCGGGAGGCACTCCACGTGGAGCTCGTACAGCACTTGGTCCAGCACGCCGCCCTCGTCGATCACGCCCACGGGGGTGCCGACCAGGCGCACCGGCACGTCGAGCTTGAGCAGCTCGTCGCCGTGCACCAGCAGGAAGTCCACGTGCAGCACCTCGGGGCGCCAGGGGTGGCGCTGCACCTCGCGGATCAGCACGTCGGCGCGGGTGCCGTCGATGTCCAGCCCGATGAGCGTGTTCTCGGGGTTCACGTGGTGCAGCAGCAGCTCCAGGTCGTGCGCGTCGACCGCGAGCGACTCGGTGCGGTCGCCGTGGCCGTAGAGCACGGCGGGGATCTGGCCGGTGCCGCGCAGCTTGCGCGCGGCGCCCTTGCCGCTGGTGTCGCGGCGGCTGGCCTTCAAGGTGGCGTCAGCCATCTGATCGTTCTCCCTTCCAGAGACAAGAAGGCCCGGCGGACGGTGCCGCCGGGCGCAGGTGCGGTCAGACCGCCTCGAAGAGCGAGCTGACCGATTCGTTCACGTGCGTGTAGCGCACCGCCTTCGCCAGCAGCTCGTCGGTCGAGAGCACCCGGAGCGTGTCGAAGTGCTTGTGCGGCGGCACGGGGATGGTGTCGGTCACCACGATCTCGGTGAACGGCGCCTCGCGCAGCCGCTCCACCGCGGGGCCGGAGAGGAGCGCGTGGGTGGCGCAGGCGTACACGTCGCGGGCCCCGCGCTCCTTCAGCGCCCGCGCGGCCTGGGCCAGGGTGCCCCCGGTGTCGATCATGTCGTCGGAGAGGATGCAGTCCTTCCCCTCCACCTCGCCGATCACGTGCATCACCTCGCTCACGTTGGCGGCGGGGCGGCGCTTGTCGATGATCCCCATCGTCCCCCCCAGCCGCTTGGCGAAGCCGCGGGCCATCTTGGCGCTCCCCACGTCGGGGCTCACCACCACCAGGTTGTCGAGCTGCTTCTCGCGGAAGTAGCGGGTGAACACCGGCGCCGCGTACAGGTGGTCGACCGGGATGTCGAAGAAGCCCTGGAGCTGGTGCTGGTGGAAGTCGATGCTGAGCACCCGGTGCGCGCCCGCGGCCACGATCATGTTGGCCATGAGCTTGGCGCCGATGGCCACCCGCGGCTGGTCCTTGCGGTCCTGCCGGGCGTAGCCGAAGTAGGGGATGACGGCGGTGATGCGCGCCGCCGAGGCCCGCCGCGCGGCGTCCAGGAGCAGGAGCAGCTCCAGCACGTTGTCCGAGGGCGGGCAGGTGCTCTGGATGATGTACAGGTCCCGCCCGCGCACGTTGTCGTCGATGCGGACGAAGATCTCGCCGTCTTCGAAGTTGCGGATGGTGGCCCTGCCCAGCTCGCACCCCAGGTCGTCGGCCACGGCCTCGGCCAGCGGCCGGTTGGCGCGGCCGGAGAGGACCATCAGGCTGCCGTCGGCGATCGGGTCGGCGTACATCGGCGGCGATTCGGGTTCCGGTCGGTCGGGCTCTCGCGGAAGCGGTAGAATAGGCCGCCCGGCAGGGAGCGTCAACCGCGGAAGGGCATTCCCAGAGACCGAGGAGAACGTCCCGAACTCCCGCTAGACGTCGTCCCGAGAAAACTCGTGAATTCTCACGAACTCCCCAGGACGTCATCCTGAGAGGGTGTTGCTGAACCCGTTCTTCGGACACCCCCTGGGGTGTCATCCTGAGGCCCGGCCAGTTGGAATCAGCGTTCACTCCGATGGCGGCAGGGCCGTGAGGATCTGATTGCGGCCACGCCGGAGCCGGCTGCGGAAGCTCGCGCGGAAGCCGCGGCCTCACGTTCACTCGTCGATGCCGCGCAGGAAAAGCCAGGCATCACGAGCGCCGGCGTGGACGCGTCGATCGTGCGGGCTTCCGCGGCGGGCTCCTGCGCATTCCTCGGCCAGATCCTCACGGCCCTGCCGTCTGCAGCGCTGACGCCAGGATCCGTGTGGCCGGGCCTCAGGATGACACCCGTGGTGCCGCGGAATGTGCGCGTTCAGCAACACCCTCTGAGGCCGGCCACGCTGCGACTTCGGCAGACTTGATCCCTTGCAGGCCGAAGGATCTATAACCGCATCAGCACGTGAGTCGGCGAGATACGCCGAGGCTGGAACGCGAGGTCCGGCAGAGCGTTTCGTCGGCTGAGTGCCTTCACAGGCTATAGATCCTTCGGCCTGCGAGGGATTGAGCGATGGAGGTCTCGGCGTGGCCGGCCTCAGGATGACGTCTTGGGGTCTCTCAGGCGGACGCGAGGAGCGGCTCCGGCGCGCGCGCCTCCTCCTTCGCCGGGATGCGCTCCATCGCGCGCTCGGCGAGGGCGCAGATGGTGAGGGAGGGGTTCACGCCGGGGTTGGCGGAGATGGCGGAGCCGTCGACCACGTAGAGGCCGGGGTAGCCCCACACCTGGTGGTCGGGGCCGATCACCCCCGTCTCGCGCGAGTCGCCCATCACGCAGCCGCCCAGGATGTGCGCGGTGGTGGGGATCCCCAGCAGCGTCTCCGTCGCCAGGCTCCCGGGAAAGCCGTCGACCTTTTCCGCCACGCGCCGGGCCAGCTCCGTGGCCTCGGGGATGGCGGCGGTGGGCGCGGGGCCGTGGGTCAGCACCGTGCGCACCTTCCCGAACAGCCGCCCCGGACGGAGCGTCAGGTAGCTGTCGATGGTGCGCATGTAGAGCAGGATCATGGTGTGCCGCGCGAAGTCCGGCACGAGCCACGCCTTCAGCGCCTTCCGCGGGTTGCGCAGCATGAAGCCGAGCGCGTTCCAGATGCGCTGCGGCGCCGTGGCCCCCGGCCCGTGCGGCGCCATCAGCAGGCGGAAGAAGCCGGAGCCCGCCGGGTAGCGCACCGGCTCCAGGGTGGAGTGCTCGTCGGTCTGCAGGATGGAGGTGATGGCGATGCCGTCGGACATCCTCCGGTCGCGGCGCTCGCTCACGATCCCCATCAGCACCTCGCTGTTGGTGCGCACGAACTCGCCCAGCCGGTCGGAGAGGCGCGGCAGGCCTTCGGCCGAGCGCTTGAGCCTGAGCAGGAGCGGCACCGTTCCCAGCACCCCGCCCGCGAGCACCACGCCGCGCGCGTGGAACACCCGCCGCCGCCGCGGGCGCCACCAGCGCACCGGGCCCGCGAGCACCGTCACCTCGTAGCCGCCGTCGACGGGGCGGATCCACTCCACCTCGTGCTCCGGCTCGATGCGGAGGCCCCGCTTCTCGGCCAGGTAGAGGTAGTTGCGGTCGAGGGTGTTCTTGGCGCCGAAGCGGCACCCCAGCATGCATCCGCCGCACTCGTTGCACCCCGTGCGCGCCGGCCCCTCGCCGCCGAAGTAGGGGTCGGGCACCGTCACCCCCGGCTCGCCGAAGAAGACGCCCACGTCCATGGGATGGAACTCCGATTCCAGCCCCAGGTCGCGCGCCAGCTCGCCCATCACCTCGTCGGGGAAGGTGACGTGCGGGTAGCGGGTGACGCCGAGCATGCGGCGGGCGCGCTGGTAGGCGGGGGCGAGCTCGGCCTTCCAGTCGGCCAGGTGGCGCCAGGCGGGGGAGTGGAAGAAGCCGTCGCCGGGAACGGGGAGGGTGTTGGCGTAGACGAGCGAGCCGCCGCCCACGCCCACGCCGGAGAGCGCGGTGATGTGGCGGAGGAACTTCATCTGGAACGGGCCGCGCAGGCCGAGCCGGGGCATCCACATCCACCGGCGCAGGTTCCAGTTGGAGCGCGCGAAGTCGCCCGGGGCGAAGCGGCGGCCCTTCTCCAGCATGAGCACGCGGTGGCCCTTCTCCACCAGCCGCAGCGCGCTCACGCTCCCGCCGAACCCCGAGCCGACGATCAGGTAGTCCCAGGTTTCCATCGGCATCTTGCAAGATGAGGAGCTACCGGATGTTAACCGTGAGCCGGGCTCACACAAGGGAACGGCGGACTGCAATTTCACGCAGAGCCGCGGAGGAACGCAGAGAGAGGGCGCGGATCTTTCCGCGTACACCAGCACAGAAGATCCTCACACGGAGTCAACGGAGTCAACGGAGAAAAGACGGGCAGTTCTCCGTTTACTCCGTTGACTCCGTGTGAGGGCTTTGGTTGACTGAATGCACAGTCAATCTGACGCAGGGACGCGGTCTCGTTCAGCGCCTCCGCGTCTGCGTGAGTCATCCGTCACACCAGCAGGCGCCGGTCCACGCCAATCAACAGCTATCGTTCGCCGCCGCTAATCGCGATGGCGTGATGTTGACGCTGCGTACCCGGTGAAATCCGCAGCCCAATGTATAGTTACGCTTACAGTCGGGTTTTGTATGGTATCCTTTCGTGTCCCTAGCAGTAAACGGAGTAGCCATGAATAGATCTCATAATGCCTTTATATGCAATAGTTCGAGCCTTGACCGGAATCATGCACGTGAGTAGAGTTGGAACCATGACAATGGCGCTGCCCACCACCCGGACTACCACGACCACCACGACCCGTCTCACGGGCCGCGGCCGGGAGGTCTTGCGCCGGTAGCGGAAGGCGAGATCCACCCGCAGACGCGAGCGGCCCGTGAGCGATCACGGACCGCTCTTTGTTTGCCCACCCGCACGGAAGGACCCGCGATGGACCCGCAACGCCTGGTGGTGCACAAGTTCGGCGGAACGAGCCTGGCCGGCGCGGAGCGCATCCGCGCCGCCGCGGAGATCGTCCTGGGCCGGCCGGAGCCGCGCCGCGCCGTGGTCGTCTCCGCGATGGCGGGCGTGACCGACGCGCTGGTGCGCGCGGTGGCGCTGGCCGGCGCGCGCGACGCCGCGTACGAGCGCGAGCTCGAGGCCGTGCGCGAGCACCATCGCCAGACCGCGGCCGAGCTCCTCCCCCCCGACGCGGCCGCCGCCTTCGGCCGGGCGGTGGCGCGCGAGCTGGCCGACGTGCACGACGTGCTCCGCGCCGCCTGGATCCTGCGCCACGCCCCCCGCGGCGGCGCCGACCTGGTGACCGGCGCCGGCGAGGTGTGGTCCGCGCGCCTGCTGGCCGCGTATCTCGGCACGCGCGGCGCGGACGGCGCGTGGCTCGACGCGCGCGAGGTGCTGGTCGTCGAGCCGGGCGAGGGGACGGCGCGCGTGGAGTGGGCGGCGTCCGAGGCGCGGCTGCGCGCCTGGGAGGCGCGCCACGGCGGCATCCCCCCGACGCTGGTGATCACGGGCTTCGTCGCGTCCACCGCGGCGGGTGTCCCCGCCACGCTGGGGAGGAACGGCAGCGACTACTCGGCCTCGATCTTCGGCGCGCTGCTGGGCGCGGACGAGATCCACATCTGGACCGACGTGGACGGGGTGATGAGCGCGAACCCCCGGCTCGTTCCCGAGGCGATCGTCCTCGACCGGCTGAGCTACCGCGAGGCGATGGAGCTGGCGCACTTCGGCGCGCGCGTGGTGCACCCCGCCACCATGGGGCCCGCGGTGGAGCGCGGCATCCCCCTCTACATCCGCAACGCCTTCCGCCCCGACGCGGCGGGCACCCGCATCGACGCCGACGGCGCGCCCGTGCGCATGGTGAAGGGCCTCTCCACCGTGGAGGGGGTGGCGCTGCTGAACCTGGAGGGGACGGGGATGCGCGACGTCCCCGGCACCGCGCACCGGCTCTTCGGCGCGCTGCGCGAGGCGGGCGTCGAGGCGCTGATGGTGAGCCAGGGGAGCTCGCAGAACTCCCTCTGCCTGGCGGTCCCCGCCGCGCACGCCGAGCGGGCGCGGAAGGCGGCGGACGCGGCCTTCTTCGCCGAGCGCCACCACGGGCAGGTGGGCGAGACCGAGGTCGACCCCGGCTGCTGCCTCCTGGCCGTGGTGGGCGACGGGATGGCGGGGAACCCGGGGGTGGCGGCGCGCTTCTTCGGCGCGCTGGGGAAGGCGGGGATCAACATCCGCGCGATCGCGCAGGGCTCGTCGGAGCGCAACATCTCCGTGGTGGTCGACGGGAGCCAGGCGGAGCGTGCCTTGCGCGCCGCGCACGCCGGGCTGTACCTGTCGCGGCAGACCGTGTCGATCGGGGTGATCGGGAGCGGGATCGTGGGCGCGGCGCTGCTCGACCAGCTCGCGGAGCGCGCGGGGGCGATCCTGCGCGGGCGCGGCGTGGACCTGCGCGTGCGCGCCGTGGCCAACACGCGGGGGATGGCGCTCGACGGGCGCCGCATCCCCCTGGGCGACTGGCGGGGCGCGCTGGAGCAGGGCGAGCCGCTGGAGCTGGAGGCCTTCGCCGCGCACGTGCAGACCGAGCACCTCCCCCACGCGGTGATCGTGGACTGCACCGCCGACGAGGCGGTCGCGCGCCGCTACGGCGAGTGGCTGCGGCGCGGCATCCACGTGGTGACGCCGAACAAGCGCGCGAACACCCTCGAGCTCGCGTACTACCAGGAGCTGCGGCGGCTGGGCGGCGGCGTGGGCGCGCACTACCTGTACGAGACCACGGTGGGCGCCGGCCTCCCCATCATCCAGACGCTGCGCGACCTGATCGACACCGGCGACGAGGTGCAGCGGGTGGAGGGCGTGCTCTCGGGAACGCTGTCGTACCTGTTCAACGCCTTCGACGGGGTGCGGCCGTTCTCCGACCTGGTGGCCGAGGCGCGGCGCGAGGGCTACACCGAGCCCGACCCGCGCGAGGACCTGTCCGGCGCCGACGTGGCGCGCAAGGTGGTGATCTTGGCGCGGGAGATGGGGATCGGCCTGGAGATGGCGGACGTGGAGCTGGAGGGACTGGTGCCGGACGAGCTGCGCGGCGGCGGCGTGGACGACTTCCTCTGCCGCCTGCGCGACCACGACGAGCCGATGACGCGGCTCTGGCGGCAGGCCGAGGCGCGCGGCGAGCGGCTGCGCTTCGTCGGCGCCGTGGACCGCGACGGGCGCGCGAGTGTGCGGCTGCGCGCCTATCCCGCGCAGCACGCCTTCGCGCGGCTGAACCGCACCGACAACGTGGTGCAGTTCCAGACGCGGCGGTACACGCCCAACCCGCTGATCGTGCAGGGCCCCGGCGCCGGCCCCGAGGTCACCGCCGCCGGCGTCTTCGCCGACCTGCTGCGCCTGGCCTCCTACCTGGGGGGCGCGCCGTGACGGGCCCCACGCGGGCGACGGCCTTCGCCCCCGCGAGCACGTCGAACCTGGCGGTCGGCTTCGACATCCTGGGGCACCCGCTGGGCTTCGCGGGAGACCGCGTGACCGTGACGCGCCGCGCCGCGCCGGGCGTGGTGATGGGCGCGGTGACGGGCGTCGCCGGCCCGCTCCCCGCCGACCCCGCGGCGAACACCGCCGGCACCGCGGTGATGCGCCTGCTCGCCGACCACGCGCCCGGCTTGGGCGTGGAGGTGGCGATCGAAAAGGGGATCCCGCTCGGCTCGGGGATCGGGGGCTCGGCCGCGTCGGCGGTGGCCGCCGTGGTCGCGGCCAACGCGCTGCTCCCGCGCCCGCTCCCCGCCGCCGCGCTCTTCGCCTACGCGCTCGCCGGCGAGGTGGTGGCCAGCGGCGCCGCGCACGGCGACAACGTGGCGCCGTCGCTGTACGGGGGGCTGGTGCTGGTGCGCTCGGCCGACCCGCCGGACGTGGTCCCCCTCCCCGCCCCGCCGTCGCTGCGCTGCGTGCTCGTGCTCCCGCGCCTGCGGCTGGACACGCGCGACGCCCGCGCCGTGCTCCCCGGCTGCGTGCCCCTGGCCGACTTCATCCACCAGGGCGCGAACCTGGCCGGGGTGATCGCCGGCTGCTTCACGGGCGACCTGCCGCTCGTCGCGCGCTCGCTCCGCGACCACGTGATCGAGCCGCACCGCGCCGCGCTGATCCCCGGCTTCTCCGCCGTCCAGGCCGCGGCGATGCGGGCGGGCGCGCTGGGATGCTCGATCTCCGGCGGCGGACCCAGCCTGTTCGCCTGGTGCGACGGCGATGCCGCCGCCGAATCCGTCCGCCACGCGATGATCGACGCCTTCACGGCCGCCGGCGTCGCGGCGCAGGGGTGGGTCTCGCCCGTCGACGGCCCCGGCGCGCGGGTGGAGAGGGTGGTATGAGCGTGATACCAGATCCGGAAAAAGAATTCTCTCACAGAGGACACAGAGGTCACAGGGGAAGCGTCGCTGTTCCTCCGTGACCTCTGTGGCCTCTGTGAGAGACCAGGCAGAATCTCCCTCACACCGTATTTGCGGATTCGGCATGAGATACGTCAGCACGCGCGGCGGGGCGGATCCCGTCTCGCTCTCGGACGCGGTCGAGCGCGGGCTGGCGCCGGACGGCGGCCTCTACGTCCCCGAGGCGTATCCGTCGATTCCGCCGGAGGCGCTGGACGGCGCGGAGTCCCTCCCCGAAGTGGCGGAGCGCGTGCTGGCGCCGTTCTTCGCGGGCGACGCGCTGGCGCCCGCGCTGGGGGACGTGTGCAGCGAGGCGTTCACCTTTCCCCTGCCCCTGCACGAGCTGCGCGGCCGCACCGCGGTGCTGGAGCTCTTCCACGGGCCCACGGCGGCGTTCAAGGACGTCGGGGCGCGCTTCCTGGCCGCGCTGATGCCGCGCCTGGGCGGTGGGGACGCGCGGCCGCTCACCATCCTGGTCGCCACCTCCGGCGACACCGGCGGGGCGGTGGCGGCGGCGTTCCACGGCCGGCCGGGGGTGGAGGTCGCCGTGCTCTTCCCCGCCGGGATGGTGTCGCCGCGTCAGGAGAAGCAGCTCACGGCGTGGGGCGGCAACGTGCGCGCGTTCGCCGTGCGCGGCGCGTTCGACGACTGCCAGCGCCTGGTGAAGGGGGCCATGGCGGACCCGGCGCTCCGCGCGGCCCGGCGGCTGTCGTCGGCCAACAGCATCAACGTGGGACGGCTCCTCCCACAGCTCGCCTACTACGCCTGGGCCTCCCGCGAGTACCTCCGCCGGCACGGGGCGGAGCCGGGGTTCGTCATCCCCTCCGGCAACCTGGGCAACGCCGCGGCGGCGCTCTGGGCGCGGCGGGCCGGCCTCCCCCTGCGGGAGGTGGTGATGGCGACGAACGCGAACCCCGCGGTCACCGCGTTCGCGGGCGGCGCGCCGTGGGCCGCGCACCCCACCGTGGCCACGCTCGCCACGGCGATGGACGTGGGGGACCCCAGCAACATGGAGCGCATCTTCCACCTGTTCGGCGGCCACGAGCCCGCGCGGGCCGCGCTCCGCGCCGAGCGGGTGGACGACGACGAGATCCGCCGCGTGATCCGCGAGGGTCCGGCACGCTGGGGCGCCGTGTGGGATCCGCACACCGCCACGGCGATCGCCGCGCGCGAGCGCCTGGCGGGCGGCGACTGGATCGTGGTGGCGACGGCGCACCCCGCGAAGTTCGAGGCCGTGGTCGAGCCCCTGGTCGGCCGTGAGGTCCCCGTCCCCCCCGAGCTGCAGCGCCTCCTCGGCCGGCCATCGCGCGCCGAGCCGCTGGAGCCCACGCTCGACGCCTTCCGCGCCGCGCTGGGCTGAGCCTCACGCAGAGACGCAGAGGCACGGAGGGAACTGCCGAATTCTCTCCGTGCCTCCGCGTCTCTGCGTGATACCGCTTTTCAGAATCGGCTGTGCAATTTGAATGTCATCCTGAAGGCGCCGCTGCTCCACGTCCGATATCGCGCTGAAACGTGGCGGCGCCAGAAGGATCTATAACCGCGGTTGCGACACGGCCGGCCATTTCGCTCCCGACGTTATAGATCCTTCGGTCGCCGCCAGAAATTGTTGCGGAACATTGGCTTAGCGCAGCGGCTCCCTCAGGATGACATGTTCAGGGGAGCGTGCGAAATGCACAACGAGTTCCCCGATTTGGATGAGAGACCTGTCAGAAGACCCGGGCTTCCCAGTAGCTCTCGATGGTGTCGGGGAGCTTGGCGAGGAAGTTGTAGCCGGTGTAGCCCTCCAGCGCGTCGACGGTGGTCTTGTAGTTCGTCCAGGGCGCGGAGATGATGCCGGTGGTGTTGGGCATGTCGACGGCGATCACCTGGATGCTGCTGGTGGAGGTCACGTTCGCCAGCCCCTGCCCGTACGGCATGACCACGGCGATCTTCCAGGTGTAGGTGGGGATCTGCACCTTCCCCGCCCCGTTCAGCGTCCCCTTGTTCCCGCTGGGGCCGGAGATCACGTAGATCTCCTTGTTCTGGGTCTGCGCCAGGTCCTGCAGGTAGTACTCGAAGTCCAGCCAGGGGCCCGCGTTCAGGTCGTGCGTCTGCGGCACGATGTTGGTCATCAGGAAGGTGGACTTGTTGTCGGTCGTGTCCCAGGTGCGCTCCTCGCTGCGCACCTGGTGCCCGCGGTCGTAGCCGCTGTTGGTGTAGTCGCTGGTGACCACGTGGTAGCACGAGGAGGGGAGCGAGGCGTCGCTGCTGAAGGTGGTGGAGCGCGGCGCGTCGCCGTAGTGCGTCTTGTTCAGGTTCCAGCTCACCCAGTTCGGCCGGCCCCTGGCGCAGTTGTAGGAGACGTAGTACTGCCGCTTGGAGAGGAGGAGGTCGTTGCTCGCGTCCGCGTCGGCCGGCACCCCGAACTCCACGTGGCTGCGGTAGATGGCCGAGGGATAGGTGTAGTACGATGGCGCCTCGGGAGCGCGCGTGGCCGGCGCGGTGGGGGTGGTCACGTCGACCGAGCAGGTGCCCAGCGTGGCGGCGACGACGAGGGAAGCCAGCAGGCGTACCACGGGTGCGGCGGGGCGAACACGCATGGGCGTTCTCCTTGGGGAGGATTGGGGATAAATCGGAAGGCGGCGGGAAACTAGTGTCTCCCGCCGCCAAACAAAAGAAGAATCTCACGCGGAGACGCGGAGGCGCAGAGAGAGCCGCCGTGGCCTCTCTGCGCCTCCGCGTCGCTGCGTGATGCCCGTGGTTACTCCAGCTCGCGCAACTCCTTGTTGGGCCTCACTCGAACTGATTCCATGATGCCTGGCATTGATTGCCTGTACCGATGATCACGATCTCCCTTGGCAGCGCTGCACCGACACCGCACCACTCGGTCGAAGATTTTGTATTGCTGAGATCGATCCTGTAGCCCCCGGCGACGGGTACGAGCCTGGCGTAGTCACCGTCCGGCCAGGCTGGTTCGCCCATGAAATCGACGGTCGTTTCGAGGCCATCCATTTTCCAGGAGGATTCGTATTCGCCTCTCGTGGCACGCAGCGTACACGAGTAGCCCCACTTTCCAGGCAACCCCGGAAAGTACGTTTGAACCGTCAGACTTTGTACCTCTCCGTTCCTGGTCTCTACCCTGGTCTCTACTGCGCCGCCCCCCGATGCCCCTGCGTCTGATTCGCAGGAGTAGCTTTGAAGCTCGCTCTTACGTGGCTCGAGTAAATCGCATGCCGCCGCAAATGCGACTGCCAGGACCGCAGACAGGGCAGCTGCCAGCGCGAGTCTCCCTCTATTCATCTTGGACTCCGGCGTAGATTCGGACCCTTCGACTGGTGCCGCAGCCGCAAGTTGCGTGTGCGGCAGAGTCTGACGGCGCGCCACGAAACCTCCGCACGGCTTGCTGCGTCGGGCTACCCGCCGAGCTTCTCCGCCAGGCGGTCCGTGGCGAGGTGCCTGGCGACATCGAAGGGGTCGCATTTACCGCTGACTGACTCGAACTCGATCGGCCCCACCGCCCTGGCGACCCTCAACGCTGCCGCGTTCAGCGTTGCGCTGCGCTTGCCGATGCCCATGAGAGCGGTACCCATGGACAGCCTCACGCTGCTGGACTCCTCGTCGATCGTGTTGCCGATGTGCTCGACGTGATCGAGGAAGTAGCGTTCGTCCGGCGCCTTCTTACCGGTGAGCTTGGAGACTTCGTAAAGGAGTCCGTATCCGCAGCAACGGCGTACGGGGTCGCTGCTCGCAATCCACTCGTCGGCAAGCGGGACGACGAATGCGGTCCTGGCGAGGGTCGCGTCACAGGATGAGAAAACGTGCGCCAACAAGCCTGCCCCGAGCTCCTCGACCTGCTTCTCGGCTTGCTCTCGAGTCATTGCCCCGGGATCGTCGATCAGCAGCGCAACGACCTTTGCGTCATAGATGTCGGTTTCCCACAGCGTTCGCGCCAGGTCACGATTCCGCCCGATCTGCCTGGCCAGCTTGCGCAGCTTCGTGAGGCCGATTCCAAAGCTCGTCAGGCCGCCCGTAGCAGACCCGAGCCTCTTCCAGTTCCGGATGCCGCGTTCGTCGCGGTTTGCTTCCAGGAGGTCCACAACCTCTGACGTTTCCATAGGCGGATACGCCTTTCGAGTCGTTTGAGACGACAACATCGGGGAAGAGCCTGACGGACAAGGGGTCAGGGAATGCGGGGCCGGCGCGCTAGCCTGTGGTCCGGCGAAAGCATGGCCGGCCCCGCATCCCCTGCAGCCGATTGTCAGGCCGCGTGTACGGCGGCGGATCCGCGAGCGTGCGGAACTTACTCGCAGAGCGTGTTTCCGATGCACAGCGTCTGCTCCGACGGGTCGCACTCGGGCGGACGCTGCGTGTACGTCGTGTCGCACATGCAGACCGGCGATCCCGAGCTGTAGCCGATGCATCCGCCGGTACCGCAGCTCTCCAGGCCCGCGTTCGAGAAGGTCCCGCTCTGCGCGTGCACGGTGCCGCGCCTCGCGGGCTCCGCGTCCTTCGTGGCGAACGACTCGACGCGCAGGTCTTCGGTGTTCAGGTGGAGCTTTCGCATCTGGGCCTCCGGATCAGGTGGGAGAAGAAAGGGAAGGCACCTGCCCCGGGCGGTGCCGTCAGGGGGTGATGGCACACCCCAGGTCTGCCGTCTCGCTCAGAAGCAGTCGCGCGGAGGAGGGGCTCCCGCCGCGCAAGCTTGTCGTCGCGCGAAAGCATGGATGGCCCCGCATCCCCTGCAGCCGATTGCCAGGCGGCATGTGCGCGGACTCACTCGGGAGTGGGCCAGCCAACCCACGCTTCGTCGTAGGCTCGCTCGAGTGCAGCTGCGGATCCGTAGACGCAGTCTCTGCCGCCGGTGCGGAGCGCTGCGCGGCTCCGTGGGCTGCAACGACTTGGTCAGGCGGCGGCGAGGTAGAACACGCCGGCCGCCAGCGCGGCGCAGAGCGGCGAATATAGCGCGGTGTCGCGCCGGGCGAACGCGCTCCGCCGCTCCCGCTTGAAAAGCCCGACGTAGCGGAAGTCGCCGACCGCCCGGAGGCCGAGCACGGCGCCGAGCCCCCACGCCCCGACGCGGAAGAGGGCCGGTGGGATCGGGAGCGCCGCCACTCCGCCGCGCCCCAGGACCACCGCGGCCGCGGCGAGCAGCGCGCCGGCGACTGCGAGGGTCCCGCCGGGGCTGGGCCGGAACAGCAGCGTCCCATCGGCGCGCGTCGGGACGGTTGCCGCGCCCGCGCCGCCCGCCAGCGCCCAGTACACGTGCAACGCCGCCAGCGCCGTGAAGACGGCGGCGAGAACGAGCGCGACGAGGTGCGAAGCAGGCATGGCGCGTTGCCGGTACGTGGAGGTGTGCAGCCGCCTGACGCCCTGGAGCGTTGGAGTCTGCGGAGCGCGGCTCGCCCTCGCCAGCTGCAACGATTCGTCAGGCCGCCGGCGCGTCGGCGCCGGCGGCCCAGTCGGGGCGCAGCAGGAGCTCTTCGATGCGGTACGCGTGCAGAAAGTCGTGCAAGGCCAGGTGCCGGAACATGATGAACACGGAGTACGTGCGGTACTCCCCGTGCTCGGCCGTGCGCGCCCAGTCCGCGGGGCCGAGCGCCTCCAGGCGGGCTACCAGGCGTGCCCGGTCGGCGGCGAAGCGGGCGAGCGCTGCCTCGAGGTCCATGTGGAGCAGCAGGTCGTCGGCGTCCTGCTCGCCCGGCAGGTAGGGCCGGATCACGGGCGCCGGGTCGCGGAGCATGTAGTCGAGCCGGTCGAAGAAGAGCGCGTGCACGTGGGCGAGGTGACACGCGTGCTCGTGGGCGGACCAGCGGCGCGGAGCCGGCCGCCGCCGCACGATGGCCGGCGGCACCTCGCGTACGAGGGGCACGACAATCTCGGGCGCCCGGCGGAGCGCGTCGATCACGGCCGGAATGCTACTCGGTCGCTCGCTCATGGGTGGTGTGTGGCCGCCTGACGAGACAAGGGGTCAGGGTGCGAGGCCGGCGCGCAAGCCTTTCGTCCGGGCCGAAAACATGGACGGCCCCGCGCGGGGCTTACGAACGGACCCGGCAATCGTAGGCGTAGGTCGTGTTCGGAAACGTGATCTCCGGCTTTCCGGCCAATTCCGGCGTATGGTCGATGACTTCCTGGACGCGGGCGATCACGCGCTCGCGCTCCTCTGGAGGCAGCGTCGCGATCGAGCCGACGGACAGCACACGATCGATGATGACCTTCTCGGGAGGTCCGGCTTCCGGGTTGGCGAACGTGTGCTTCCGAAGCTCGGTGAACCCATCCCTGGGGAACGGCTTTCGCCACTCGCCCGATTCGAAGTGCGGGGTCCCCGGGTCATACGGCGCCATGATCTCGATGACACGGGCCACCCACGGCGTCGTCGCGTCGCGAATGTTCCAGACGAGACCGAGACTGCCTCCGGGCTTCAACACTCGATGGATTTCTTCCAGCGCCTCGTCGGTCGCGAACCAGTGGAAGCACTGCGCACAGATCACGGCGTCCACCGAACCGTCCGCCACCGGCATTGCCTGCGCTCTTCCGTCTCGCGTATCGACCGTCGGAAACAGCGCCTCCAGCTGCGAACGCATCGCGACCGAGGGCTCGATCGCCATCACTTCAGCGCCGACCGCGAGCAGGCGCGGCAGGAACTTTCCGGTGCCCGAGCCCAGGTCGATCGCGACCTTCCCTTCACCGAGGCCGAGATCACGACGCAGCCATTCCTCCAGGGCCGGCGGATAATCCGGCCTCCCTCTGACATATGCCGCGGCTTGAGAGGCGGGGATGCCGCCTTCGGTCTCGTTCATCCCTCGCTGCCGATGCCGGTGATCCTGGGGTGTGGCCTAACGCCACAAGGGTCAGGGGTGTGGGGCCGGCGCGCAAGACTTTCGTCCCGCGAAATCATGGATGGGCCCGCATCCCCTGCAGCCGATGGTCAGGCGGCCCCGGCGCGGGGGAGATCGTAGGACGCATCGTTCTTCGCGGCCACCCCTTGCATGCCGCGAGCGCTTGCGTTAAATACTGAACCATATGGTTCAGTATAGGACGATCCGACTCGATACTTCATTCGCCGCGCTCTCCGACGCCACGCGGCGTGGCGTTCTGGAGCAGCTCGGACGAGGCGACGCTTCGATCACGGACCTTGCCGAGCAGTTCCACATGACGCTCACGGGCATGAGGAAGCACGTCGGCGTCCTGGAGCAGGCGGGGCTCGTCACCACGAAGAAGGTCGGGCGCGTGCGGACGTGCCAGCTGGGCCCGCGCCGATTGGAGGAAGAGACGGCGTGGCTCGAGCGGTACCGCCAGCGCTGGGACGAACGCTTCGACGAGTTGGACAAGGTCGTCGAGGAACTGACACGAAAGGAGAAGAGCGATGAACGGAAGCACCAGGAGTGAGCCCGGCCCCGTGACGAACCGCACCACGGTGGAACGGAAGTCGGACCGGGAGGTGGTCGTCACGCGGACCATCAACGGCCCGGCGCACATCGTGTTCGAGGCATTTACCAGGGCCGAGCTGCTCGAGCGTTGGTGGGTGCCCA
>JBJMPM010000266.1:0-11374 GCA_045803205.1 Longimicrobiaceae bacterium
CGTGTGGGTGCTGGACCAGGGCTACGTGGCGCGGCAGAGCGGCCACAACCGCGGCAACACGGTGGACCTCACGGTGGTGCGCGGCGGCCGCGAGTTGGACATGGGGACGCCCTTCGACACCTTCTCCGAGGCCGCGCACACGGCCAACGCCGCCGGCGCGGTGCTGGAGAACCGGATGATCCTGAAGCGGGCGATGGAGGCCGAGGGGTTCCAGAACTACGACCGCGAGTGGTGGCACTACCGCCTCCCCGCCGCCGACACACCGCTCGACGCCCCCCTGAGCTGCTTCCGGTGACGCGAAGACACAGAGGAACTGAGAGGGCGCCGAGGAACCCCTCCGCGCCCTCTCAGTTTCTCTGCGTCTTCGCGTTAGCGCCCGCGTCCGTGCTTCGTCTGCCGCTTCTGCGCCTTCTGCAGCTCGCCCTGCATGTACTCCACCGCCTTGGCGCGCTGCTCCAGGTGGCGCTTCATCTGCTCGCTCTGCTTGCGCTTCTGCCCCTCCGGGCCCTTGTAGCGCGTGCGGTTCATCAGCTTGTTGATGAAGCGCAGCACCGGGCCGGTGAGGTACTTCACGATGAACGCCTGCGTGCGCTTCCCCTCCTTCTCCAGGTGGCTCACGGCGAAGGGAAGGGCCTGCACCTGGTCCTGCACGGTGCGGTGCATCTCGGCGGCGGTGCGCTTCTTCTTCTTTTTCTTCTCGGCCATCGTTCGTGCGGGAGCTTCCGTTCCATCCAGGTGGTGCCGGGCCGATTGATCTAGCCGATCCGCATCCCCCGCGCCACCCCCGCGCCGAAAGCCCCGTGTCAGAACCGGGAATCGCGGTCCGTTAGATCGGTAGAAGCATGCAGGAACAACGGCACGATCGGCGCGGTATGCTCCAGGTGTGGGCGACGCGCCGCAGCTCCCGGATCTCACCGCAGGAGGAGCCCATGTTCAAGGTCGTCGTCGAGCGCAGGAAGCGCAGCATCTGGTCGCCGCGCACGGTCGCCATCTCCGTGGGCGCGCACCTCCTGGTGCTGACGGGAGTCGTCATTGCAACGGCGAACGCGCGCCCGATTGACAAGGTGGGGCCCATCGTCGAAATCGGGCAGCCCCCGGAGCAGAAGGAGCCGCCGGCGAAGGTGAAGCCAACGCAGCCGCCTCCCCCGCCGGACCAGCCGGTGCCGGTGAAGGGGCAGACGCTCCAGATCGAGGCGCCGGAGAAGGTGCCCGAGAGCGTGCGTCCGCCGAACCCGAACGAGGTCGCGGTCGACCCCCGCGAGTTCACGGGCGAAGGGCGCATCGGCGACGTGATCGCGCCGCCGGACCCCGGCCCGCCGCAGCCGCCCACGGGACCCGCTCCGCTGCCGGACTTCCGGACCAACGACCCGATCGACGCGAAGGACGCCGACCAGCTCCCGGAGCTGCTCAGCCCGCGCGAGGCGCAGCGGATGCTGGAGCGCGTCTACCCGCACATGCTGCGCGACGCGGGGGTCACCGGGCACACCACGGTGACGATGGTGATCGACAGGGACGGGCGGGTGGAGCCGGGGAGCGTGACCGTGCAGGAGACCACGCACGACGCCTTCCGCGAGGCTGCGGTGCGCGCCGCCGAGCGGTTCCGCTTCCGCCCCGCCAAGCTGCGCGGCCAGCCGATCGCGGTGAGCATCGCCATCCCCATCGACTGGCAGATCCAGAACTGAGGGCTTCGCGAGAACGCAGAGAAACGGAGAGACGCAGAGGGCTTCGGCGAGGCCCTCTGCGTCTCTCTTTTCCTCTGCGTTCTCGCGAAGCCCCCCTACGCGGCCTGCGGCTCGGCGGGGACGGCGGAGCCCAGGCGCGAGCGGCCCGCCTTCTTCACCGGCTTCGGGCCGCCGTTGCTCGACGGGGGCTCCTCGACGGGCGGGGGGAGGAGGTGGTCGAGCGGGATCACCTCCTCGCCCATCCCCTTGCGCCGCGGGTCGGCGATCCAGGCGGCGACCTCCTTCATGAAGCGCCACACGCCCCCCGACCCCGGTCGCTGGTAGTCGTCCGCCCCGGGGTCCGTCCCCATCCTCTGGAAGACGGCGGTCAGCCACTCGGGGCCGTGCCCCCCCACCTCCAGCTCGGGGAGCCAGCACTCCAGCTCGCCCGTGGGCACGATGAAGAGCCCGTACTCCGCGCAGGCGCCCAGGAGCTGCTCGGCCGCGGCGCGCACCTCGCGCGGGGTGCGGTAGATGCCGCCGCTCTTCCAGTCCTCGCCCTTGAGCTTCTGCTGCAGCCGCTCGCGCTGCTCCTCCCACGGCTCCCAGAACACCTGAGGGACGAAGGCGGCCTTCAGCAGGTCGCGGAAGTCCTCGCGCCCCTTCAGCAGGTCCAGGTCCACGATCGCCACCGAGGGGATCCCCATCTCCCGCAGCGGGCGGATGATGCGGCGGATGGTCTGCTTGTTCTGCGCGTTCAGGAAGAGGCAGCCGTCGGCCCCGCCGGCGCGCGCCGCCAGCAGCCGCTCGTTGACCTCGGCGTAGAACACCCGGTCGGCGTCGGCCTCGCAGACGATGGCGCCCTCGTGGAAGAGCGCGCCCAGCACGCCGGTGGAGCGCAGCAGGGGGTCCTTCATCATCACCCCCAGCTTGTCGGCCGCCAGCAGCCGCGCCGTGGCCACCCCGCCGCGCCAGGTGAGGCGCACCACGTTCACCCGCTGCCCGCTCTGCACGCACCCCATCAGGAACTCGGGCGAGTGGGTCGACGCCAGCACGTTGGCCCCGCGCTCCGAGGCGAGCTGGGTGAGCCGCTTCCCCAGCTTGCGGGCGAGGGGGGGGTGGAGGAAGGCCTCGGGCTCGTCCACCAGCATGATGCGGTAGTCCGCGCTCATCACCGCGGCGGTGAGCCCGGTGAAGGCGCGCACCCCGTCGCTGAGCTGCGCGATGTCGTGCGCGCGGCCGTGGAAGGCGCGCGCCCGGTCGTCGTCGCCCTGCTCCTCCGCGGTGTCCAGCGGCGCGCGCTCGGACATGCGGATGCGGAAGAGGCCGTGCGCGCTGCTGCGGTCGATGGCGAACCAGAGGTGGAAGGCGTCGGCGGTGATCTCGCGGATGCGCTCGCGCGCCTCGTGGTCGCGCCAGAGCACGGCCAGGTGGTGCGCGGGGTGGTCGCCCGGCTTCCCCACCGCGCGGGGCTGGGTGAGCGCCAGGCGCGTCTGCCCGTCGAGGCGGATCAGGAAGAGGGTGAGCACCGCCTTGCAGAGGAGCGCGAACTCCTCGTCGTCCAGGTCGTCGACGTCGCGCAGCGCCCGCGTCACCGCGTCGAGGTCGATGAGCTGCTCCTCCAGCGGCTCGGCGGGGTCCTCGGCGCGGCGGCCGTTGAACTCGCCGGGCGCCTTGAGGCGCACCACCCGGGTGAAGCCGGGGGGCGGCGGAGGGCCGTCGCTGTCGGACGCCTCGCGCGAGAGCACCATCTGGCGCACCACCTCGGGCGGGGGAAGGTCAGGCTCCACCCCGTAGACGATGTGGCCCCGGAACTCGCCGCCGCTCTCGATGAAGTCCTCGAGCTCGCGCAGCGCCAGGCTCTTCCCCGAGTTGTTGGGGCCGACGAACACGGTCATCGGGCCGGGCGCGAAGCTCAGGCCCGGCTCGTTCTCGTCTGCGCCGAAACGGAGTTCTACGGTCTTCAGCATCGGGTACGTGGAACGATCCGGGAGCCGCCGGAACCGCGGCAGGATACCGCGTCTTTGCCAGAAGCGCGCCAGATGGGGCGCCAGACGGTCGCCGGCGCGGACGATGCTTGTCGCCCGCGCCCGCGCGCCGCACCTTGTCGCCGCGCACCTCTCCCATCGACCGACCCGCCATCTCCCCGTCCGCCCCCGGAGGCCACTTTGCGCGCTCCCACCCCCACCCCCGCCCGGCAGTCGGAGGTCTACCTGCAGGGGATGGCGGGGAAGAAGCCGCTCGTCCCCATCGACCCGCGGCGGCTGGAAGAGGCGGCGCGGCGGAAGCTGAGCCCCGAGGCGTACGCCTACGTGGCCGGCGGCGCGGGGGCGGAGGCCACCGTGGCCGCCAACCGCGCCGCCTTCGAGCGCCGCCGCATCGTTCCCCGCATGCTGCGCGACGTGTCGGCCCGCGACACCTCGGTGGAGCTCTTCGGGCGGACGCTGCCGGCGCCGCTGCTCACCGCCCCCGTGGGCGTGCTGGAGCTGGCGCACCCCGAGGCCGACCTCGCCGTGGCCCGCGCGGCGGCCGGGGCGGGGGTGCCGATGGTCTTCTCCAGCCAGGCGTCGGTGGCGATGGAGGCGTGCGCGGCGGCGATGGGCGCGGCGCCGCGCTGGTTCCAGCTCTACTGGAGCAAGAGCGACGCGCTGGTGGAGAGCTTCGTGCGCCGCGCCGAGGCGTGCGGGTGCAAGGCGATCGTGGTGACGCTCGACACCACCCTGCTGGGCTGGCGCGCCCGCGACCTGGAGCTCGCCTACCTCCCCTTCCTGCGCGGGAAGGGGATCGCGCAGTACGTGAGCGACCCCGTGTTCCTCGCCTCGCTCGACGACCCTCTGCCGACATCCGGGGGCGACGCGAAGCGCACGGTGAACCTGCACTCGCTGGCCGCCTTCGCGGAGCTCACGCGCGCGCACCCGGGCGGCTTCTGGAAGAACCTGCGCTCGAAGGCGCCGCTCGCGGCGGTGCAGCGCTTCATCGCCACCTACTCGCGCCCCTCGCTCACCTGGGCCGACCTCCCCTTCCTGCGCGAGCGGACGAAGCTGCCGGTGCTGCTGAAGGGGATCCTGCACCCCGACGACGCCCGCCGCGCGCTGGACCACGGGATCGACGGGATCATCGTCTCCAACCACGGCGGCCGCCAGGTGGACGGCGCGATCGCCACCCTCGACGCGCTCCCCCCGATCGCCGCCGCGGTCGGAGGGCGGATCCCGGTGCTGATGGACGGGGGGGTTCGCGGCGGCGCGGACGTCTTCAAGGCGCTGGCGCTGGGCGCGCGCGCCGTCTGCGTCGGCCGCCCGTACGTCTACGCCCTGGCGGTGGCGGGGGAGGCGGGGGTGCGCGAATTCCTCCGCAACCTGGCCGCCGACTTCGAATTGACGATGGGGCTCGCCGGCTGTGCCTCCGTGGCGGAGATCGGCCCCGAGGCGCTCGCCGGCTGAAGGAATCTCACGCAGAGACGCAGAGAAACAGAGAGAGCGCAGTAGTCTCTGCGCTCTCTCTGTTTCTCTGCGTCTCTGCGTGAAACGCGTGGTTACGAGCCGTCCTCGCTCACCGAGATCTCGGAGGTGGTGATCAGGTCCTCGATCCGGATGCGCACCGACTGCCCCGGCACCACCGCCACCCGCGGCAGCGAAAAGATCCCCTCGGCCCCGATCCGCTGCACCTCGAAGCCGAGCTGCTGCACCCCCATGGCCGGGAGGTGGCGGATCGAGAGCACCTGCGTGTTGCCCGCCACCACCGTGCCCAGCCGCGTGCGGGTGCCGCCGCGCAGCACGTAGAGGTTCACGTCCGAGCGGTTGTTGTTGGTCACCCGCACCTCCACCGGGGGCGTGGGGCGCGGGTCCCCCGGGCGCGGGGCGCACGCCACCAGGAGCAGGGCCGCCCCGGCCATCCATCGACGCCTCAGCATTGCGTGGTTCCTTTCGATCGCGTAAGCCGGAACGGGCGGCGCCCGGAGGAGCGAGCTCCCCCGGGCGCCGCCTCGCCTCACCGCCCGCGGGGGCGGATCAGCACCCCGGGGCCGAGCCCTGGCCGCCGCGGGCCAGGCACTCGGTGAACGGAACCGGGAAGAAGGCCGGCGACACGTCGCCGGCGCGCGGGTAGTTGGTGAACGCGCTCAGCAGGTTGAACCGGCGGTAGTCCAGCCAGCGGTAGCCGCCCTCGTACATGATCGAGTACCGGCGCTCGTACAGCAGCACGGTGATGAACGCCGCGTCGGAGGCCGGGGTGGCCAGCGGCGCCAGCCCGCCCGAGCCGGTGCGCACGTAGTTCAGGTCCGCCATGGCGCCGGCCGGGTCGCCGGTGAACCACCGCGTCTCCGCGCGCATCAGGATCAGGTCCTCGTTGCGGATGATCGGGATCGGCGACGCCGTGCCGGCCGCGCCCGCGAACTGCGACCCGTTGGTACGATACATCTTGTACCGCAGGTTGCTGGTGATCCCGTAGCGGGTGATGGTCGAGCCGGTCGAGTCGACCTTGATCAGGAAGCGCTCGTCGCGCGCGCCGCTCGGCTTGAGCTGCGCGTCGGTGCGCAGCGTCGGGTCCGCCACCTCCTGCGTGCCCGCGGCCAGGCCGTTGCTGATGTCGCCGGCGCCGGTGCCGAAGGTGTAGTACGCGCCCAGGTTGAAGGTGGCGCGCGTCGGCGAGGCCGGCGTGGTGATGAAGCTCGAGTCCACGTGGATCTTGGCCGCGGGGTAGTCGCGGCGCAGGATGTCGAGCCGCGTGCGCAGCGCCCGGTTGTACTGCAGGAAGGTGGAGTTGGGGCTGGTGAACCCCGCCATCCCCGAGGGCGACGGGAAGGGGAACGAGGTGCCGCCGGCCTTGAGGAAGGGCACCGCGGCGTCGAAGTACGCCGCCGCCTGGGTGTACATCTCCGCCTGCGTCTTCATCGGCTCGGGCGGAGCCAGCGGGTCCTCGTTCACCGTGACGGGGCCGTACTGGTGCAGCTCGGCGACGATCATCAGGTCGTTGCCCATCATCGTGTACACGAAGCCCTTGATGGCGCTCTTCTGGGCGTCGGTGTACTCGTTCGAGCTCACCTTGTCCACCGCCTTGAGGATGATCTGCCCCTGGGCGATGGTGCCGTACGGGTTGTTGTAGTCGTGGTTCCCGGCGAAGCTCGACGGGTCGATGCTCCCGGCGATCAGCTCGGTGGCGTAGCGGGGCTCGTTGGGGTCCAGGTAGTAGACCTCGCGGCCCAGGCTCCCCGCCGAGCGCGTCCGGAAGGCCGCGTCGCGGCGCGCGTTCTGGTACAGCCCCGCGCTCGCCGCGTCCACCAGCGTGCGGTTGGGGTTGTTCACCAGGTCGGCGATGCTGGCGCGGTTGTAGTCGGGCACCTCGATGTCCTTGCAGGCGCCCGCCGCCAGGGCGGACGCGAGCATGGCCACCACGGCGGCCCGGCGCTGGTTGATGTATCTCATGCGCATATCCTCAGAACACGAGGTTGAGGCCGAGCCAGAACGTGCGGTTCGGCGGGAACGGGGTGACGTCCTGGTTACGGCCGGCCGCCACGTTGCCGAAGTTGCTCACCTCGGGGTCGTAGCCGGAGTACTTCGTCCACGTCTTCAGGTTGCGCCCCGAGAACTGGAGCTGCGCGCTGGTCACGCGGCGGCCCAGCACGCGGGTCGGCACGTCGTAGCTGAGCGAGAGCTCGCGCAGCTTCAGGAAGCCGCCGTCCTCGATGTACACCGGGAAGCGCTTCGCGAACCAGTACAGGCGCTCGTCGCCCGACAGGCAGTCGGCGCCGCACTCGGGGAAGGGGCGCGGCGTGGTCACGCCGGCCGGCATCTCCTGGTCGGGCGCGTTGCCGCCCGAGTCGAAGTAGTTGCGGGTGAGGTTCACCACCAGCCCGCCGTGGCTCCAGTCCAGCAGCGAGCCCAGGGTGAAGCGGCCGAACTTCACGTCGTTCTGGAAGCCCATCTGGAAACTGGGCTCGCTCTCGCCGATCGGCTTCACGACCGGGAGCCCCGTGGTCGCGTCCACGTCGTAGTTGGCGAACACCGTGGTGGGCGAGTAGCCCTCGCGGATGCGGTAGCTGCCGAACGAGTTGCCGAACGAGTTGCCCGCGCTGAACTCCGGCACCGGCAGCTCGGTGATCTTGGTGCGGTTGCGGGTGAAGGTGGTGTTGCTGTTCCAGGAGAGGTTGCCGCGCTGGATCAGCGTTCCCTGGAGCGACACCTCCTGCCCGGAGCTGGCCATCGTGCCGCCGTTGAAGGTCTCGCTGATGTACCCGGTGCTCTGGGCCAGCGTGCGGGTGAGCAGCAGCTCGGTGATGTTGCGGTGGTACGCCGTGACCGAGAGCTGCGCGCGCGCGCCGAACAGGGTGGCGTCGAAGCCGCCCTCGATCTCCGTCACGCGCTCGGGGCGCAGCTTGTCGGAGCCGATGCCGCCGGTGATGGCCAGGTTCGGCTGCCCCTCGATGTTCGCCACCGAGAGCGGGGTGAAGCGCTGCCCGAAGAGCGGCTCGTTGCCGGAGGCGCCGTAGGCGGCGCGCAGCTTGAGCTGGTCCAGGAAGCGGTACGAGTTGGGGAAGGTGAAGGCGCCCGCGGCCTTCGGGTAGTAGTAGTACTTGCTGTCGTCGGCGTTGTTGCTGCTGCGGTCGGCGCGCATGCTCCCGGTGAGCGAGAGCGACTCGTTGAAGAGCAGCAGCTCCTCCTGCACGTACCCGCCCACGTCGCGGGTGCGGGAGCGGTTGCCGGTGGTGAAGACGTTCGAGGCCTGGTAGGGGAGCGGGAGCACGCCCAGCAGGCCGCGGCCGGTCACCTGCGACAGGTACAGGTCACGGTCCTCGTACTGCGTGCCGATGGAGGTGGTGGCGCTGAAGCGCCCGCTCTCGGGCTTGAACGAGTGGACCAGGTTGACGTTCGAGTTCACGTTCAGGTTGTTGCCGCCGCCCACCACGGCCACGCCCGGGCCGAGCGCGGGGATGAAGGGCTGCACCTGGATGTCCGGCGGGTAGTACAGCCGGTTCTGCTGGTTGAAGTAGTCGGCGCCGCCCACCACCACCGCGCGCAGGGTGTGCGCGCCGCGGGTGAGCAGGTCGGCGTTCAGGGTCACCGACCCCACCAGGCGCCACACGTCCTCGTCGTTCTGCGAGCGCTCGGCCGTCTCCAGCGGGTTGGCGTCGGTGAACGGGTTGCGCGGGTACACGCCGTTCGCCGGCTCGTAGCTGAAGAAGTTCGGCGTGAACGAGATGGCGCTCACGTAGCTCGCCGAGCTGTTGTCGTTGCCGGTCACGCCCACGGCGCGCACCGAGTGCACCGCGGTGGTGGCCGCCGACACGCGCACCCGGCCGCCCAGCGTCTGGTTCAGCGACAGGTTGAGCGACTGCTTGAGGTAGCCGGTGTTGGGCGCGATCCCCTGGTCGTCCAGGATGAGCCCCGAGGCGTAGTACTGGGTGCTCTCGCTCCCGCCGCTCACGCCCACCGTGGTCTCGGTCTGCGGCGCCTTCCGGCCGAACACCTGGCGCTCCAGGTCGTAGGTGGCCTTGGGGGTGCCGTCGGCGTTGAAGTAGAGGTTGGTGCAGTGGGTGCCGCAGTTGGCGGCGCTGTTCGTCCACCCCCACTCCTCGGAGGCCTCGGCGGTCCACTGGCGCGCGCCCAGCTCGCGGGAGAGCTCGGCGTAGCCCACGCGCTGGCTGAACGAGAAGCGGGGGGCGCCGGCGCGGCCGCGCTTGGTGGTGATCACGATCACGCCCGCGGCGGCGCGGGAGCCGTAGATCGAGGCGGCCGAGGCGCCCTTCAGGACCTCGACGTTCTCGATGTCGTTGGGGTTTAGGTCCGAGATGCGGTTGGCCAGCACGTCCTGGTTGCTGTTGAACGTGGTCGCGCCGGTGGAGGCACGCGAGATCGCGTTCTGGCCGCCGGCGATGCTCACGTCGCTCATGATCACGCCGTCCACCACGTACAGCGGGGTGGCGTTGCCGGTGAGCGAGGTGGGCCCGCGCAGGCGGATCTGCACGCCGCCGCCGGGGGCGCCGGAGTTGGTGCGGATGGTGGCGCCCGCCACCTTCCCCTGCAGCGCGCGGTCGACGGTCTGCGCCGGGGCGTTGCCCACCAGCTGCCGGCCGCTCACCACCGCCACGTCGTGCGCCAGGTTCTCGCGCTTCACCGCGGTCGCCTGGCCGGTGACCACCACCGTCTCCAGGCCGAGCACGTCGGTCTCGAGGCGGATGGACACGGTGTTCTGCCCCGCGGGAACCACCACGTCGCGCGCGCGGTAGCTGAGCGCGGCCACCCGCAGGCGGGCCTCGCCCTCCACGGGGATCGTGAAGCGGCCCTGCGCGTCGGTGCGCACGCCGCGGCTGGTGCCCGCGATGCTGACCGCGGCGCCCGCCACGGCTTCGCCGTTGGCACCGGTCACGGTGCCGCTGACCTGGCGCTGCTGCGCTGCCGCGGCGCCTGCGCCGAACGGCAGTGCGAGCGCGAGGAGCACCCACAACATCCTCTTCATTGCCTGTCCTCCTGGGTTGGTTTCAGAGACTGACTACGGCTGCACATGGGGTCTGGGCTCGATTTCTCCTCTCCTGGAGCCGGTGGACGGGGCGCCGCGCACGCGCGGGCCACGGGTGTAATGGAACGGGAACACATGCGTGGGAACGGGCGGACGCCCGGAATGCGGCGGCAGGCCTGGGGAATCGATGGAAAAACGCGCGGTGGACGCCGTGGCGGGGCGGGCCGCCGGATGGCCCGCGGCCGTGCCGCTCCAGGGGAACGGCGTGGGGACGGCGCGCGTATGGGTTGTGAGCCGGGGCAACAGTATACACCGGCGTTCGGCCGGCGTAAAGCCTTTTCTCCCAACGTGCTAACTTTCTAGCATCCATAAGATATGCATGGCTTCCCATGTATTCCGTCGGCCGCGCGCTTGACCGCTCGGGCGCCGGGGCGCATCGTGTCCGCCGTTCCCCCGCGCCCCTCCCGCCTCGCCGGAGCCGCCGACCGATGCACGCCCCCCTGCACTCCGAGGCCGCCGCGTTCCGGCGCGCGCTCCGCGAGCTCACGCGGCTGCACCAGCTCCGCGACCGCGAGCGGGTGAGCGCGGCGGGGGTCACGGTGGCGGGGGCGCATGCGCTCGAGGTGCTGGCCGAGCGGGGCGCGCTCTCGCTCACCGCGCTCTCGGCGGCGCTCTTCGTGGACCGCAGCACGGCGTGCCGCATCGTGGGCCTGCTGGAGGATCGGGGCTGGGTGCGCCGCGAGGCGGACCCGGCGGACGGACGCGCCATCCGGGTGGACCTCACCCCCCACGGGCGCGCGCTGGAGGCGGCGCTGCGCGAGGCGGCGGTGCGGGAGACGGGGGAGGCGCTGGCCGGCTTCGATTCCGCGGCGCGCGGCGCGGCGCTGGCCTTCCTGCGCCGGTTCACCCGTTCTGCTCGTGAGGGTCTCGAGTAAGAGAACGTCTCACGCCCCGTCGCGGAGACAGGGAGAGCGTCGCCCGGGACGTTCTGCGACGCTGCACCCGCAGAAGGCCTCACACCGGGGGTCAACGGAGTCAGCAGAGGATTGCTCCGTTGACTCCGTGTGCGGCCGTTCAGTCCACGGGGTCTCATACTGTCCTCTGCTGATCGGCTGTGCATTCAGGGCAGCAGAATGCTCTGTGACTCTCCCTGCTCGTCGGCGCGGGCTCCGACGACTGCAGCAGCGCCAGGCTCGTCGACGATTGGCTGCAGGCTCGGAATGAGCTGAGTATCGAAATTTTTTTGCGGGACCCCCGAATGG
>JBJMPM010000352.1:0-4254 GCA_045803205.1 Longimicrobiaceae bacterium
GGATGGCATGCCGTGCAGCAGCTCCAGCACCGCGTGCGGCCGACGATGAGCCTGGCCGGCACGCCGGTGAACGTCGACGCCCGCCTGGAGCGCGAGGCCAGCGTGATGGGCGCACGGGCGCTGGCCGCCGGCCACGCGGCCCAACTGCGCGCCGCGCGTGACGGGACGCCGCGGCGCCCGGACGGCGGGCAGCCGCTTCGGCGTGCGCTGGAGAAGCCGGATGCGCCGGTGACCCGGCTTCCCGGCAGGACGAGCGCGGCTCAGCGGATGGTCGCGGGCGATGGCGACGAGGTGGACCTGAGCTGGGTATACCGCGTTTCGAACACCCACCCCAAGGATCTGCAGGACGACTTCGGGGTGGTCGCCCCGATCTACGGCGCGGTGTTCCCGGCGTCGGCGGACCCGGGCGACATCAAGACGACGCTGATCGGCTTCAGCCAGCAGAGCATGGGGGCATGGCTGTACCGGTTTCCTCCGCCGGGAGGCGTGGAGATGAAGGGGGCCATCCCTTCCGAGTACTGGAAGGGCTCCGTGGCGGGCGGACAGGAGCTGACGGTGGGCGCCGTGGCGCTCGACACCGTGGAGGTGAAGGTGGGTGCGGCCTGGAAGAAGGTGTCGGAGATACAAGAGGCCATACGCAACAGGGCAATGCAGTCGTAGCCCCCGCCGGCGGCCTTCGCGCGGCCGGATGCTCCGCGGCCGCCGGCGAGGTGGAGGAGATGGACGCCGATGCACCCCATGCCGGCGAGCCGCAGCCGGATGTCGAGCCACGAGACGCCGAACGCCGGGAAGCCAAGATGACCGACTCCCTCGCCCTCTCCGCCGCCCCCGCCGAGCCCGGGCTGGACTACGCCTTCCTCCGCGACGAGGGGACGCGCATCGTCCAGCGGCAGGCGGGGAAGGTCTGGACCGACTACAACGAGAGCGACCCCGGCGTCACCACGCTGGAGCAGCTCTGCTACGCGCTCACCGAGCTCTCCTACCGCGCCGGCTTTCCCGTGGCCGACCTGCTGGCGGAGGGGCCCGGCGGGCGCATCGACCCGCGGCGGCAGGCGCTCTACCCGGCGCGCGACATCTTCCCCGTCAACCCGGTCACCGAGGACGACTACCGCCGGCTGCTGATCGACCGGGTGCCGGGGGTGGCCAACGCCTGGATCACCCCCTTCCGCCCGGCCGCGCCGCCCCCGCGCGGGGTGTGGGGGGTGTACGACCTGGCGCTCTACGTTCCCGGGCTCGACCCCGGCTGCGACCCCTGCGACGAGCGCAGGGTGGTCGAGGCCGCCCGCCGCGTGTACTCCGCGCACCGCAACCTGTGCGAGGACCTGCGCGCCGTGTACGTGCTGGGCGCGGTCCCCGTCACCGTGCAGGGCGACGTGGCGGTGAGCGGGGCGCTGGCCCCCGACGAGGTGATGGCGCAGCTCCTCTTCCGCCTGGGCAACCTCTTCGCCCCCGAGCCCGCGCGCCGCCCGCTGGGCGAGCTGGTGCGCGCCGGCACGCCGCCGGCGGAGATCTTCGACGGCCCCCTGATGCTGTACGGCTTCGTCGCCGACGCCGAGCTGGCGCCGAAGGCCGAGGCGATCGCGGTGCAGGAGGTGGTGGGGGTGGCGGCCGGCACGCCGGGGGTGAGCGGGGTGCCGCGGCTGGCGGTGGTCACGGGGGGGCGCACCTGGCGCGGCAACGAGGCCGTGCCGGTGCCGCCGCGCGCCCTGCTGCGGCTGGACACCCGCGCCCCGCGCGGCGCCTGGCCGCTGCGGCTGCTCTGCAACGGGGTGGAGGTGAAGCCCGACCCGGCGCGGGTGGAGCGGCGGCTGCGGCTCCTCTGGCGGGAGCACCGCCGCCCCTGGCCGCTCGACGAGAGCTACGACGTGTGGTTCGCGATGCCGGCCGGCGAGCGCCGCGACCTGGCCGGCTACGACTCGGTGCAGAACCAGTTCCCCGCGGTGTACGGCATCGGCGCGTACGGCCTCCCCTCCGGCGCGACCGCGCTGCGCCGCGCGCAGGCCCGGCAGCTCAAGGGCTACCTCCTCCCCTTCGAGCAGCTCATGGCCGACTACTTCGCGCAGCTCGCGCACGTGCGCGACCTCTTCTCCACGCTGGGCCCCGACGACCCCGACGGGCGCCGCAGCTACTGGTTCCAGTACCTGGACGGCTCCGTCCCCGACGTGGAGCCGCTGCTGCGCCCGGGGCCCGGCGGCTACCACCAGGGGCTGCCGCGCATCGTGGCCTCGCAGGACCCGTGGGTGGAGCGCCGCGCCTCCTTCCTGGCCTTCCTCCTCGCCCTCTACGCCGACGGCGTGGACGCCGGCGCGGTGGCGGGGGCCGGGGGCGACGCCTGCGGCGGGGCCGACCCGGCGCAGCGCGCGCGGGCGCTCTACCGGGCCCGGCTGGAGCTGGCGCGGCGGGTGGTGGAGAGCACGCGCGACCGCTTCCGCGGCTTCGACTACCTGCGCCCCCCGTCGCCCGCCAACGCGGCCGGGATGGAGCTGCGCTGCCGCCTCCAGTTGGGGTTGCCGGCGTGGGACCGGCGCCCCCTGCGCGAGGTGCTGGAGGAGGCGGGGGTGGAGCTGCGCCCCCGCGGCGAGGGAGGCGAGCCGGCCGCGGCGGAGTGGAGTGGCGGCGAGATGGACGCGGCGTTCGAGCCCGTGTCGCCGCACCCCGTCGCCACCTTGGCCGGCGCGCCCGCCGGCACGCCGCGGGTGGTGGCGGAGGAGCTGCTCGACGCCGGGTACGCCCCCGGCGACCTGCGCGTGGGCGCCGCGCCCGGCGCCCCGGGGTTCAGCGCGGTGGCGCGCGCGGGCTCGGGGTGGCGGCTGCTGGGGCGCTTTCCCGGGCGCGAGGACGCGGCCGAGGCGGCGCGCGGCTTCGGGGCCGTGCTGGCGGAGCTGCGGCGCCACGCCCGGCAGCTCTACGTGGTGGAGCACCTGCTGCTGCGGGCCGGCCGCTGCCGCGGCGAGGGGTGCGCGTTCGCGTACGACTCCGCGCTGACCGCCGTCTTCTTCCTCCCCCCGCGCCTCCTGGACGACGAGGGGTACCGCGCCTTCGCGCGCGAGGTGGTGCGCGCCAACGCCCCGGCGCACCTGGCGGTGGCGTGCTGCTTCCTGGGCGCGGCCCAGGGAACCGGCTTCGAGTCGCTCTACCGCGCCTGGCAGCAGGCGCTGGAGCGCGGCACCGGCCTGCGCGCCGCCTCCGCGCGGCTGCGCGAGTTCCTGGAGCGCTGCGTCCCGGCGCCGGCCGCCGGCCCGGCGGCGCGCCGGCGCCGGAGCGAGCGGTGAGCCCGGTGCCTCCCGCGTCGCGGTTCGGGCCCAGCGTGCGGGCGCAGCGGCTGGAGGTGGAGGCCGGCTCGCAGGTGGTGGCCATGGCGCTGCAGCCGCGCCTCTCCGACCTCAACCGCCGCCGCCTCCTCCCGGTGATCGAGCGGGTGCTGCGCGAGCTCGACGTGCCCGGGCGGCAGGTGCGCATCGAGCGCCTGTCGGTGGACCTGGGCACGGTTTCGCTCTCCGCGCTCGACGCCGAGCTGCCGCGGCTGCTGGAGCGCGAGCTGCGGCGCGCCCTGGCCGCGGCGCTGAACGGAGGCGACCGCGAGGCCGGGGTGCGCGCGCGCCCGCTGGCGCAGGCGCGCGCCGAGCTGCTGGAGCACCACCTGCTGCGCGGCACGCTCCCCTTCTGGGCGCCGCCGGGCACCTCGCTGGCCTCGCTGGTGGGGGAGATGGCGGCCGCCGAGCCGGCGCGGCTGGCCGGCGTGGTGCGCCGGCTGGGCACGCGCACGGGGGTGGTGGAGCGGCTGGTGGGGCAGCTCGACGACCGGGGGCTGGCGCGGCTGGTGCGCGTGCTGGAGCCGGAGCACGCGGCGCTGGTGCTGGCCTACGTGGGCGACCTGCGCCGGACGCACCGCAGCGCGCCGCTCCTGCCGCTGAGCGAGCGCCGCTTCGGGCGGCACCTGTGGACGCTGGTGCAGGCGTACCTGGTGCACGACCCCGGCAGCGAGTTCAACCGGCGCAGCTTCGTGGGGTCGCTGCTGCGCGGGATGTCGCGCGGCCACGGGCTGAGCTACACGGCCCTGCTCGCCACGCTCGCCCGCGGGCTGGCGCTCACCCGCCGCCGCCGCGCCGTGCGCTCGTCGCTCCCCGCGGTGGTGGGCGAGCTGCTGCGCGAGGCGCGGGCCGCCGGCGAGCCCATCCCCGGTGGGGAGGCCGAGGGCCCATCCTCCGCCGACGGACGGGGAGAGGCCGGGAGCGGCGTGCGCGGCGCGCGGCA
>JBJMPM010000080.1:0-18999 GCA_045803205.1 Longimicrobiaceae bacterium
CACCTCGGCGGTGTACGCCGCGTCGGAGGGACTCCGCACCGTCGTCCTGGAACGACTCGCTCCCGGCGGCCAGGCCGGGACGAGCGCACGCATCGAGAACTACCCGGGCTTCCCGCAGGGCATCAGCGGCGCCGAGCTGACCGGCGGCGCGCACGAGCAGGCGCTGCGCTTCGGCGCCGAGATCCTGACCGGCGTCGAACTGGTGCGGACGCATCCACTTCCACACGGCAAGAAGGAGCTCGAGCTCTCGGGCGGCGCCCGCCTGCGCCCGCGCGCCGCGATCATCTGCACCGGCGTCGCCTACCGCCGCCTCGACGCCGCCGGCGTCGAAGAGCTGATCGGCTGCGGCGTCGCCTACGGCTCGTCGCCCGGACAAGCGCCCGGTCACCGCGACCAGGACGTCGTCCTCGTCGGCGGCGCCAACTCCGCCGGCCAAGCGGCGCTGCACCTCGCCGGCTACGCGCGCTCCGTGACGATGGTCGTGCGCGCCGACTCGCTCGACGCCGCCATGTCGCGGTACCTGATCGACCGGATCGCCGTGCACCCGCGGATCACCGTCCGCACCGGCACCTGCGTCACCCGGGCATCCGGCAACCCGCGGCTCGACACCGTCACCGTGGCGGCGCGTGACGGCGGCCCCGAAGAAGACCTTCCCGCGCAGGCGATGTACGTGCTGGTCGGCGGCGAGCCGCTGACCGCCGGCGTCGAGGGCTGGCTGCGCCGCGACCCGCAAGGCTTCCTCATGACCGGTCACGACCTGCAGCGCGACGCCGACGACCGCTGGTGGCCGCTGGAACGCCCGCCGCTCCCACTCGAAAGCAGCGAACCCGGGGTGTTCGTCGCCGGCGACGTGCGCCACGGCTCGATCAAGCGCGTCGCCTCCGCAGTCGGCGAAGGCGCGATGGCGATCTCACTCGTCCACCTCTACCTGCGCAACTTCGACGACGCTCGGCGGGACCGCGCCGCATGAGGGCGCCTGCGAGGGCGGATGCACGGCAGGGCGGCTCGGCAGGATCTCGACGTAGCCGTCCGTGCCATGCACCCGGATCCGCTGCCCATCCCGGATCCGGCGCGTGGCCTGCTCGACCCCCACGACGGCCGGCAAGCCGTATTCCCGGGCGATCACTGCGCCGTGGGTCATCAGACCCCCGACCTCCGTCACCAGGCCCTTGATCCCGACGAACAGAGGCGTCCAGCTTGGATCCGTGTAGGCGGTGACCAGGATGTCGCCCGCTTCGAGATCGGCGTCGGCCATGTCCAGGATGACGCGCGCACGCCCCTCGATGGTCCCGCCGGAGACCGGTACGCCGACCAGCGCGCCGGCCGGCACATCGTCGCGTCGGTACGCCCCGGCGATGACCTCGCCGTCCGACGTGAGCACCCGGGGCGGTGTGAGCGCTTGATATGAGCTGAATTCGTTTTTGCGCCGGTGAATGAGCCGCTCATCCACTCGGTTCGTGCGCACGGCGTCGTGGAGCTCCTGGAAGGTGAGGTAGAAGATGTCCGTCTTCTCCCGAAGCACGTGTGCCTGCACGAGGCGTTCGGCTTCAGCCAACAAGGCCTGCTTGTAAAGGAAGTAGCGGTTGACCATGCCGTACTTCGGATATTCCCGGTACCCGATGAACGTCCGGACGCGGTCGATCATGCGCTTGACCTCGTCGGCCTTGCGCTCGTCCGGCAAGGCCCGCAAGCGCTCGAGCAGCTCTTGTTCCTTCTGCCGGGCCCTCTGCCTCCCTTGCTCGACGCGCCGCGCGCCGGCGCCCGGCTCGAAGTTCTCGATGTGGCCGAGGATGATGGGCACGAGCGTGGAGGGGCGTTCGCTCCAACGCGGCCTCGTGATGTCGATCTCGCCGACGCAGCGCATGCCGTACGTCTCGAGGTAGGCCCGGATGGCGTCGGCCGCTTCCCGCCCGCCAGGCAAAGCGGTCAGCTCGTCCAGGAAGCCCTCGTCCTCCACCTGTCGCAGGAAGCCGACGACGTCCGGATACGGGCGGATCACGTCTGCGACGTCCAGCAGCGCCAGCCCCATCTCCGACGTGATGTTGCCGGGGGCGGACTGCGTCAGCGTGTCAGCCGCGTTCCTCTCGCCCAGCCACGCCTCCAACCGCTCATTGAGCCACCACGTGGCCTCCATCCCGGCCATGATCACCTGAAGGCTCAACGGGTCGGACAACAACCGCTTCAGCTCTTGGATGTCGGACAGAATGAAGTCGAACAGCGCCGCTCCCGACTGTGCCCGGATGTTGCGCTTCAAGGAGGCGATGGAAGCCTGGCTGCGCGCGATCAGCTGGGCGACTATGGCCGGATCGGTCTCGATCGCGGTGGGGGCGGCGCCGACCGGCGGCCCGCCGCGACCGTCGTCCGGGATCGACGGGATGAAGTCGCCGCGGTCGAGGATGGTTCGCAGCGAGTCCGCGATGAGCGGGTCTTTCCCGAGGGCCTCGAGGACGGCTGCGCGAGTCGTTGGCGAAGCCAGGCGCGGGGCGACGTCGACGAACAGCCTTCCGCCGGCCTCGTACATCCGCGGAATCGCCACCAACTGGTGCACGGACAGGCCCAGGGGCTTCATGGGGTCGGTCATCATCTGCTGATGGCCGACGGAGACGTAGACGTGGTTCTCCCCGTCGCCGGCTTCGGGAATGGGGAAGAGCGTGGTGATCGGCCGGCTCTGGACGATCTGGAAGTCGTCGTCGACCAGACACCATTCGATGTCCTGGGGGTGGCCGAAGTGCGCTTCGATGCGCCGTCCCAGCTGCGCGAGCCGCACGACCTGCGCGTCCGTCAGCGCGGGCTGCCCCTGCCGCTCCGGCTCGATCGCCTGTTCCCGCGTCCCACCGCCCGGCGAGGGGAGGATGGCGAGCCGCTGGGTGCCGATCGTCCGAGCGATAACCTCGCCGTCCCGCACCTTGTAGACGTCCGCGTTCACCAGGCCGGAGACCAGCGCTTCGCCGAGGCCGAAGCCGGCCTCCACGGACGCGACCTTCCGGTTGCCCGTGACGGGGTCGGCCGTGAACAGGATGCCGGACGCCTGCGGGAAGACCATCCGCTGCACGACCACCGCCATCTGGACCTTCCGGTGGTCGAAGCCGTTCCGCAGGCGGTAGGTCACGGCCCGCTCGGTGAAGAGCGAGGCCCAGCACCGGCTGACGTGCCGGAGGATCGCCGCCGCCTCCACGACGTTCAGGTAGCTGTCCTGCTGCCCCGCGAAGGAGGCCGTCGGCAGGTCCTCCGCCGTGGCGCTGGAGCGGACGGCATAGGCCGCATGCTCGCCAAGCCGGGCAAGCGCGCCGGCGATCGCCGCCGCCAGGTCGTCAGGGATGGCGATCGCTTCGATGCTCCGGCGGATCTCCGCGCTGAGCGCGTGGATCGCCTCCCGGTCGTCCGGCTCCAGGCGCGACAGCCGGTCGAGCCGCTCGTCGAGCGACGGCGCTTCCGCCATGATCCGCTGGAAGGCGTCGGTCGTCACGCAAAAGCCGGCCGGCACCCGGACGCCTTCGATCCGCCAGAGCTCACCCAGGTGCGCGCCCTTGCCGCCGGCGACCGCGACCTGCGTCTGGTCGATCTCCTGGAAATCCAGCACGTAGCGGCCCATCCGCTCTCCGTTTCCACGGGTTTCAGCCTCGGCCGAGGATTTTTCGGCCGAGAATCCTGCAGCACGCCCCGGGTCTGGCCGCAAGCCCCCGGGTGTGGTATATATTGAACGTGGCGAGGAGGGATACTCCCGACGCCGAAGCCCGCAGCGAGAGAATCGCCGCGGGCTTTGTGTGTTCCCGGCAGACAAGATCGGCTCACGCAGAGACGCAGAGGCACAGAGAGGCTGGTGGTTCTTTCCGTGTCTCTGCGTCTCTGCGTGAGGCTAATCAGCCAGCCCGAACGCCCGCAGCTCGTCGGTGGCGAAGAGACGGCGGTCGGCGGGGTCGGGGAGGAGCCGGTCGCGGACGGCCTTCCAGCGCACCAGGTCGTCGCCATAGTCGGCGGCAACCCGCGGGGGCGTGAGATTGTTGATCTTCCCCCAGTGCAGCGTGTGCTCGATCCCCTTCTTCTCCAGCTCGTCGAGCATGCTCAGGTACGCACGGCGGGTGCTCTCGCCTCCGGGTCCGTCGCAGTCGATCGCCACGCTGTCCGGCCAGCGCGCGGGCGTGAGCAGGCCGTGGCCGCCCTTCACGAAGCGCAGCGTCACCGCGGTCGATCCGCCCGCGCGGTGGAACGCGCTGCACAGCGCCTCCAGCGTCGGCACCAGCCTGCCCCGGTCGCAGAACAGGCCCGTCGAGAAGCCGCCGGCGAGCGGCTTGGGCGTCTCCAGGCTCTCGCCCCAGGTGCCGTAGCGCTCGTCGGTGATCCCCTTTCCCACCGCGAGCCGCATGATCTTCTGCAGGATCAGCCCCCGCGCCCAGGGAAAGTTGCGCAGCGCCCAGGAGATCATGGTCTGGGCGTCGTAGCCGGCGCCGAGCTTCCCCGGCTCGAGGTGCTCGTAGTCCCGGCGCCAGGGGAACTTGTAGAGGAAGCGCACCACCGCCTTTCCCCCGTACGGCCGGTCGGGGGTGGTGATGACCATCACGAAGTAGGGATCGAGCCCCGGCACTCCCTTCGCCTCGGAGAAGGCGCGGAAGTCGCCGCGCTGCAGGGACTCGAGGTCGGCGCGGCTGAAGTCGATCCGCTTGAGGAAGGGGCGCACCAGGTAGATGGGCTCGGTCTCGATCACCATCGCGGTGACGACGCCGAGCGAGCCGACCGCGACCAGCGCCGCCGCGAACGCCTCGTCGTCGCGCAGCAGGGTGGAGCCGGTGTCGCGGACGAAATCCTCGCTCATCACCCCGGCCGCCGGCTCGATCCACCAGGTGCCGCCGGGGACGACGAGCTGGATGGCGCGCACGTGCTGCTGGATGCCGCCGGCGCCCAGCACCGAGCCGTGGGTGGCGGTGGCGCAGGCGCCGGGGAGCGTCTGGCCGTTGCTGGCGCCCGTGGTGGTGAGGCTGCGCTTCATCTCCTCGAGCCTGTCGTTGATCTCGTCGATCTGGACGCCGCCCTCCACCAGCATGAACGCGTCCGCCTCGACCGCCGCGGGGCGCAGGAAATCCCCCGACGCCAGGCGGAAGCAGCGGTTGAAGCGGCGCGTGTTCAGCATCCAGCCCTGCTGCACGAGCTGGATGTTGGAGAGCGACCAGGCGCCGCCCACCGGCCGTACGGGCACGCCCTCGCGCTTCGCGTCGTTCAGCCACTCCTGCACTCTGGCCGCGGCTTCGGCGATGTCGTCGCGGCCGCGCCCGGCGTCGCCGCTGCGCAGCGCCCAGCGCCCCGCGAGGTGAGAGGTTCCGGTCCTGTGGTAGTTCTCCCACTCCGCGGAGCCTGTCAGGCGGACGATCTCGGCGGCGGCCATCAGGCCTGCCCCAGCGGATGCTGGCCGGCGTTGCCGCGCCAGGCGATGCTCACCGGCCGCACGGCGCCGAGGGTGACGATCGACATCAGCACCTGCCGCCGGGTTGCGAACATGCGCACGTCGGCGAAGCCCTGGCCGGCCAGCTCGGCGGTGCAGCTCCGGCTGGACTGGCTGGCGAAGCCCCACGCGTAGATGGTGATGGTGTCGATGTTGTCGTCGAGCGGGCGCGGGTTCTCGATGGAGAGGAAGTAGTCCGATGTTCCCGCGAAGTACTGCCCGAGGAGCATCGCCACCGCGACGACGGCGATCCAGGCGGCCGTATCCATTCGAAATTCCTCTCGTCATGAAGTGAGTCGGGCAGCGAACGTCCGTTCCATGAATGCAGAATGCATCTCCTGCCCGGACGGGGGCAAGCAAAATCTGCGGCCCTCTCTCCGTGGCTCTGCGTCTCTGCGTGAGACGCCCTTGCGGAGGCACGGTTGGTGCTCGACTGCCGCGGCATGCGACCCATCGCCATCCCCTGGCTCATCGTCCTGGCCGCGTGCGGCGGCGCGGCGGACCGCGTCTCCATCCGCGGCGACTTCGCGGACTCGGCCTCGGCGCCCACGCTGGTGCGCGCGGTGGAGGCGGAGCGCGAGGCGGAGGTGAAGGGCGGCGCCTTCGAGCTGCGCGACCTCTCCGCCGGCCCCGCCACGCTGCGCCTGGTGCGCGGCGCCGACACCGCCGGCACCCTGGCGCTCGACAACGCCCCTGCGGGCGCCGCGGTGGCGCTGCACGGCCTGCGCACCGACGCGCGCAGCGGCCGCGCCTTCCCGCGCACGGTGGAGCTCACGGGCGCGGAGCTGCTGGTGGTGAACGGCGTCCGCATGGCGAGCGACGCGCGCATCCCCGCCGAGGTCGACGCGCACGGCGCCGTGCTCGCGCTCTCCGGGGAGCACGACGCCCTCCTCTTCCGCCCCGACGACGCGTCGCTCCCCGATCTGCGCGTGGTCGTCGGCCTGAGCGCGGGGGCGGTGACGCTGGATGGCGACCCGGCCGACCTCGCCTCGCTCGCGCGCGGCGACTCGCTGCGGGTGAAGGGACGCGCCGACCGCGGCTTCGTGGTCGCCGAGCGGCTCACGCTCTCCCGCCGCGCGGCCCTCGGCGCCGCCCCGGCCGCCGACACCGAGCCCGACCCGGCGAGCAGCGCACCGGCCGCCGCGGCTCCGCCGGATGCGGGGCCGACCGCCGCGCCCGCGTCCTCTCCGCGGATCGCGCCGCGCGTGCTGCGGGGGCGTGGAGGCGGCCATGCGCGCGGCGGCGGGCGCGGCAGGGGACAGGGGAAGGGGAAGGGCTGACACGGATCGCCGCCGGCCGGTCCCGCGCCCTCCCGAAGCCGGCGCACACGCGTTACTTTCCTGCATCATCCCACCCGGCTCCATCTCCCGACCCGCGCAATCCGTGGCCGACACCTCTGCCCGAGGGCGACGGCGGAACGCCGCCCGCAAGGCCGCCGCAGCTCCGACCCCCGCGCCCGCCTCGCCCTCGCTCGCGCAGCGCATCGTGCAGGCGCGGCCGGGCTGGGTGGCGCTCTGCATCGCCGCCGTCCACCTGCTGCTGGCGCTCGTCGCCTTCAACCCGGCGCCGCACGTGGGCGGCGACAACGCCGCGTACCTCTCGCTCGCCCGCTCGCTGGTGGAGCGGCACAGCTACGTGAGCCTGTGGGACCCCGCGCTCCCCGCGCACACCCAGTATCCCCCCGTCTGGCCGACGATCGTCGCGCTGGCGTGGATGGTGGGGCTGCGCGGGCTGGTGGCGATGAAGTTCATCGTGCTCGTGTTCTCGGGGGCGGCGGTGGCGCTCTCGTACCTCTGGCTGCGCAGGACGACGACGGCCGGGATCGCGCTGGGGGTGGGGGTGCTGCTGGCGCTGAGCCCCGGGGTGATCGACCTGAGCCACTGGGAGCTCTCGGACGTGCCCGCGTGGGCCTTCAGCATGCTGGCGCTCTGGGGCTCCACGCACCTGGTGGGCTCGCGCGAGCGGGAGCTGCAGGGCGACGAGCCGCACCACGGGAGGTGGCTGGCGGTGATGATCGCGGGCGCGGTGCTGGGCAACTTCACCCGCGCGGCCGGGTTGCCGCTGGTGGTGGCGGCGCTGGCGTGGCTGGCGCTGCGGCGGCGCTGGCGGGACCTGGCGGTGATGTCGGCGGCGTTCTTCCCCCTGGCCTTCCTCTGGTGGCTCTGGGGAAAGGTGAACGGCGGCCCCGGCTACACGGGCTACCTCTGGTTCGTCGATCCCTACCAGCCGCACCTGGGAACGGTGGGCGTGGGGGGACTGATCGAGCGCCTGGGGCAGAACGCCGTGCGCTACGCGGGGATGCACCTTCCCGTGCTCCTCTCCTGGAACGGCGTCAACCGCTTCTGGCTGAGCGTGCCGCTGGTGCTGCTCGCCATCGCAGGGTGGGCGCGCCGGCTGAAGAACCCCGGGCTGGCGGAGCTGTGGACGCCGCCAATGGTGGGGCTCCTCCTCCTCTGGCCCGCCACCTGGTCCGGCGAGCGCTTCATCCTCCCGCTCCTCCCGCTCCTGCTGGTCTACGCCGCCGAGGCGCTGCGCGACTCCGCGCGGCTGCTGCGCTGGCCCGCGGGCGCGCGCCTCCTTCCGCTCGCGGGGGGCGCCGCGCTCCTGCTGGTCGCGCTCCCCGGGATCGCGCTGGTGACGAAGTCGGGGATGAGCTGCGCCGGGCAGTACCGCGACGGCGAGCAGTTCCCCTGCATGTCGCCGGAGTTCCACGACTTCTTCTCGCTGGCGGTCAGGGCGCGCGGCGCGCTCCCGGCCGGCTCCACCGTGCTCTCGCGCAAGGCGTCGATCTTCTTCGTCTACTCCGGCTACCGCGGCCGCACCTACCCGCTGAGCGCCGAGCCGGACACGCTCTACGCCGCGGCGCGGGAGATCGGCTCGCAATACGTGGTGCTCGACGGCATCGCGGGGCTCGCCGCCATCTACCTGCACCCCATCCTGCTGGCGCGCCGCGACGACTTCTGCGCCGTGCGCGACCTCTACCTTCCGAACGCCGCGCTGCTGCACCTCGAGCCCGGCAGCCCCGTCCGCACCGGCGTGCCGGCCACCTCCTTCCGCATCTGCGACCCCATCCCCGTTTCGCCGCCGCGGTGACGGACTGACGAACGGCGTCTCACGCAGAGGGAGCAGAGGGACCAGAGGGAACGGTGCAGCTCCTCTGGTCCCTCTGCTTCCTCCGTGTGACATGAACCGGTTTTCGTCGCCGCGGCCCGGTCCCTGCCATTCGGCGCGGTCAGGATCGGACGAACGGACGGGGGAGGACGGGTGGCGGACCTGCGCGAGCTGGAGCGGGAGGAGGATGACGAAGTCGCGGAGCCGGAGGCGTGGCCCGCGCGCGTCTCGTTCCGGCGCCGCCTGGTCGCGTGGGCGATGCTCGCCTGCTTCGCGCTCGCGCTGGCGTACCCGTTCGCGGTGTCGCCGCGGCTGAGGAGCGTGTTCCGCGCGGTGCCGGCCATCCGTTCGCGCGACATCGTCCGGGAGGCGAGCAGGGTGGTGCCGCCGGACCGCCTCGCCGCCGCGGAGCAGGTGGTGCGCAAGGAGGTGGCGCGCGGAGGCTTCCCCGGCGGCGCGCTGGCGGTGGGGGTGCGCGGCACCACCCTGCTGGAGGTCGGCGTCGGCCGCACGCGCTGGGGTCGCCTGGCGCCGCCGGTGGACGCCGACCAGACGCTCTACGACCTGGCCTCGCTCACCAAGACGGTCGCCACCACCACGGCGGTGATGATCCTGGTGGACGACGGGAAGATGCGGCTGGACGACCCCATCGCCCGCTGGCTGCCGAACTTCACCGGCCGCGGGCGCGAGAAGGTCACGGTGCGCCACGTCCTCACCCACACCTCCGGTCTCCCCGCGGCGATGCCCATCCGCGACTTCGGGAGCGCGGGCGACCGGCTCTACCGGGTGGTCTCGAGCGTGGACCTGCTCTGGGAGCCGGGCGAGGAGGTGCTCTACTCCGACCTGGGCTTCGTGCTGCTCGGGCTGGCGGCGGCGAACGCGGCGGGGCAGCCGCTCCCCGTCTTCCTGCGCAAGCGCGTGTGGGAGCCGCTGGGGATGGCGCACACGCGCTTCGAGCCGGGGATCGACTGCTCCGTCTGCGCGCCCACCCTCACGCTGGAAGACGGGCGCCCCTTCGCGGGGAAGACGAACGATCCCTTCTCGCGCGAGCTGGGGGGGATCACCGGGAACGCGGGGCTCTTCTCCACCGCGCACGACCTGGGTCGCTTCGCGGCGATGCTGGCGAACGGCGGGGAGCTGGGGGGCGTGCGGATCGTGAAGGAGGCGACGCTGCGGCAGTTCCGCCGGCCGCAGCCCGGGGCGGGGACGCGCGGCCTGGGCTTCGAGGTGTTCTGCCGCGAGGGGACCGTCCCCGACCACCGCGGGTGCAAGACGCCCTACGCCTACGGCCACACCGGCTACACCGGCACCTCGATCTGGATCGATCCCGAGCGCGGGATCTGGGTGGTGCTCCTCTCCAACCGCACCTACCTGCCGAAGGCGCCCAACCACATCCGCGCCGTCCGCCGCAGGCTGTACAACCTGGTCACCGGCATCACCCCGCCGCCGCCCTCGGCGCCCATCGACACCACGCCGGAGCAGCGCTGAGGGGACGACGGGTTGGAAACCCGCCGCTGAAACGGCACGAAGTCCGCCTTCGCGGACTCTGCCGCGGCCCTGGTGTGTCCCCAACCGGCGACGATACGTCAGCCTTTTACGCGGTCCGTCGCAGGCCTCGCCTCCGCCAGGGCATGCCCCCTCTCCCGGTACGGGAGAGGGATTGCGCTCTCAGGCGCAGGGAGAGGGCGCCGCGGCCGCGGACACACACCGCACCTCGGACCTGAGAGAAAACCGCGCTATTCCGGCGTGCGGCTCTGCCTGAACACCTCGTTGCTCTTCTCCGACACGATCCGCCACTCGCCGCCGCTCAGGCGCAGCATCAGCTCCTGGCGCATGGAGCCGGTCCAGTGCTCGCGCCCGCCGCCGAAGTCCCACTCCTTGGTCACCAGCACCCGCGCCAGGTCCGGGCGGTCGAACACCGTCGCCTGGCCGTCGATGGTGATGGTGCGCCGCGGGTACTGCTCCACCGTTCGGGCGATGTTGCGGCGGACGAACGACTTCGGCGCGCCCTCCACGCCGAAGTAGTCCACGCGGTCCGCGTAGTGGCGCATCACCCGGTCCAGGTCGCCGGCGGCCCAGGCGGCGTGCAGGTCGATCACCTCGGCCTGGACCGCGGCCGCGTCCTGCCGCTGCGCGGCCTCCCGCTCCTGCACCGACGAGGCGGTGTCCGGCGCGGCCGCGGCGCTCTCCGCCGCCGCGGAGCCGGGGACGCCGCCGGCCACCTCGCCCTGCAGCCGCAGGAACCGGTCGTGGAGCGCGGAGACGTCGCCCGTGTCCGCCGCGACGGCGGCCGTGCGCGATGCCGGCTGCCTGCGCGTGGCCCACACGGCGAGCGCCAGCAGCACGAGCACCACGGGAATCCCCAGCGCGGCCGGCCGGAAGTGGCGCGCGGGAACGGCGGGCGAGGGGAGCGACAGCGGCTCCGACGACACCGGCTCGACCGGTACGGGCACCACCGGCGGAGCGCCGGGCGGCACCGCGGCCAAGGCATCCGTCGCGCCCAGCGGAGCCGCCGCCGGGAGGAGGACGGTAGCGTCGTCATCGTCGTCGGATGGCGCCGCGTCGGATGGCGCCGCGCCGTCCGCCGCGTCGAGCGCATCGGCGAAAGCGCCGGCGTCCGGGTAGCGCTCGGCCGGGTCGCGGCGCAGCGCGCGGGCGATCACCTCGCGCAGCGGCGGCTCGACCGCGGCCCACGCGGCGGTCTCGGGCGGCGCCACCTCCTCGCCCGCGCGGATGCGCTGGCGCTCGGCGTCGGCGTAGGGGCGCGCGCCGGCGAGCAGCTCGTAGCCGATCAGCCCGAGCTGGTACACGTCCGACGCGGGGGTGACGGGCGCGTCGGGGTCGAGCTGCTCGGGCGAGGCGTAGGCGGGGGAGTGGGGGAGCTGGCCGATGCCGGTGAGGGTGAGCGAATCTTCGTCCGGCTCCATCGGCTTGGCGATGCCGAAGTCGAGGATGCGCACGTACTCCACCTGCCCGTCCTCGCCCACCAGGAAGACGTTGGCGGGCTTCACGTCGCGGTGCACGATGCCTTCGCGGTGCCCCGCCGCCAGGCCGCGCGCCGCGTCGCCCAGGATGCGCAGCGCCTCGGCGCGGGGGACGGGGCCCTGCCGGAGCGCCTCCTTCAGGTCGCGCCCGCGCAGCAGCTCCATCACGATGAAGTCCAGGTCCAGCTCGGCGTCGGTGCCGTAGTCGTAGACCTGCACCACGTTGGGGTGATGGGCGATGCGTGCGGCGGAGCCCGCCTCGCGCCGGAAGCGCTCGCGCAGGTTCTCGCGCGCCTCGTCGGAGTCGGCGGGGAGCGCGACCACCTTCACGGCGACGGGGCGCCCGAGCACGCGGTCGGTGCCGCGGTACACGACGCTCATCCCCCCCGCGCCGATCGCCTCCTCCAGCTCGTAGCGCCCGGCGAGCTTCCGCCCCACCAGGAGCCGCTCGAACGGCTGCCTCATCCGCGCTCCGTTCCGTCACCCGATTCCATGCGCATCACCACTCAGTGCTTCTCGCGCGATGGGCGGGGCAATCCATGTGCCCTGCTCAATCGTTGCGTGGCAATGAAGCCCTGCGTTCTGCCCGGGCGGCTGCGATTTCGGCGTCGATTTCTTCCATCGTAAGCGACTCCGACCTCTCGGTGCGTGCCTGCCTGCGGAGGCGCTCCCAGGCGGCCTCTGCTCTGGCGCGCCGGATCAAGCGCTCCAACTCGACCGGATCCTCTTCGCCTCGGAGGCTGAGCACCACCGCGATTGGAACTCCATCTGTGGTGAGCACGACATCTCCCTCCGACACGAGGTCAGGCCGTTCGCAGAATTCCTTGGTGCTTACGAAGTGCATCGGCTCCCTCCGTATACCGCATGTCATCTGACGGAGCTACGTTCCACTCTGGACAATCTAACCACGTCCGAGATGACCAAGGATAGGGCGATCTTCCAGGACTCCCGCGGCCGTAGCTGGCTGGTGGAGGTGCTGTACGGGCACCCGGCACCGACGGAGCGCGGGATCTACGCGGCGCGCTTCCGGTGCCCGGAGGACGAGGCGGAGCCGGTGCGCGTCGGGTTCGTGGAGCTCGACGCCGTGGCGAACGACGACGCCGAGCTGCTGCTGGAAGCGCTCGAGATGTCGGACCCCGCCGACGCGATCGGCTGAGGCGGCACGCCTGCGAGGGCTCCTGCACCGCGGTCCCTCTTCCGTCCAGATCCGGTCCTCCCGCAGGCGCCGCATTGACAGTGGTACGCCACGGGGTGATCTTGGACATAAACATATGGCGGCCCATGATCTCCGGGTGTGTGCCGGGGGACGTGGGCCCTTCGCCTGCCGGCGAGCCCTGATTGCCGGCTCTTCTCGGAGAGTATCGCAATGCGGCATGCCTGCCTGCGGCAGTGTGCAGTGGCTTTTTCGGTCGTGGTCTGCGCGGCCGCGCCTGCCGCTGCCCAGACGTTCACACCCCCCGCCACCGGCTCGGACCTGCGCAGCGGCGCATCCGGCGAGCTCTCGACGCTGGCGCTCAACGCCGCCATCGGCGGGCTGACGGCCGGACTCGCCCGCGCCGTGCAGGGTGAGAACTTCCTGCGTGGCTTTGTGCGCGGCGCGGCGGGGGGGACCCTGTCGTATGCGGGGAAGCGGGTGGCGGTGGAGCGGTGGGCCGGAGCCGGCCTGCTTGGGCGGCAGGTGAACGCGGTAGGCGGCTCCATGGTCGCCAACGCGGCGGCCGGACGCGGTGCGCTGGAGCAGGTGATGTTCGCCGTCGGCCCGGTGCACGTCTACGTGGACCGCTCGGCCGGGACCGCCATCCGCCCCAAGCTCGACCTGGTCTCCACCGCCGCGCTCGCCTACGCGTTCACGCGCTCGGGCTCGCACCTGGACCTGGGGAAGAGCCTGTCTGCCGGGGCTCCCGTGTTCTACACGGAAGGGAGCGACGCGCCCGCAGGGGAGCACGCGGCGGGCGTGATCCGCGTCACCGCCACGCGCGAAAGCTGGGAGGCGCAGAGCGAGCTTGCGGTGACCGTCGCGTCGCACGAGCGAGTGCACGTGCTCCAGCGCGACTTCGCGTTGCTGGTGTTCGCTGTTCCGGCGCAGCACCGCCTGCTGCGGACGCTTCCCGGCGGCGACGAGCTGGACCGGTACCTGGATCTCGGCCTGCAGGACGCGCTTTCGGTGGGGCTGAGCGCCGTGGTGCCCTATCGCCAACGTCCATGGGAACGCGAGGCGTATTTCCTGAGCAACCGCCCGCGAGACCACGTCGGCGAAGGCGAGTTTCCCGGACCGCTCTACTGATCCCGGACTCGGAAACGACCGGCGCTCGGGGGAGGAGCCAAGGGGAAACGAGCAGTTCTGCGTCCCTTCCGTTTCCTCCCTCGAAGTCCGTTTCGCCGAGCCCCGATCAGCCGACGTCCCGGGGTGAAGAGACGCACCAGTATAGATCTTTTAAGGTCGTTGCAGGGTTTGACGATTGAATGGGATCAAACATATGTTTTGACAGCGAGCCGGTGATATGCTGTGATTTCGCGGCAGCCTGGTGCGCTACAGGGCGGCATCTTCCCCTTGTGTCACATCTTTACAGAAGGATTTTGCACGATGATTCGCAGGACAACAGTTCTCAGGGGTGGGATCGCGCTGGGGCTCGCGGTGCTGCTTGGTGCATGCCAGGACGCGACCCGGCCCACGTCGCCTGCCCGCGAGGCGAACGGGGCGGCCCTCACCAACCCCCCACACCTGAGCGGCGCCGACCGCGATGCGGCCGAGCTCGCGGCGAAGGTCCCCGGCTTCGCCGGGCTGTACTTCGACGAGAGCGGCTCGCCGGTCGTGCAGCTGGTGGACATGGGGCGTCGGGAGCTTGCGCGCGCCGCGGTCTCGCAGCGTCTCCAGGCACACGGCCGGTCGGCGGCCTCGCTGCGCTTCGCCCAGGCGCGATACGACTTCGGCCAGCTCGCCGCCTGGCGCCAGCACTTTCCCGAGGTGTTCGCGGTGGGGGGCGTGGTCACGGGGGCCATCAACCGCCGCGCCAACCGCCTGCGGTTCGGCGTGGTGGACGCGGCGGCGGCGGGGCGCGTGCGTGCGCGCGCCCCGCAGCTGGGGATCCCGGCCGCGGCCGTGGAGACGTACGAGACCGCCCCGACCCGGCTCTACACCACGCTCGCCGACTACATGCGTCCGGTTCCAGGGGGCGTGCAGTTCCAGTTCACCCCCGATGACGGCGTGAACACCTTCGGGTGCACGGTGGGGTTCAGCGCGTACACCTATGGCGAGACCGACATGAAGTTCCTCACCAACTCGCACTGCACCCAGGCGCGCGGCGTGGTGAACGGTACGAACATCTACCAGCCCACGCGCACCTCCAGCAGCAACCGGATCGGCATCGAGGTGAAGGATCCGGCGCTGCTGAGCGGCGGAGCGTGCCCGCCGGCGTATTACTGCCGGTACAGCGACGCCGCAGTGATCACGTACTACACGGCCACCGGCGATTTCGGCAAGCTCGCCCGCCCCGCCGCGCGGTCCACCTCCACCTCCGGTACCACCACGCTCGATTCGTCGACGCCCCGGATCACCGTGAGCAGCATGGTGTCGTATCCGTACGAGGGGGAGACGCTCGACAAGATCGGAGCGGCCACCGGGTGGACCACGGGCACCGTCACCGAGAGCTGCGTCGACATCGACGCGGGCGGCGGAATCATGCTCTGGTGCCAGGACAAGGTCGCGGCCGGAGCGTGGCACGGTGACAGCGGGTCGCCCGTGTTCTACTACGTGAATGGCCAGGCCGTGCTCGTGGGCCTGCTCTGGGGCGGGCCCGGCGTGAGCCCGAACGAAAAGATGTTCTACATGAGCGACATCGACGGCATGGGGGCCGACGGGATCAGCATCAGCAGCGTGCGCTGATCACCGGCTGTGTGGGGGGACGACCGGGTGATTCCGGCTGACGGGCGGCGGCCGGGAGAGGCTGCCGGAGGAGAGCGGGAGACGCGGAATGCGTGGACCTGCTCCGCGAACCCGGTCGATCCCCTCGCTCGCGCAGCCATCCGCGCCCGGCGCGCGGCGCACCCCGCCGTATGGGCGCTCGCCGCGCTGGCGATCGGATCGTCTTGCGGTGGGCAGAGCGGTTTCCCGCCTGTGGGAGGTTATACCATGGACGCGCTCCGGGTCAGCGCCTCGGTGGATCACCGCGGCGACGGCACCATCACCGTCCGCGTCGCCGCGGCCAATCACGGTCCACGGCCATTGCGGTTCTCGATGTCGCGCGATTGCCCGGTACGTTTGAAGATGTATCGGGTGGAGTCTGCCGCGGGAGAGCCCGCCTGGGACGAGACGCGGCAATCCGCCTGCAGCTTCGTGGCGCTGGCGGTCTCCCTCGCCCCGGGCGAGACGCGGGAGTTCCGGAAGGTGATCCGGCCCGGCGACCTGCTGCGCGTCGGTGTCCCCGCCGGAAGCTACCGCGTGGTCGCCGTCGTTCCGATCGACCTGTCCGTGCGCCTGGTCGACGCGGGCCTGCTGGAGCTGGGATCATCCGGCTGAAGCCGGCTGTTTTTCACACGCAGAGACGCGGAGGCACGGAGAGGTTTGGCGGTTCTCTCTGCGCCTCCGCGCCTCTGCGTGAGACCGTCTTTTTCAGGGCCTGGAGAGCGCCGCCTCGACGTCGGCAACGCGCACGCGGCGGCCCGAGACCGGGTCCGCGAGGACGTCGGGGCCGTCGTACAGGCGCGGCGTGGAGAAGAGCATGCGCAGCGCGCGCCAGTGCGAGGGCGCCAGGTAGCGGCCCGGCGCGTGGCGGATCAGGCTCTCCCGCACCAGCGGCGCCCAGCGGCCGGAGAGGGTGGGGAAGAGGTGGTGCTCCACGTGGTGGCTGAAGTGGAAGTGCACCAGGTCCAGCACGCGCAGCGTCCGCACGCTCATGGTGGTCGCGAGCGTGTCCAGCTCTCCGTCCAGCGGCCGGAGCTGGTGGTTGGTCTCGATGTAGCTCATGGTGATCGCGTTCACCAGCAGCATGGGGATCACGATCACCCAGAGCGCGCCGGCGGGCCCGAGCCGGATCCCGAGCGCGATCCAGAACGCGAGCATCAGCGCGCTGTCGAGCACCGCGCGGCCGCGGCGCAGGCGGCGGAACGCGGGGCCGCGGCTCCGGAGCCAGAGGGTGTTCTGCGCGTGCAGGGAGAAGAAGGTGAACAGGTTGAGCGCGCTCAGCCAGTGTCCCGAGCCCGGCGAGAACTTGAGGATGAAGCGGCCGTACGGTCTGGCCCGGTACTCCTCCAGCGTGCCGAAGTTGTCGGGGTCCACCCCCGGCTCGTTGGTGTGCGCGTGGTGGGCGGAGTGGTGCCAGATGCGCCAGAAGTGCGGCGACAGGCAGACGATGGCGAAGGCGGGATAGAGCAGCGCGTCCTGCACCCTGCGCGAGCGCACCACCGCCCCGTGCGCGACCTCGTGGCCGAAGAAGAAGAGGCTCGCGTAGAGGTTCCCCAGCAGCAGCGAGAGCGCGGCCGCCGCGTACCAGGGCGGCGGCGCCGCGATCGCGGCGCTGGTGCCCACGACCAGCGCGACCAGCGGCACCGCGAGCAGCGCGCGCCAGGGGCGCCGCCGGAACGCTTCGGGAGGGAGGTCTGCCCGGACCAGCCGGATGAGGCGTGCGTCTCCGCGTGCGTCGGCCATCGTTACGTTCGGGGAAAAGATGAAGTGATCCGGCACATGCTGGAGTCATTCTAGCATGGCTCCGCCACGAATCCGAAGGATTTTTCGTCGTGCGTCCCCGCGTGGCGGAGCCCGGTGATGCACGGCGGGCGGCGCGCGTCCGGCGGTGGGCGCGCGCCGGGTTTCGTTGTATCTTCGTGTGCATGAAGTCCTCCGAGTCCCCCCGCACAGCCGTCGACCTCTTCCTCGCCCCCGCCGCCGCGGAGCGCATCCGCCGCGAGATCGCGCGGGCGCGCGGCAACGAGGTGTGCTTCGTCTGCAGGGTGGGCGAGGATGGCGCGGTCGACGAGCCGCGCACCCTGGCGCGCGGCCACGCCGGCGCCGTGCTCGCGCTCATCCGCGAGAAGGAGATCGAGCGCGGCGGCCTGCTGGTGCACAACCATCCCTCCGGCGTGCTGGACCCGTCGGAGGCGGACCTGCGGGTGGCGGCGCAGCTCTTCGAGCAGGGGCTCGGCTTCGCCATCACCAGCAACGACGCCGACCAGCTGTACGTGGTGCTGGAGCCGCCCGGCGACGACGAGCTCCAGCCGATCGACGCCGACGCGGTGGCCGACGCGCTGGGGCCCGCCGGCCCGCTCGCGCTCCGCCACCCGCGCTACGAGGACCGCCCGCAGCAGCGCGCCTTCGCCCGCATGATCGCCGGCCTCTACAACACCGGCGGCGTCGGCATCGCCGAGGCGGGGACGGGAACGGGAAAGTCCGTCGCCTACCTCCTCCCCGCCATCCGCTGGGCGCTGCAGAACAAGGAGCGCACCGTCGTCTCCACCAACACCATCAACCTGCAGGAGCAGCTGGTCGACAAGGACCTGCCCTTCCTGCGCAAGGCGCTGGGCGAGCCCTTCAAGTTCGCGCTGGTCAAGGGGCGCGCGAACTACGTCTCCATCCGCCGCGCGCTGCAGGCCCAGGCCTCGTCGACCTCGCTCTTCGACTCGCAGAAGCAGGCGGAGCTCGTGGGGATCCTCGACTGGCTGCGGACGACGAAGGACGGGTCGCTCTCCGACCTCTCCTTCCGCCCCAGCGCCGAGGTGTGGGACGAGGTGGCGAGCGAGACCGACGTCTGCCTGCGCGCCAAGTGCCCGCACTTCGAGGACTGCTTCTACCAGCGCGCCCGCCGCGAGGCCTCGGCGGCCGACGTGCTGGTCGTCAACCATCACCTCCTCTTCTCGGACCTGGGGGTGCGCCGCGCGCTGGGGAACTACACGGCGCCGGCGGTGCTCCCGCACTACTCGCGGCTGGTGCTGGACGAGGCGCACAACCTGGAGGAGGCGGCCACCAGCCACCTGGGCGCGCAGGTGAGCCGGCGCGGCCTCTTCCGCACCCTGCGCCGTATCGAGAACCGGGGCAAGGGGCTGATCCCGGCCTTCGCCTCGGCGCTGCTCACCGGCAAGAACGACCTGCTCGCGCGCTCCTCGCTCGACCTCATCGACGAGCGCATCTACCCCTCGCTGGAGGGGGCGCGCGACCGCGCCGCGAGCGTGTTCTCCTTCCTCGTCGACCTCTTCGTCGCGGGGGATGAGACCATCCGGCTGGAGGATTCGTTCGCCAGCCACCCGGTGTGGCCGATGGGGCTCGACGATGCGCTGGCCGGCCTGCTCGCCAACCTCACCACGCTGAAGGAAGGGATGGTGCTGCTGCGCGAGCGCATCGCCATCGACGAGAAGCTGCAGGCGCAGCTCGAGCCGCAACTGCTGGAGCTGCGCGGCGCGGTGGGGCGGGTGGAGGGGCTGGGCGACGCGCTGCGGCTCGCCCTGCGCCCCGGCGAGGAGACGCTGCGCATGGTGCGCTGG
>JBJMPM010000090.1:0-6116 GCA_045803205.1 Longimicrobiaceae bacterium
GCTCCGTCAACGCGCCCAGCGCCCGCTCCAGGGCGTCCGCGTCGAGGCACCCCCGCAGCCGGCTCGGCCAGGGCATGTGGTAGCCGGCGCCCTCCGGCTCCATCTGCTGCAGGAACCAGAGCCGCTCCTGCGCGAAGGAGAGCGGCAGCGGAGCCTCCCGGGCGACAGGAACGAGCGGCGGGAGGGCGGCACCCTCGCCCGCGCGGCGCATCTCCTCCACGCGACCGGACAGCTCCGCCACCGTGGGTCCCTCGAAGAGCGCCCGCAGCGGCACCTCCGCGCCGAACACCTCGCGGATGCGCGAGACCACCCGCGTGGCCAGCAGCGAGTGCCCACCCAGCTCGAAGAAGCTGTCGTGCACCCCCACCCGCTCCAGGCGCAGCACCTCCGCCCAGATCCCCGCCAGCACCTCCTCCACCGGCGTCCGCGGCGCCTCGTACAGGTCCGCGTCGGCCGCGTACTCCGGCTCCGGCAGCGCCTTGCGGTCCAGCTTCCCGCTGGGGGTCTGCGGCAGCGACTCCAGCTCCACGACGGCCGACGGCACCATGTGCTCCGGCAGGCGCGCCCTCAGGTGCTCCCTGAGCGCGGCGGGAGAGAGGCTCGCGCCCTCCGCCGCGACCACGTACCCCACCAGCCGCCGGTCGCCGGCGATGCTGGAGGGGGCCTCCCGCGCGACCACGACGGCCTCGCGCACGCCCGGGTGCTCCAGGAGGGCGCTCTCCACCTCGCCCGGCTCGATGCGGATGCCGCGGATCTTGACCTGCGCGTCCACGCGCCCCAGGAAATCCAGAACCCCAGTGCGGGAGTGCGGGAGTGCGGGAGTGCGTTTGCCCTCGCGCGAATCCAGCGCACTTCCGCACTCACGCACTTCCGCACTCGTAGCCTCGGGGCGCCACCGCACCCGGTCCCCGGTACGATACAGGCGCGCTCCAGGGACTCCGGAGAAGGGATCGGGGACGAAGCGCTCCGCCGTCAGCTCCGCGCGGCCCAGGTACCCGCGCGCCACCCCCGCGCCGCCCACGTGCAGCTCGCCCGGCACGCCGACCGGCACCAGCTCCCCCCACGCGTCCAGCACGTAGACGCGCGCGCCCTCCACCGGTCGGCCGATCGGTGGCGCTTCCGCCGCGCCCGGCGCGCACGCGTGCGCCGTGGTGTAGATGGTGGTCTCCGTCGGCCCGTACATGTTCACCAGCCGCCGCCCGCGCGACCACCGCGCCGCCGTCTCCGCGGAACAGCGCTCCCCGCCCGTGCTGATCGTCCGCAGCGCCGGGAAGTCGGCCTCCGGCAGGCTGTCCAGCAGCGCGGGGGTGCTCACCCAGACCCCGATCTCCCGTTCCCGCAGCAGCGCGCCCAGCCGCTCCGGGGAAAGCACCACCTCGCGATCGGCCACGTGCAGCGCCGCCCCGGAGAGCAGCGCCACGAAGACCTCCAGCAGCGACGCGTCGAAGCTCGTGGACACCGATTGGAGCACGGCGGTCCCCGGTTCCGCACCGAAGGTCCGCACGGCGCGCGGCAGCAGGTTGGCCGCGTTCGCGTGCGTCACCACCACGCCCTTGGGACGGCCGGTCGAGCCCGAGGTGTAGATGACGTACGCCGCGTTCTCCGGTGCGACCGCCGCCCGCGGCGCCACGTCCGGCTCCGCCGCGACCTCCGCCGCGTCCGCGTCCACGAGCACGGTCCTCACGCCCTCTGCCGGGAGCAGGCCGCGCAGCGAGGCCTCCGTCACCAGGATCCGCGCGCCGGAGTCGGCCAGCATGTACGCCAGCCGGTCGGCCGGATAGGCGGGGTCCAGGGGGAGGTACGTCGCGCCCGCCTTGAGCACGGCCAGCATCGCCACCACCATCCCGGGGCCGCGCTCCAGGCAGATGCCGACGCGGACCTCCGGCCCGGCCCCCAGCCCCGCGAGGTGGCGCGCCAGCCGGTTGGCGCGCACGTCCAGCTCCGCGTACGTCAGCGCCTCGTCCCCGTGGACCACGGCCAGAGCCTCCGGCGTGCGCTCCGCCTGGGCTGCGACCCGCTCGTGGATGCAGGCGCCCGTGGGGTGCTCCACGTCCGTCCGGTTCCACTCCTCCACGACCTGCCGGCGCTCCGCCTCGTTCAGCAGCGTCACCCGCGAGATGCGCGCGTCCGGGTCGGCGGCCGCCTGCTCCACCAGGCGCGTGAAGTGGCCCACGAGCCGCCGCATGGTCGCGGCCTCCCACAGGTCCGTGCTGTAGGTCAGGCTCCCGCGGAGCCCGTCGGAGCCCGCGGCCAGCTCCAGCAACAGGTCGAGCTCGGCGACCTCGAGCCCCGTTCCGACTCCCTGCACGCTCAGCCCCGCGAGTCCGCCGCCGGTGTCCTGGGCGCTGTCCAGTGTGAGCGCCACCTGGAAGAGCGGCGAGTGGCCGAGGCTGCGCTCCGGCTGCAGCTCGGCCACCAGCTTCTCGAAGGGAAGCTCCTGGTGCTCGTACGCGCCCAGCGTCACCTCCCGCACCCGCCGCAGCACCTCCCGGAAACTCGGGTCTCCGCCCAGGCCGGTGCGCAGCACCAGCGTGTTGACGAAGAAGCCGATCAGCCCCGCGACCTCCTTCCTCGTCCGCCCCGCGATGGGGCTCCCCACGACGATGTCCTCGCTCCCGCTGTACTTCGACAGCAGCACCTGGAAGGCGGAGAGCACCACCACGAACAGCGTCGCGCCCTCGCTCCGGCCCACCGCCCGGAGTCGCTCCAGCAGCTCGCCCGGAAGCTCGATCCGCTCGCTCGCCCCCCGGAAGGTCTGCACGGCCGGGCGGGGATGGTCGGTGGGCAGCTCCACCAGCTCCGGCGCACCCGCCAGGCGCTCCCGCCAGTACGAGAGCTGCCGCTCCAGCACCTCCCCCCGCAGGCGCTCGCGCTGCCAGGCGGCATAGTCGGCGTACTGCACCGGCAGCTCCGGCAGCGGCGATTCCCGTCCCTCGCGGTACGCCGCGTAGAGCGACGACAGCTCGCGGAAGAGCACCCCCAGGCTCCACCCGTCGCTGACGATGTGGTGCATCGAGAGCAGCAGCACGTGCTCCTCCGCACCCAGGCGCAGCAGCGCCGCACGGAAGAGCGGTCCCGCCGGGAGGTCGAACGGCAGCGCCGCCTCCTCGCCAGCCCGGCGCCTCACCTCCTCCTCGCGAGCCGCGTGGTTGAGCCCGGAGAGATCGTCGAGCCGCAGCGTGAAGCCGCCGAACGGCGCGATCACCTGCACCGGCGAGCCATCCACCTCCCGGAAGGTGGTGCGCAGCGCCTCGTGACGCCGGACGATCTCGCCCAGCGCGCGCTCCAGCGCCCGCTCGTCCAGCGCACCCCCCAGGCGCCGTGCCAGGGAGATGTTGTAGGTGGCGCTCCCCGGCTCCAGCCGGTCGATGAACCAGAGCCGCTCCTGCGCGAAGGAGAGCGGAGCGCCGTCGCAATGGACGCGGGGGACGATGCCCGGCGAGCGGAGCTGCCCCCTGAGCCTGGCCTCGATGAGCGCGCGCTTGGCGGAAGAGAGCTCCGGGCGCGGCAGCTCGAGCGTCTGTTCCGAGGCCATCTCAGGCTCCTGCAACGGGGGTGGACCCGGCCAGCTGCCCGGCCTCGAGCTCCGACAGGGCAGAGACGTCTTCGTAGATCCTGCGCTCGATCTCTCCCGCCATGGCTTCCAGCGTCGACATCGAGAACACGGTGCGGATCGAGATTTCCAGGTCGAACGTGGCCTGGATGTCGGCGAGCAGACGCATGATCAGCAGCGAGTGCCCGCCCAGGTCGAAGAAGCTGTCGTGCACGCCCACGCGCTCCAGGCGCAGCACCTCCGCCCAGATCCCGGCCAGCACCTCCTCCACCGGCGTCCGTGGCGCCACGTACCGGTCCGTGTCGGCCGCGTGCTCCGGGGCCGGCAGCGACTTGCGGTCCAGCTTCCCGTTGGGGGTCAGCGGCAGCCGCTCCAGCACCACGATCGCCGCCGGCACCATGTACTCCGGCAGGCTCCGGCGCAGGTGCTCGCGCACCCCCTCCGCCTCCACGCCGCCGACGACGTACGCCACCAGCCGCTTCTCTCCCGGCTGCTCCTCGCGCACGATCACCCGCGCCTCGCGCACCGCCTCGTGCGCGAGCAGCCGCGCCTCGATCTCGCCCGGCTCGATGCGGAACCCGCGGATCTTCACCTGGAAGTCCGTGCGGCCCACGAACTCGATGGTCCCGTCCGGCAGCCACCGGCCCAGGTCCCCGGTGCGATACATCCGGGCGCCGGCCTCGGCCGCGAACGGGTCGACGACGAACCGCTCCGCCGTCAGCCCGGGCCGGCCCAGGTAGCCGAGCGCCACGCCCGCGCCGCCGATGTACATCTCCCCCGCGACGCCGACCGGCACGGGGTGGCCGTGGGAGTCCAGGATGTAGACGCGCGTGTTGGAGATCGGCCGGCCCAGCGGGATCGTGCGCGCATCCGGCGCCACGCCGGTGACGGGATGGGTGATGGCGAAGGTCGTGGTCTCCGTGGGGCCGTAGCAGTGGATGAGCGAGACGGGTCCACCCTCGGCCAGCACGCGCGCGAACGACGACGGATCGGCCGCCTCGCCGCCCGTCAGCAGGCGGCGGAGGCTGGCCAGCGCGCCGGGGATGGCCTGGGCGTACCGGTTGAAGACGGCGGTGGTGATGAACAGCGTCGTGACCTGCTGGTCCGCCAGCGTCCTGGCGAACGCCTGCGGCTCCAGCAGCACGTCCTGCGGGATGACGACGGTGCGGCCGCCGTGCAGCAGCGGCCCCCACACCTCCATCGTCGTCGCGTCGAACGCCGGGTTGGCCGCGAACGCCACCCGGTCGTCCGCGCCGAAGTCCGCATACCCGTTTTCGAACACGAGCCGCGCGATGGCGCGATGCGGCACCACCACGCCCTTGGGCCGGCCGGTGGAGCCGGAGGTGTACATCAGGTACGCCGGCGCCTCGCCATCCGCCGAAACGCGCGGATTTTCCGCGTTCCCATCCGCCAGCGCATCCACGTCGACGCGCCGCGCGCCGGGTAGCTCGGGGAGGTCGGCGCCGGGGAGGGCGAGCACGACCGCGGAACCGCTGTCCGCGAGCATGAACGCGATGCGCTCGGCCGGGAACGAAGGGTCGATGGGCACGTACGCCGCGCCGGCCTTGAGGATGGCCAGCTCGGAGACGACCAGCTCGCTGGAGCGCGGCATCAGGATCGCCACGCGCGCCTCCGGCCCCACGCCCAGCGTGCGGAGGTGGTGCGCGAGACGGTTGGCCCGCGCGTTCAGCTCCGCGTACGTCAGCGAGCGGTCCTCGTGGACCACCGCCACCGCGTCGGGCGTGCGCTCCGCCTGTGCCTCGAAGAGCCGGTGGATGGGGAAGTACGCGGGGTACTCCGCGTCCGTGCGGTTCCACTCCTCCACGGCCTGCCGGCGCTCCGCCTCCGGCAGCACGTCGAGGCTCCCGATCGCCCGCCCGGGAGAGAGCTCCAGCGCCTCGACCAGCCGCTCCAGCGCCGTGAGCATCATCCGGCACACCTGCCCCGCCTCCGCCGGGGCCGTCACCTGCGCCGCCAGCGTGAACGCCTCCCCCCAGTCGTCCACCGAGAGCGCCACGGGGTAGTTCGTCCGCTCCTGTCCGCGAATGCCCCGCACGCCCTCCGTCGGCTGCCCCGCCTGCTGCGAACGCGGCTGCCCCGCCTCCTGCGAACGCCCCCTCCCGCCGCCGCCGTGGCGATAGTTCAGCAGCGAGGTGAAGAGCGGCGCGGGTGCCGCCACGCCGCTGCTGCGCTGCGCCAGCGCCAGCGAGGCGTGCTCGTGCCGCAGCAGGTCCGCCAGCAGCGCGTGCGTGCGCCGCACCGCCGCCTCGACGCCTTCCTCTCCCACCCCGACCCGCACCGGCAGCGTGTTGATGAACGGGCCCATCCCCCGGTCCAGCCCCTCCCCGCCCTGCATCCGGCCGAAGAGCAGCGTCCCGAAGACCACGTCCTGCCGGCCGCTCAGCCGCGCCAGCGCGAGCGCCCACGCCAGGTGGCACAGGCTCGCCGCGCTCACCCCCAGCGCCCGCGCCCGGCGGCGCAGGCGTGCGCCCAGGTCGCCCGCCACCGGGAGCCACGCGTCCCCGATCCCATGTCCCTCCCCCCACACGTCCAGCAGTCCGTA
>JBJMPM010000129.1:0-5129 GCA_045803205.1 Longimicrobiaceae bacterium
TACGTCTGCACCGGCGGGCGCGGATGGTCGGTGGGCAGCTCCAGCAGCTCCGGCGCGCCCGCCAAGCGCTCCTTCCAGTACGCCAGCTGCCGCTCCAGCTTCTCGCCCTCCAGCTGCTCGCGCTGCCACACCGCGTAGTCCGCGTACTGCACCGCCAGCTCGGGGAGCGGCGACTCCGCACCCTCGCGATATGCCGCGTACAGCGTCGACAGCTCCCGGCGGAGCACTCCCAGGCTCCACTGATCGACCAGGATGTGGTGCATGCCCAGCAGCAGCACGTGATCTTCCGCGTCCAGCCGCAGCAGCGCGGGACGGAAGAGCGGACCCACCGAGAGGTCGAAGGGACGCGCCGCCTCCTCCGTGAAGCGGCGCCTCACCGCCGCCTCGCGATCCGCCTCGCTGAGTCCCGACAGGTCCTCGACCGGCACGACGAAGCCGCCGAACGGCGCGATCACCTGCACCGGCGAGCCGTCCACCTCGCGGAAGACGGTTCGCAGCGTCTCGTGACGCCGGACGATCTCGCCCAGCGCCCGCTCCAGCGCGTCCACGTCCGGCGCACCTCCCAGGCGCCATGCCACGGGGATGTTGTAGACGGCACTTCCCGGCTCCAGCCGATCGATGAACCAGAGCCGCTCCTGCGCGAACGACAGCGGCAGCCGCCCCTCCCGGGCGGCGGGCTCGATCGGCGGAAGCTCGGACGGGTCCCGCACCAGGTCGCGGGCCCGCGCCATCTTCAGGAGCTCCCGGCGCTGGGCCGGTGTCAGTTGGGTGAGTGTCGCGACGGAGCTCATGAGCCTCGGCCTCCGCCTGCTGCGGACGCGCGGATCGCGCGGGAGATCGTCGCCCCCGTCACCTCCACGTTCCCCTTCTTCCACATCGTGTGGTGCGTACCCGGGACGCGCACCAGCCGGAACGGAGCGCCCCCCGGCATGTCCTGCCAGCCGCGGCGCGGGTGGTTCGGCACATCGTCGCTGACGAAGAGGTGGACGGGGATTGGGAGCGGCCCGGGGACGTACTCCGCATTGGTGCGCTTGAGGAGGGCGATCCGTTTGTCCATCCGCTCGGCCCGGGCCACGGTGACCATTTCGGGAAGGAGCCCCCGCGCCTTGCACGTGGCGATGAAGCCCGGCAGGTCCTGGTCCTTGGTATCGACCCACAGCGCCCGGAGGGCCTCGATCGTCGCCGGCGCGGTGCCGCTGTCCCGGGCCAGCAGGTCCAGCACCGAGAACCACCGCAACCGCGGCGGCTCCTGATTCTGCAGAACGGCCGGGTGGAAGGTGTCCAGCAGCCCGACGAACTCCACCGCCCGTCCCGTCGCGACCAGCCGTTCGGCCACCGCGTAGGCGAAGACCCCGCCCGCCGACCACCCCGCCAGGCGATACGGCCCCTCCGGCTGCACCTGCGTGATCATCCGCACCAGCCGGTCCACCAGGTCGTCCATGGAGCCGAGCTCGTCGGTGTCGTTGAGCGGCCCCGGCAGCGCGTAGACGGGGATCTCCGCGTCCAGGTGCGGGCGGAGGATCTGCCCGTAGAAGACGATCCCCACCGCGTCGTGCGCCACGAACAGGGGACGCTCGGAGCCGGTCTCCCTGATCGGGATGGCGTGGGTGGTGCCGAACCACTCGCCGTTCCCGGCCAGCCGCGCCGCGAGCTCGTAGAGCGTCGGGTGCGCGAACACCTCGTCCACCGTCGCCGCGGGGTTCAGCGCCTCGCGCACCCGGCTCACCATCCGGACGGCGAGCAGGGAGTGGCCGCCCAGGTCGAAGAAGTGGTCGCGCCGGTCCACCCGCTCCACCCCCAGCAGCTCGGCCCAGATCTCCGCCAGCACCTGCTCCGTGATGGTGTGCGGCGGCTCGTGGCCGCTGCGCGCGTACGCCCCGGCGTCCGGCGCCGGGAGCGCCTTGCGGTCCAGCTTGCCGTTGCTCGTGAGCGGAAGCGCCTCCAGCCGCACGTACGCCGTCGGCACCGTGTACGCCGGCAGACGGGCGTCGAGGTGCGCCCGCAGCGCGTCGGCCGCGGCGTCGCCGACGACGTAGGCGACCAGCCGTTTCACCCCCGGGACGTCCTCCCGCGCCAGCACCACCGCCTGGCGCACCGCCGGGTGCTCGCGCAGCCGCGCCTCGACTTCGCCCAACTCGACGCGGAACCCGCGCACCTTCACCTGCCGGTCGGTGCGCCCCAGGAACTCCAGAACCCCCGTCGTCTCGGTGCGCCACCGCACCCGGTCTCCGGTACGGTACAGGCGCGCGCCAGGAACTCCGGAAAAAGGATCCGGAACGAAGCGCTCCGCCGTCAGCGCGGGGCGCCCCAGGTACCCCCGCGCCACCCCGTCGCCCCCCGCGTACAGCTCGCCGGGAACGCCGATCGGGAGCGGACGCAGCGCGGCGCCCAGCACGTACACCCGCGTGTTGGAGACAGGGCTCCCGATCGGCACCGGGCCCCCGCTCCACGCCTCGCCCACGGTGTGGCAGCAGGTGAAGGTGGTGTTCTCGGTGGGCCCGTACCCGTTGACCAGCCGGAGCGCGGGGAAGCGCGCGCGCACCCGGGCCACCGCGTCCACGGGAACGACGTCGCCGCCGGTCAGGAGCTGGCGCACGCCGGCCAGGTCCTCCAGCCGCTCCCGCGCCATCGCATCGAAGAGCCCCGCGGTCAGCCAGAGGGTGGTGACGCCGTGCAGGGCGATCGCCCGCCCCAGCTCCTCCAGCCCCAGGTTCGTCCCCGGCACCGCCACCAGGCGGCCCCCGTTCAGGAGCGCGCCCCAGATCTCCAGCGTGGAGGCGTCGAACGAGACCGGCGCCGCCTGCAGGATCACCTCGTCCTCGCCCAGCTCCACGTAGTTCGCGCCGCGGACCAGCCGGACCACGCTCCGCTGCTCCACCGCCACCCCCTTCGGGGTCCCCGTGCTCCCCGAGGTGTAGAGCACGTAGGCGAGGTGGCGCGGCCCCGCCGCGAGCGCCGGTGCGTCGGTGCGCTCGGCGGCGATCTCCGCCCGCGCGCCGTCGACGCTCACCACCGGGAGCCCGGCGGGAACCGGGAGGGCGCCGCGCGCCCCCTCCTCCGTCACCAGCACCGCCACGCCGGCGTCGGCCAGCATGAAGGCCAGCCGCTCGGCGGGGTAGCGGGGGTCGAGGGGGACGTACGCGCCCCCCGCCTTCAGCACCGCCAGGACGGCGACCACCGTCTCCAGGCTGCTCTCCAGGCAGATCCCCACCCGCGCCTCGATGCCCACCCCACGCCGCCGAAGGACGTGGGCGAGCTGGTTGGCGCGGGCGTTCAGCTCCGCGTAGCTCAGCGCCTCTCCTTCGTAGACGACCGCCACCGCCCCCGGCGTGCGCGCCGCCTGCGCCTCGAACAGCTCGTGGATGCACCGGTCCGCCGGATACTCCGCTTCGGTCCGGTTCCAGGCCTCCAGCACCAGCGCGCGCTCCGCCTCGCCGAGCAGCTCCAGCTGCGAGAGCCGCACGTCCGCGTCGGCGGCGACCTGCTCCAGCACCCGCTCCAGGTGGCCGAGCATCCGGTCGACCGTGCCGCGCTCGAAGAGGTCGGTGCTGTAGGTCAGTCCGCCGCGCAGGCCCCGGGGGGTCGCCGTGAGCTCCAGGGAGAGATCGAACTTGGCGCTCACGCGCTCCGCTTCGACTCCGCTCACCTCCAGCCCCGGAAGAGCGGCGCCGTCGCCCCCGGCGTTCTGCAGCGTGAACAGCACCTGGAAGAGCGGCGAGTGGCTCCGGGAGCGTTCCGGCTGCAGCTCGGCCACCAGGCGCTCGAAGGGCACGTCCTGGTGCTCGTAAGCGCCCAGCGTGACCTCCCGCGCCCGCCGCAGCACCTCGCGAAAGCCCGGGTCTCCCGAGAGGTCGGTCCGCAGCACCAGGGTGTTGACGAAGAAGCCGATCAGGTCCTCGACCTCCTGCCTCGTCCGCCCCGCGATCGGGCTCCCCACGACGACGTCCTCGCTCCCGGCGTACTTCGACAGCAGCACCTGGAAGGCGGCCAACAGCGTCATGTACAGCGTCGCGCCCTCGCTCCGCCCCAGCGCCTGCAAGCGCTCCAGCAGCTCGAGGGAGAAGTTCACCGGAACGGTCGCGCCCTGGCTCCGCCCCAGCGCCTGCAGCCGCTCCAGCAGCTCCAGGGAGAGCTCGATCGGAACCGTCGCGCCCCGGTACGTCTGCACCGCCGGGCGCGGATGGTCGGTGGGGAGCTCCAGCAGCTCCGGCGCACCCGCCAGCCGCTCCCGCCACCAGGAGAGCTGCCGATCCAGCGCCTCGCCCTCCAGCTGCTCGCGCTGCCACGCCGCGTAGTCGGCGTACTGCACCGGCAGCCCGGGGAGCGGCGACTCCCGCCCCTCGCGGTACGCCGCGTACAGCGCCCACAGCTCCCGGAAGAGCACCCCCATGCTCCACCCGTCGCTGACGATGTGGTGCATCGAGAGCAGCAGCACATGATCCTCGGCACCCATCCGCAGCAGCGCCGCACGGAAGAGCGGGCCCGCCGAGAGGTCGAACGCCCGCCGCGCCTCCTCGCCGGCGCGCCGCCTGACCGCCGCCTCGCGATCCGCCTCGCCCAGCCCCGACAGGTCCTCCAGCGGCAGGACGAAGGCACCGAAGGGCGCGATCACCTGCACCGGCGAGCCGTCCACCTCGCCGAAGGTGGTGCGCAGCGCCTCGTGACGCCGGACGATCTCGCCCAGCGCGCGCTCCAGCGCCGCCTCGTCCAGCGCACCCCCCAGGCGCCGTGCCACGGGGATGTTGTAGACGGCGCTCCCCGGCTCCAGCCGGTCGATGAACCAGAGCCGCTCCTGCGCGAACGACAGCGGCAGCGCCCCCGCGCGCTCCACCGGCACCACGGGCGGCAGCACCGGCAGCCCCGCGCGGCGCATCTCCTCCACGCGCACCGCCAGCTCCGCCACCGTGGGTCCCTCGAAGAGCGCCCGCAGCGGCAGCTCCACGCCGAACAGCCCGCGGACCCGCGACACCACCCGCGTGGCCAGGAGCGAGTGGCCGCCCAGGTCGAAGAAGCTTTCCTCCATGCCCACCCGCTCCAGGCGCAGCACCTCCGCCCAGATCCCCGCCAGCACCTCCTCCACGGGGGTGCGCGGCGCCACGTACTTCTCCTCCGCCGACCCGAGCTCCGGC
>JBJMPM010000135.1:0-12164 GCA_045803205.1 Longimicrobiaceae bacterium
CCCCCGCGTCTCTGCGTGAGATTCCGTGCTAGGCCTGCGCGCGCGGCCGGTTGTGGGCTCCGGCGAAGTCCGCGCCCTCGGTGTCGGCCCCGTCGAGGTCGGCGCCGTCGAAGTCCGCGCCGGTGAAGACCGCGCCGCGCAAGTTGGCGCCGCACAGCACCGCCTCGTCGAGCTGGGCGTCGCGCAGCACGGCGCCGGAGAGGTCCGCGCCCTGCAGCCGCGCGCCGGTGAGGTTGGCGCGCACCAGCGACGCGCCGGAAAGGTTCACCCCCTCGCCGGCCGCGCGCGTCAGGTCCGCCTCGTCGAGCTGAGCGCCGGAGAAGGTGGCGCCGTCGAGCCTGGCGTGGCGCAGGTTGGCGCCGCGCAGCCGCGCCCCGCCCGCGTTCACCCCCGTGAGCTTCGCCTGCCCCAGGTCCGCCTCTTCCAGCACCGCGCCGGTGAGGGTCGCGCCGTCGAGGCTGGCGTTGTTCAGCTCCGCGCCGGTCAGGTCGGCGCCGGAAAGGTTCGCCCGGTCGAAGGTGGCCGGGCGCAGCGCGCCGGTGCGCAGGCAGTTGATCCCCCGCAGCACCGCGTTCTCCAGCACCGCGCCGGTGAGGTCGGTGCCGCAGAGCTGCGCGTCGGTGAGATTGGCGCCGCGCAGGTTGGCCCCGCGCAGGTTGGCGCCGCGGAGCTTCGCCCCGCTCAGGTCCACCCCCTCCAGGTCCAGGTCCGCCAGGTCCGACCCGGCCAGGTCCAGCCGCGCCAGCGAGCGCACGCCTTCGCGGAGCCGCGCCTCCACCTCTCCGCGCCCCATCCCCGTCGGCGCGGCCTGCGCGCTCCCCGCGCCGAACATCGTTGCCGCACGCTCCATGATCCCCATGACGCTCCTCCCCGCTGGTGGTGCACCGGGCGACGCTCTGGCGGACATTTCCAAGCTTGCGCCGCAAGAACGGGCGCACAAGGGGATTGCGCCGCGCCTCCGGCTCAGCGCCCTCTCCGGCTCGCTTAAGGCTCGCCACCTCTCCCGTACCGCGAGAGGTTGATTCACAGGCGCCTGCGCCGACCAGAACCGGCAATGCGGAGGACGATTTTCGCACGGGTGCCTCGCAGGACGCGCCGGCGCGGCGTCCACCTCCCTCTCCCGGTACGGGAGAGGGGATTGCGCTCTCAGGCGCAGGGGAGAGGGCGCCGCGGCCGCGGATGCAAGAGAGTGCCCGGGTTGGTTGCGGTTTGGGATGCGGGAAGGCTAGCTTCGCCGCTCAGCCGTCCTCGTCCAGGAGGCGCCGGATCTCGGCGTTGAGCAGGGCGGGCGTGGGGGTGATCCCCAGCTCGGCGAGCGACTCCTCGGCGCGGCGGCGGAGCTCCGGCGGGTGGCGCCGCAGCGACGCGGCCTCGGCGGCGGCGGGGGTGGAGAGGGCGGGAGGCGGGCGCAGGGTCACGCGGAAGCCGCCGCCGTCCGGGGTGGTCTCCCACCCGTGGACGGCGGTGCCCTGCAGGTCGTGCAGCAGGTGCTCGATCTCGGGGCGGAGGACGGGGAGGCCGCGCGAGTGGGTGCCGCGGCCGGTGACCACCACCACCGTGCGCTCGCCGGCGGCGGCGCGGGCGCGCAGCCACCCCTCGGCACGGCGGCGCGCCTCGTCGGCGGTCAGGCCGTGCAGGTCCAGGAGCGGGTGCACGCTCCCGGGCGGCTCCCCTCGCGGGCGTCGCCGGCGCGCCATGGGCTTCGCGCGTGCGCCGGAGCCGGATACGGCGAGAGCCACGGCGGGCGCCGTGGCTCTCGGAGAATCCGGTCCGGAGGCGGTCTCAGCTCTTGCCGCCGGTGAGCGCGTCCTTGAAGCCCTTGCCGCTGCGGAACGCCGGGCTGCGCGAGGCGGCGATCTTGATCTCCTTGCCGGTGCGCGGGTTGCGGCCGGTGCGGGCCTCGCGGTGCTTCGCCTCGAAGCTGCCGAACCCGGTGATCTGCACCTTGTCGCCGCCGCGGAGAGCCTCCGCGATGAGCCCGCTGTCGACCGAGAAGAGCGCGTCGACGACGCGGGTAGCCTGGGCCTTGGTAAGGTCGGCGCGGGCGGCGAGCTGATGGACCAATTCGGACTTGTTCACCGCGTAGCTCCTGGAAAAGAGGTGGAATTCGGCGAGGCTGCAAACGGCTACGCCGTTCGCCCCCTACAGTAGGCGGCGCCCCCACGTCCGTCAAGAGAGCCCGAAGTGCCCGAAAGTCCAGTCGCCGCGCCGCTTCCCGCCGCCGACACCCTGCTCCGCGAGCTGCAGGCGGCGCGCGAGATCGCGCACGCCTTCCAGACCGCCGCCACCCCGCTGGAGGTCTATCGCCTTGCCCTGGAACGGGTTTCCCCGCTGGTGGGCGCGGCCTTCGCCTCGGTGTTCCTGCGCGACGCCGACCCGGCGGTGCTGCGGCTGGCCGCGTCGTGGAACTGGCCCCCCGCCTTCGCCGGCTTCCTGGGGCAGATGCGGGTGCGCGTGGGCGCCGGCCCCACCGGCGTGGCGGTGGCCGAGAACCGCGTGGTCGAGGTCCCCAACGTCTTCGCGGCCGAGGAGCTGGAGGACTGGTGGGAAGTGGCGCGGGAGCTGGGCTTCGCGGCTTCCGTCTCCCTCCCGCTCCTGCACGGCGGGCGCCCCGAGGGGGCGGTCACCTTCTACTTCCGCGAACCCGGCGCGCCGAAGAGCCACGACCGGCACCTGCTGCGGCTGGTGGCCGACCAGCTCTCCGCCACCGCCGAGAAGGCGCACCTGATCGAGGACCTGCAGCGCGCCAACGCCCTCCTCCGCCTGCAGAACGTGGAGCTGGAGGCGCGCTACCGCGAGGCCGAGGAGGCGCGGCGGCTGCGCGGCGAGCTGCTGGCCAACGTCTCGCACGAGCTGCGCACCCCGCTCACCGCCATCCTGGGCTACGCCTACCTGCTGCGCGACGGCGGCGCGCTGGACGCCGACCAGGCGGCGCAGGTGGAGCGCATCGAGGCCGCGGGGACGCAGCTCCTGGCGCTGATCGACGACCTGCTGGACCTCACCAACCTGCAGCTCGGCCGGCTGGCGCCGCAGGTGGAGACCTGCGACGCGGTGGCGCTGCTGCACGCTGCGCTGGGCACGCCCGCCCCGCCGCCGCGCCTGGAGGTGCGCGTGGTGGCGCCCGACGCCACCGTGCCCGTGCGCACCGACGGGAGCCAGGTGCTCCGCATCCTGCGCAACCTCCTTTCCAACGCCTACAAGTTCACCCCCGAGGGGACGGTGACGGCGCGGGTGCGGATGGCCAGCGGCTCCCCCTGGACCGACGAGGCGCGCCGCACCGGCGACGTGCGCCACCTGGTGGCGTGGGAGGTGGAGGACACGGGGATCGGGATCGAGGCCGCCGAGCTGGAGCGGATCTTCGACGAGTTCCGCCAGGTGGACGGGTCGGCGACGCGCCGCTTCGGCGGGGTGGGGATCGGTCTCGCGCTCTCGCGGCAGCTCGCGCGGCGCCTCGGCGGCGACGTGACGGTGCGCTCGGAGCCCGGGAAGGGCTCGCTCTTCACCCTGGCGCTCCCGGCCGGCCTGGCGCGCCCCGACGTGGCGGCGGAATGAGGCGGCGACGGGTCGGGGCCCGACGGGTTGGGAGCCGACGGGTCGGGAGCCGACGGGTTGGGAGCCGACGGGTTGGGAGCCGACGGGTTGGGAGCCGACGGGTCGGGAGCCGACGGGTTGGGAGCCGACGGGTTGGGAGCCGACGGGTCGGGAGCCGACGGGTTGGGAGCCAACGGGTTAAAAACCCGTCGCTGGAACGGCACGAAGTCCGCCTTCGCGGACTGCGGCCGCGGCATTCATGCGCATCGCCGGCCATCGCTCCTCCCATGCCCGGGACGGCACGCGTGCACCCTGGCGTGCCCCCGCTCCCCAACCGCGCGGGGGAACCCGCGAAGGCGGGTTTCGTGCTGTCTCAGCGGCGGGTTTCCAACCCGTCGGCCATCAACCCATCGATTCGATGACCCCACCCCCACGCCACGGCTTCGCGTCCGTCGTCTTCGACTGCGACTCCACGCTGGCGCGCATCGAGGGGATCGACGAGCTCGCCGGGCCGCACGCGGAGGCCATCCGCGCGCTCACCGAGGCGGCGATGGAGGGGACGGTGGCGCTCGAGGAGGTCTATGGGCGGCGCCTGGCCATCATCCAGCCCACGCGGTCGCAGGTGGCGGCGCTCGGGCGGCGCTACGTGAACGCCCTGGTGGACGACGCGCGCGCGACGGTCTCCGCGCTGCGCTGGCTGGGGAAGACCGTGCGGGTGGTCTCGGGCGGCCTGCGTCCTCCGGTCGTGGAGGTGGCGGGGATGCTGGGGCTCCCCGCGGACGCCGTGGCGGCGGTGGGGATCGAGTTCGATGCGGAGGGGAGGTACGCCGGCTTCGACCACGCCTCGCCGCTCGCGCGCAGCGGCGGCAAGGAGGCGGTGATCCGCGCCTGGGAGCTTCCCCGCCGCGCGCTGCTGGTGGGCGACGGCGCGACGGACCTGGAGGCGCGGCCGGCGGTGGACGCCTTCGCCGCGTACATGGGCGTCACCTTTCGCCTCGCGGTGGCCGCCGCCGCGGACTTCGTCCTGCGCCAGGAGACCCTCGCGCCGGTCCTCTCCCTCGCCGCGGACGAAGCGGACCGCGAACGCCTCCGCGCCAGCCGCTGGGCCGATCTCCTCGCCCGCGGCGACGCGGCGCTCGCCGCGGGGCCATCCACCGGCTAGAATCCCCCGGCAGATCGGCAGACCCGTCGCGCTTCGGCGGCCATGTTCCGGAAGGCCGACCATAGATCCTTCGGCCTGCCAGACACTCGCCACGCCGAGATTCCAGCGTGGCCGGCCTCAGGATGACGTCCTGGGGTGCGTAGCACTTGGCACTTGGCACTAGGCACTTGGCACTAGGCACTTGGCACTAGGCACTAGGCACTTCTGTTTCCATGACCGAATTCGGACGATTCTTCCTCCCCGGCCCCACCGAGGTGCGGCCGGAGGTGTTGCAGGCCATGACGCGCCCCGTGATCGGCCACCGCGGGAGCGAGATGTCGCGCCTCCTGGCCGAGTGCGACCCCGTGCTGCGCGGGCTCTTCCGCACCAGCCGCCCGGTCTACGTCTCCTCCTCGTCCGCCACGGGGATGATGGAGGGCGCGGTGCGCAACGGCGTCCGCCGGCGCGCGCTGGCGCTGGTGAACGGCGCCTTCAGCACGCGCTTCCGCGACCTGGTCGCCGACTGCGGGCGCGAGGTGGAGACGTACGAGGCCGCCGCCGGCCAGTGCCACGACCCCGGTGAGCTCCACGATCGTCTCCGCGGCGGCGGGTTCGACGCGGTGACGGTGGTGCACTCCGAGACCTCCACCGGCGTGCTGAACGACCTCCCCGCCCTCGCCGGGGCCGTCCGCCGCGCCGAGGCGGAGTGCGGCGAGGAGATCCTGCTGCTGGTGGACGGCGTCACCAGCGTCGGCGGATCGCTGGTCGAGGCGGAGGCCTGGGGGCTCGACTTCCTGCTCACCGGCTCGCAGAAGGCCATGGCGCTCCCCCCCGGGCTCGCCTTCGGCGCCGCGTCGGCGCGGATGATGGCGCGCGCGGCGACCATTCCCGGGCGCGGCCACTACTTCGACCTGCTGGAGTTCGAGAAGTTCTGGCGGAAGCACCAGACGCCGACCACCCCCGCCGTCTCCCTCGTCTACGCCCTGGTGGAGCAGTGCCGCCGCATCGCCGCCGAGGGGGTGGAGGCGCGCGCCGCCCGCCACCTGGCGATGCGCGACCGCTGCATCGAATGGGTGGAGGAGCGCGGTGGGCGCTGGGGACTCTCGCCCTTCGCGCCGGAGGGGTGCCGCTCCCCCACCGTCACCTGCATCCGGGTGGACGGGCCGGTTCCCGCGCCGGAGATCGTGGCGCGGCTCAAGGCGCGGGGGTGGACCATCGGCGGGGGATACGGGGCGCTCAAGGAGACGACCATTCGCATCGGGCACATGGGAGAGCACACGGTGGACGGGCTGAACGCGCTGCTGGCGGAGATCGAGGGGGTGCTGGGATGAGCGACCCGCGCTACCGCATCCTGGTGACCGACGAGGTGGACCCCGAGGGGCTGGCGATCCTGCGCGCCCAGCCGCGGCTGGAGGTGGTGGAGCGCCCCACCCGCCCCGCCGCCGAGGTGCTGGCCGAGATCGGGGAGTACGACGCCTTCATCGGCCGCAGCGCCACCCGCGTGACCGGCGAGCTGCTGCGCGCCGGCGAGCGGCTGAAGGTGATCGGCCGCGCCGGCGTGGGGGTGGACAACATCGACATCCCCACCGCCACCGAGCTGGGGATCGCGGTGATCAACGCCCCGGGCGGGAACACCGTCTCCGTGGCCGAGCTCTTCTTCGGCGTGGTGCTCTCCCTCGCCCGCCACGTGGCCGAGGCCGACCGCTCCATGCGCGACGGGCGCTGGGACCGCTCGCGGCTGGGCGGCATCGAGATCCGCGGCCGCACGCTGGGGATCGTCGGCCTGGGCCGCATCGGCGGCGAGGTGGCGCGCCGCGCCCGCGCCTTCGGGATGCACGTGGCCGCCTACGACCCCTACGTCTCCGACGCGCGCTTCGGCGAGCTGGGGGTGGAGCGGGCGGAGCGGCTGAACGAGCTGCTGGACCGGGCCGAGGTGCTCACCGTGCACACCCCGCTCACCCCCGAGACCACGGCGATGATCGGCGCGGCCGAGCTGGCGCGCCTCCCCCGCGGCGCCTTCGTGCTGAACCTGGCGCGCGGCGGCATCGTGGCCGAGGACGCGCTGGTGGACGCGCTCCGGGCGGGAAAGCTGGGCGGCGCGGCGCTCGACGTGTACACGGTGGAGCCGCTCCCGGCCGACCACCCGCTGCGCGCCATCCCCAACGTGGTGCTCACCCCCCACCTGGGCGCCTCGACCAGCGACGCGCAGCGCAGCGTGGCCATCGAGGCGTGCCTGTCGGTGCGCGACGCGCTCCTCACCGGCGACCTCTCCGCGGCGATCAACGCGGCCGGGGTGGGCGGCGCCGCCTGGGCCGACCTGCGCCCGCTGCTGGCGCTGGCCGACCGGCTGGGGCGGCTGGGACGCGCGCTCCTCCCGGGACCGCTCACCTCCCTGGAGCTGCGCTACGCCGGCCGCCGCGACGAGGCGCCGCGCCCGCTGCTGCTGGGCGCGCTGATGGGCGCCATGCGCGACGTGGTGGACCGGCGCAACGTGAACCTGGTGAACGTGCACCACGTGGCCAGCGACCGCGGCATCGAGACCGCGTTCACGCGGGTGGACGGCCCCGGCGAGCTGGGCGAGGAGGTGGAGCTGCGGCTGGAGGGGGGCGACCGCAGCATCCGCGTGGGCGGCGCGCTGCTGGGCGAGGTGCAGGGGCGCATCGTGCGCATCGGCGCCTTCCGGGTGGACGTGGCGCCGCGCGGCAACATGGTGGTGCTGCGCAACCGCGACGTCCCCGGCGTGATCGGCCGGGTGGGCACGCTGCTGGGCGAGGCCAGGGTGAACATCGCCGAGTACCACCAGGCGCGCCTGCAGGTGGGCGGCGAGGCGCTGGCCGCCATCTCCGTCGACGGCCCCGTGCCGAAGGAGGTGTGCGAGGCGCTCTCCTCCCTCCCCGAGATCCTCGACGTCCGTCAGGTGGACATGGAATAGTGCTGAGTGCCAATACCGTTTTTCGAGATTGGTTGTGCAAAGAAAAGACGTCATCCTGAGGGAGCCGCCGCGCGGAATTCGCGTCGTCTGGAAAGCCTGGCGGCGACCGAAGGATCTATAACTTCGGCAGCGACACAGCCGGTCTGTCGCGTCCGCGGTTATAGATCCTTCGGACTGCCGGCTGTTGCGCATGCCGCAAGCTCTGCGTGGCCGTCCTCAGGATGACGTCCTTATGCATAGCGACTCCTGAAAAGCGGCATAAGTGCAAAAGACATGGAGCCGCGGGGAGATGGGCGTCTCTCCGCGGCTCCGTGTCTCCGCGCGATGTTCGTCGAAGCCGGAAACAGCTTGCGCCGTTGAAGTCCGCGAAGGCGGCGCGAAGGCGAACTGTGTGACGTTGTAGCGGCGACTTCAGTCGCAAATTTTATTCACGTAACCTGCAGACTCGCTCTTCAGCCGTTCGGCGTGAGACGCCGTCCTAGCCCGGCTGCAGCGCGGGGAGGGTGAGGGTGAAGGTGGAGCCCTTCCCCAACTCGCTCGCCGCCTCCAGGTCGCCGCCCATCCCCCGCGCCAGGTCGCGGCTGATCGCCAGCCCCAGCCCCGCCCCCTCGTGCTGGCTGGTGAGCCCGCGCCCGAGCTGCACGAAGGGCTCGAAGATGCGGTCGGTCTCGTCCTTCGGGATCCCCACCCCGGTGTCGATGACGATGATCGCGAGCATCTCGTTCCCGCGCGCCTCGCAGCTCACCTCCACGCGCCCCCCTGCGTCGGTGAACTTGATGGCGTTGGTGCAGAGGTTGAGGATGATCTGCTCCACCCGCGGCGCGTCGGCCAGCGCCGTCAGCCCCGGCGGGCAGGCGCCCGCCACCAGGTCGACCCGCTTCTCCGCCGCCTGCTGCTCCAACATGGCCACCACGCTCCGCACGCTCTCCTGCAGCGGCACCGGTTTCTTCTCGTAGGCGATCCGGCCGGCTTCCAGGCGGCTGAAGTTCAGCAGGTCGTTGATGATGGTGAGCAGGTGGCGCTGACTGCGCTGGATCTTGTCCAGGTATCCCTGCTGCACCTCGCTCACCTTGCCGCCGATGCCGATGGCCAGCAGCTCCGCGTAGCCGCCGATGGCGTTGAGCGGGGTGCGCAGCTCGTGGCTCATGGCCGCCAGGAACTCGCTCTTGGCGCGGTTGGCCGCCTCGGCGGTGGCGGCGCGGCGCGCCGACTCGACCGCCGTCAGCTCCGCCTGCCGGCGGTCGGTGAGGTCGCGGGTGACCTTGGCGTAGCCTACCAGCTCCCCGCGCGAGTCGTGGATCGCCGTGATCACCACGTCGGCCCAGAAGCGCGTGCCGTCCTTGCGCACGCGCCACCCCTCGTCCTCCACCCGCCCCTCGCGCCGGGCCTCCGTCAGCAGCCGCGCCGCCCGGTCGCGCTCCTCGGGGGGGTAGAAGAGGGAGAAGTGGCGGCCGATGATCTCCTGCGCCCTGTACTGCTTGATGCGCTGCGCCCCCTCGTTCCAGCTGGTCACCCGGCCCTGGGGGTCCAGCATGAAGATGGCGTAGTCCTTCACGGTCTGGACCAGCAGCCGGAAGCGCTCCTCGCTTTCGCGCAGCACCTCCTCGGCCATGCGGCGCTCGGTGAGGTCGCGGGTGACCTTGGCGAAGCCCACCAGCTGCCCCCGCTCGCCGCGCAGCGCCGTGATCACCACGTTCGCCCAGAAGCGCGTGCCGTCCTTGCGGATGCGCCACCCCTCGTCCTCCACCCGCCCCGCGCGCCCGGCCACCTCCAGCTCCCACGCCGGCTTCCCCGCCTCGATGTCCTCGGCGGGGTAGAAGGTGGAGAAGTGGCGGCCCACGATCTCGTCGCGCGTGTACCCCTTCAGCCGCTCCGCCCCGGCGTTCCAGCTCAGCACGAAGCCGTCGGGGTCGAGCGCGAAGATGGCGTAGTCCTGCACGCTCTCCACCAGGAGCTGGTAGAGGCCCGTGCTCTCGGCCACCCCGCTGCCGGTGGCTCCCGTGAACGTCGCCGCGTCGCGCCTGGCCCCCGTGCTCGCCCCCGGCGTGCCGGGGGGAGAGGGCTCGTCGTACCATGGACGGCTCATTGGCCTATCCCAGCGTGTTGGCACGGCGTTGCGCCATGCCGGACCCTCGGTGTCAGCGCGTTGCAACTTCATGGCCGCCGCGGCGGCTCGCGCGCGCGCTACCCCCGTGTCGCGCCCGATGATACATGCTCGTGGCCCCCGGCGCCATCCTCGGCGGGGGCGCTCCCCGGCCCGCTCCTTGCTTCCCGTGGCGCCCGAAAGGACCTCCGCGGGACCGCGACACCGAGGGATGCCACATGGGACTCCGCAGCTGGATCAGGGCGCGGATGGCCGACACGCAGGACCACGCCGACCCGTCGCCGGTGAAGTCGCTCGTCTACTCCATCGTGGGCCGCGACGAGGCGGCGCCGCACGCGCTGGGCGAGTACACCGCCGACACCTATCCGGCCGAGGTAGCGGAGGGGCTGCGCCGCCGGGCAGCGGTGGCCGCCGAGCTCCGCGCCATGGACCTGGCCACCCGCGACGGGCGCGCGCAGGCCGTGTCGCGGCTCAAGGAGCTGCTGCGCGAGTATCCGCATCCGCTGGCGTACGAGGCGCTGATCGTGGCGTACGTGGACCAGTGCCGGTGGGACGAGGCGCGCGGCGTGGCCTTCGCCGCGCGCGAGCGGCGGTGGGAGGTGGAGCACTCCCCCTTCCCCGAGATCCGCGCCGAGGTCGACCGCCTCAGGAGCTGGACCCCGGAAGACGTCGAGGAGCTGCGCCGCGAGGCCGTCGGCGAGCTGGTGACCCCGGGCGTCCCCGGCATGGCCCCGGCCACGGTGCCCGCCCTCGGCTGAGCGGGTCTCACGCAGAGACGCAGAGGCACGGAGAGAGTCGGCGAGCTCTCTCCGTGCCTCTGCGTCGTTTCCAGGGATTGCTACGCACCCGTGACTCTGCCCGCATCTCGTGCCTGCACGTCGATCACCCAGTGCTCGGCCTCGTGTGCCTCGATCAGCTTCACCAGCACCTCGAGGCGGTCCCCCTCCGCCGTCCCCGGTGCCGCGTCCATCAGCGCATCCACCTCGGCCAGCGCCGCGTCGTAGTCGTCCTCGGTGCGAATTGGCCGCACGCTGATCTCCATCAGATCGCCTCCACGTCGATGTCGTCGTACTCGTCGTGCGTCCCCACGAACCAGGCCAGCACATCCGAACAGGAATTATGCCCGAATCATTTGCCCATCCCAGTGGTCTTCGAATAATTGAGCCAGTTCCGACACGAAGAGTTCATTGCGAATGAGGAACTGGAAGAAACCCTCAAATGGGTCCAACGTCGAATCAGCCTCCACAAACTCGAAGTCCCGAAACTCGAAAAATTTCAGATCGTTCTCGACCCTGTCGCACCGGAAGGATGAATAGCGCAGTCCTACGTAGCGCATCACCTCACGATCATTCTCATCGTACCCACCCCATGTGAGCGGGAAAAGAAGCGCGAACGCGTCGTCATGATAGAATATTTTCAATAACTTACTGAAATCAGGATTCCGCTTCTCGTCGATGATCTCCCCGGAAAACATTTGCGAATCGTCAGAGTCATCATACTGGACGCGGATATAGTACATAGGAATGGCACGCAATGCTTCCGTTGGCGTCGGAGCAGAAACCACACGGAAAATACTCAGCAGAATGTTGCTGGGATTGAAAACATGAATCCTGAGCGTAAACTGTCGTTGTTTCGAGAGCTCCACACACTGCTCAAGGGAAAATTTGATGTGGTTCTGCCAAATCGGATTATCGACGAGGGCTGCTACAGCCTCAGTCAGGATTTCTTGTAGACGCGCCCGATGTGAGGAGTGGCATTCGGCTGTATAGATCTGATTGACAATGCCCTGCCGACCACGAAGTTCATCAAGCAGAACAGCGTCGGTAAGGAGCTCGTTCTCGCGCAATCTGCCGTAGCGCCGCACCTCTCGGACGATCCACCCGTCATTGTCCAACACACCTGTACCGAATTTGCCCGGGTTTCCCGTCTCATAGTGCTCGCAGTATGGGTTTGGTTCCACAGCGTGCAGTAAGTGCTCTTCCAGAATGTGAAGCACGTATTCACCCGACAGTTCTGGATCAGCGATATATTCGATAACCTCCTGATACACAGACTTGTCGGCACTCAGAAGAGCCAGGTAGTCCTCTTTAGGCAAACGAACTACCGCCGAATAGATCATGTGCTGATATCGGGGCAATTTCTCCAAAAAGCCGGAGATGTCCACGGGCGACTCCGGGAATTGCTGTGAAATCGATTCCAGACCCGCGGCGAATGATGCCCTTGCGCGATCATAGTGATCCGGAGGTGCGTCGAGAATCACCAATACGAAGTCTTGAATGCCTTTGGCGGGATAGGCTGTTTCATAACTGCTGATCCCTCTCTGAAGTTGGTCCTCGGTCGTGTAAAGACAAACAGAGTGTTGCGGGCTGATGACACGCTTCACCGAGGACAACGATTGTACAGGGACTGCCCGCAGAGGTCTGCCGCTTACATCCACCTCAAGATGCAGTCCTTCC
>JBJMPM010000163.1:0-23126 GCA_045803205.1 Longimicrobiaceae bacterium
TTCGCGCAGCACCCTGGCGGATGCCAACGAGAAGCGGAACTGGCGCATCTACGCCGACTTCGCGCAGGTCCTGATCCTCGAGGCTCGACGGCTGTATGCGGGCGACTCCTTCGGCGTGGAGTTGGCGGAGACCGTCTACGCTCTGGACTCCACCATCATCAGCCTGTGCCTGTCGCTCTTTCCCTGGGCTCACTTCCGGCGCACCAAGAGCGCGATCAAGCTCCACACCCTGCTCGACCTCAGGGGGAGCATCCCCTCGTTCCTGTGGATCACCGAAGCCCGCAGCTCGGACGTGTCCCTCCTGGACGAGCTGCTTCCCGAAGCCGGAGCGATCTACGTGATGGATCGAGGCTACGTGGATTTCGCTCGCCTCTACAACTTCACCCTCGCCCAGGCCAGCTTCGTCGTGCGGGCCAAGAAGAACCTGCGCTTCAAGCGGCGCTACTCCCGCGCCGTCGATCGGACCACGGGGCTGGTCTGCGATCAGACCGTCGTTCTGGTGACCGCTCGCTCCGCCCAGGGTTACCCGGAGCCGCTACGGCGCGTGCGGGACCGCGACTTGGAGACCGGCAAGACAATCACCCTGCTGACCAACAACTTCCGCCTGAGCGCCTGGGAGATAGCGGAGCTTTATCGCTGCCGCTGGCACGTCGAGCTCTTCTTCAAGTGGATCAAGCAGCACCTGCGCATCAAGGCCTTCTACGGCACCTCCGACAACGCCGTCAGGACCCAGATCTGGATCGCAATCTGCTCCTACGTGCTGGTCGCGGTCCTCAAGAAGCGCCTCCACAGCGAACTCAGTCTCTACACAATGTTACAGATCCTGAGTGTCAGCCTCTTCGAGAAAATCGAGCTTTCTCAAGCCTTTTCGCGCGCAAAGCTCGCAATGCCGGTGGAATCAACATGCAACCAGTTGCGGCTCTTCGACTTATGACCGGACACTAGTGAGTGAACACGGATGCTTTCGCGGAACAAGCCCATGCGGCTACGCGGGAATATTGACCGAGTCCAAATAGTGTTCGATTGCCAGCGGTGTCAAGCATGCGGGAACCGTCCTCAGCGATAGCGCAGGCCGCCTGAGCTGAACGGCGTTCTCACGCAGAGACACGGAGACGCAGAGAGAGGCCGCGGACGGCTCCGCTGCGTCTTCGTGTTTTTGGGTGAGGAGCGCTCAGCAGGTCGGCTGACCGCGGGTTCGCGAGCACTCCGGGCAGGTGAGTGGCAGCATGGTCACGTAGGCCTTCACCGTCCGCCGCTCGTCCGTGCGCAGCTCCTGGACGGAGAACGAATCCACGCGCAGCTCCTCCGGCGTCAGCTTGAGCTTCTTCATCTCCCTTCCTCCGTTCGAGTTATGGGGAATGAGGCGGAGTTGGTTGCAATTCCGACGCCGGTTCGAAGGCGGGCTGACACGGGCCTCACGCAGAGACACGGAGACACAGAGAGAGGCTGCGGACGCCTCCTCTATGTCTTCGTATCTCGTTATCCAGGTGGTCCGGGCGCCGCCGCCAGCGCATTCCGCACCTCCGCCACCCACCCGGGCGCGAACATCCCCGCCGAGGCATACGCCTCCTCCACGCAACGCAGCAACCGCGCAACGCCGGTGTCGGGCTCGGGAAGGGTCCCCACCAAGCGCCGCAGCAGGAACGCCGCATCCTGGGCGGGAATCGAGGCGAAACCCGCCTCGCGGTAGTACCACGCCCTCACCTTCTGGCGCGTCTTCCCGTAGGGGGAGGCGCCGCCGGCCACGAACTGCTGCAGGCCGGTCGGCGACATCCCGACCTGGAGTGCGACCGCCCGCAGTGTCAGCCGTTCGATCGCGCCGCGAAGCGCACTCCGGATCCGCGCCAGTTCCGCAGCGCTCTCGTCTGACTTCATCTGCTTCCTTCTTGCGCGATGGAGCCGTTCCCCGCTTGCACCTCCATCGATCTTAAGGGGACGTATGTCTGGGAATATGCGGCGATTGTTGGCGGGAGTGATTTGGTGGCAATTCCTGTCCGGAACGTAATTGAGTGGCGCATCATGGCGGCTCACGTACTTGGCGTTTAAACTGGCTCGTGCCGTACGCCGACTTCTTGAGACCTGGGAGCTCCTATGGATCGACGTGTTCTCGTTTTCGCCGCGGCCCTGCTGACGGGGTGCGCGAACTCTCCTACTGCGGCCACGCGTGGGGGAATGCCGGTGCGCTTCGATGCCGGCGGGGGATCGTTCGGGTCGGGCAACTACGTGGAGCCGGGTACGAAGCCGTCCGTCCGCGGCCCGGGAGGGGAGGGTGCGCTTGCCACCTCGGACGCGGGCGCGCCAGAGGTGGGTGACAGCACGAACACCACCGGCGCAGGACGCGGCGGCGGCTCGTTCGGTTCGGGAAACTGAGGATTCAGCGCTCGAATCGGCTCACGGGACGTCCCCGGCCGGGCGTCTGCCATCGGCGGAGGCGGGACAGGAGCCTCTGAGACAGCTCGGCGACGCGGTCCGCTTCTGACGGGGCCGTTTCGCGTGGCGCGGGTTCCCCGGCGGCCAGTTGTGCCAGCAGGCGCTCACAGCTTTCCGCGATGTCGCGCTCGCGTCGCTCGCGTGCCAGCGTCACGGTCTCGGCGGCGATCCGGGCGGCTTCGCCCGCATCGTTGGCAAGGTGCGCCGCCAAGGCGAGGTTGCGGTACGCAGCCGGTGCGTGCTCGTCGTACAGGGTCAGTAGCGCCAGGCTGCTTTCGCGGAAACGGCGATACTCGGCGTACCGGCCCGCTCCCGCCGCCGCGCGGCTGATGGCGCTCAGGACCAGTGCCTGTTCCGGTGGTGCCTTGATCAACGCCGCGACGTGGTGCAGCAGCGGGAGCGCTGGCGAGTAGAAGCGGCTCTGGATAAGCAGGTAGGCGAAGTCGTGCACCAGGTAGGGGATGCGCCAGTGGTGCACGGGATAATGCCGCAACGCCCGGCGCAGGTGCGATGCGCCCTGGTGGTAGGTGCCAATTTCCGACGCGATGGTCATCAGGTCGTGCTCGGCCTCGGCCGCCTGCTTTGCGCGGCCCGTGCGCGTCGCGCGCCGCACGGCGCGCGCGAAGACCGGGCGCGCCTGCTCGTACGTGCCCATCGCATAGAGGAGCCCGCCGTAGCCGAGGAGCGACCGGATCGCCTCTTCACGGTCCCCCGACCGCACGGCCAGGCGAAAGGCTCGTTCGTACCAGACGGCGGAGCGCGAATGCTCGCCGGCTCGTCGGCAGACTCGCCCCGCACAGTTGGCCCAGCGGGCTTCGTCCGGGAGGGCGTAGGCCGCCGCCTCGATGAACTGCGCGCCCGTGAGAGCAAGGCCGCGCTCCATCGCCCAGTCGGAGACGACCGAGCAGGCGATGGCGAGCTCGTCGCCCGTGACTTTCTCTGGTGTCGTGCGGAGGCTTGCGAAGGTCTCTAGCGGGGCCGAAAGGCCCGGTGCCTGTCGTTTCCCTGCCGAGAAGAGCTCTGTGTCGATGGAACGCGGCGGTGGAAAGAGTCCGGCAGAAGGAACGTCCTCTGCCCACGTGCTCACGTTCCGCAGCGCGTGCCAGAGAAGGAGGGAAAGCGGCTCCTGGATACATCCCAGCAGGTCATAGGGGACCTGCGGCCGGGGTGCCGGAAGTATGGCCGGGGATCGCCGCGGGCGTGGACTCGCTGTCGGTCCAGCTGCGTTCATTTGTGTCTATTATCGCGGGGACACACTACCCGACAGAGATTAGCGGCGATTTCCCCGCCGCGCCACGGTTGGCGCTCACCCGCCGCGCCTCCTCCGCGTCTCCGCGTCTCGGCGTGAGGCGCCGTTTTGCCGGAACCTCGGTACGCACCGAAGGTACTGGTCTGGAACTTGTAGCCTTACCGCTCCCGGGTGCCTCGCCGGGCCAATCTGGCCAGGGCGGGGCTTTGCTTGCGGAGCACAGACGGAGAGTACGCATGAAGAAGGCATCGTTCGCGGCCCTCGCGGCCATCGTTTTCGCCGCCGCGCCGGCGGGTGCGCAGGTGTTCACCCTGCCCTTCCAGTCCACCGAGCGGGGGAGCGACATCGGGATCTACCTGAGCGACGGGCCGGGCGACCTGGCGGTGGAGGGGATCTGGCGCCGCCCGTTCGCCTCCGGCGACCTGGGGCTGCGCGCCGGCTTCGCCGACCTGGGCGGCGGCGAGCTGCTGCTGGGGGCCGACTGGCGCCAGCCGCTGGCGCTGGGAACGCAGCCCGTCGACGTGGCCCTCACTTTCGGCGGGCAGGCGGTGCTGGGCGACGTGGACGGGATCGCGGGGCAGGTGGGGCTGATCTTCGGCCACACCTTCGTGGAGAGCGGGCTGCACGTCACCCCGTTCGTGCACCCGCGGCTGGCGGTGGCGTCGGCGATCAGCGACGGCGACACCGACGACGACGCGGAGCTCGACGTGCTGGCCGACGTGGGCGCGGACTTCCGCTTCGCGCCGAACCTGGTGCTGCGCCTGGGCGTGAACCTGGGGAGCGGGGCGGACTGGGGGATCGGGCTCGCGTGGCGCCGGTGACCATGCAGCTCAAGCGCGTCGATCTGCACATCCACTCGCACGCTTCCGACGGGCAGCTCTCCCCCACCGCGGTGGTGAACGCCGCGGTGCGGGGGCGGCTGGACGTGATCGCCATCACCGACCACGACACCGTGGCCGGCGTGAACGAGGCGCTGGCCGCCGCGCGCGGGCAGCCCATCGACGTGATCTCCGGAATCGAGCTCAGCACCCGGCACGGGCCGCACGAGATCCACATCCTGGGCTACTTCATCGACCCGAACTCGCCCTCGCTGCGCGACTACCAGAGCGCCGCGGGCGACCGCCGCGCCGGGCGGATGCAGGAGATGGTGCGCCGCCTCCAGGGGATGGGCGTGGGCGTGCGCTACGAAGACGTGCTGCGCGTCGCCGGGCCCGAGGCCTCGAGCCTGGGGCGGCCCCACCTCGCCCGCGCGCTGCAGGAGGCGGGGCACACCCGCAGCGTGGGCGAGGCCTTCGACCTGTACCTCAAGGACGGCGGGAGCGCCTTCGTGGAGACGGAGTTCCCCGGCGTGCGCGAGGCGATCGAGGCGCTGCACGCGGCGGGGGGCGTGGCGGTGTGGGCGCACCCGGAGCTGGAGGTGTTCGACAAGGAGATCCGCACCTTCCGCGCGTGGGGGCTCAACGGGATCGAGTGCTTCCGCCCCAACACGCCGCCGGTGGAGTCGATGCTCTTCGAGAAGGTGGCGCGGGAGATGGGCCTCTTCCGCACCGGGGGCTCGGACTGGCACGGCCCCCACCGCGGCCGCCTGGGCGACTGGGCGATCCGCTGGGGCGAGGTCCGGGAGTTGCTGGAATCGAGGGGAGTCGACGGAAGTGCCTAGTGCCTAGTGCCTAGTGCCTAGCGCCTAGTGCTGGAGGGCGCGACGATGCGGCTGAAGCCGCCGCTACAACATCACGCAGTCCGCCTGCGCGGACTTCAACAGCGATCGGTGTGTGCCGTTGGTGTCCGCGAAGGCGGACAGTGTGAAGTTGTAGCGGCGAGTTTACTCGCATAATCGCCCACAACATCACCCGCACCCATCACCCTCACCCCGCGTCACACTCACCTCCAGACCCGAATGGACGCTCCCGCCCCCGCACCTTCGCCCGCTCCCGCATCCCCACCCTCCGCGCCCGAGGCCCGGTCCGGGCTGCGCGACCCGTGGGTGCTGCCGGGGCTGGGGCTGCTGCTGGTGGGGACGGTGCTGGCGGTGCTCCTCTACCGCGCCGCGCCGCAGAGCGCGGCCGAGGTGCGGACCGGCGCCCTGGTGGCGGTGGCGCCCGACGCCTTCACCCCGCACCTCTCCCGCGCCCGCGAGCGGGTGGAGGCGGCGCAGCGCGCGACCATCGGCGGCGACACCGCGGGCGCCATCGCGCGCCTGGCCGAGGGCGAGGAAGAGGCGCTCGCCGCCCGCCAGCGCGCCTCCGACACCACGCAGACGCGCACCGCCACCGAGCTCTGGGCCAACGTCGTCCTGGACCGGGCGGAGCTGATGCTGGCCTCGGGTGCGCGCCCCTGGTACCGCGCGGACAACGACCAGGTGCTCACCGAGGCGCTGGCCGCCGTGCGCCGCGCGCAGGAGGCGCCGCTCTCCCCCGCCGCCCGCGCGCGCGCCGCCGCGCTCGACGAGAAGATCCGCCGCCAGCTCCGTCCGGGACCCCTCGAACTGCTCCCCCGATGACGTGGACCGCCGCGCAGCGCGCCGTGGCCGCGTCGCTGCTCTTCCTGGCCTGTGCCGTGCTCGCGGGGATCGTCCCGGTGGAGCACGGCGTGGAGTACCACCTGTTCGGGCTGGTGGAGGGGGTGTTCGCGCTGCTGCTGGCCTACGTGCTGGTGATGCGCGGGGCGTGGGCGGCGCCGGCGGGGATCCCCGGATGGCTCGCGGTGGCCTATGGCACGGTGGCCACGGCGCAGGTGCTGCAGCTCCTCTTCCCCCCGCCGGGGCTGGTGCAGTGGGTGGTGGTGACGGGGGTGGCGATCACCGCCTGGAGCGTGTTCAGCGCGGGGTCGCCGCGGCGGCTGGCGGCGTCGCTGGCATCCCTGGCGGTGGTGCTGGCGCTGGTGCGCTACTCCGTGATCCCCGTGCTCTGGACGCACCTGGGCCCGGCGCAGGGCACCGCCTTCGGCCTGGGCAACCTGGCCGAGGGCGCGCGCCGCATCTTCGCCGACTGGCACCCGGTGCGCCCTGTCGCCGAGCTGGTCGGCTTCGTCGCCGTCTGCTGCTGGGCGCTGGCGACGCGGCTGGTGTGGTCGCCCACCGCCGGGCCCGAGCGCGGATCATCCTGAGAAAAAAGCCTCACACAGAGGAAGCAGAGGAACCAGAGAAACAGCCCGCAGTTCTCTGATTCCTCTGGTCCCTCTGTGTGAGATTTCTATTCAACCTTCGCAGTGCCGCCCTGCTTCCTCCGCCGCGCGAGCATGGAGCCGTAGACGGCGGCGTTCACGACCACCACGAAGGCACCGACGCCGAACTGGAAGGTGCGGGTGAGGCCGCGCGGGTAGAGCACCGAGACGATGTAGTGGTCGATGAATCCCCCCTCGTAGCCCGCCTGGCCACCGCGCTCGCGCAGGCCGTTCTCCAGCGGCGTGAGCGGGCAGACCCACCCGGCGAACATGATCAGCGCGCCCCACGCCGCGCAGGGCACGTGCACCCACGCCAGCTTCGGCCAGCGCAGCACCAGCAGCGCTCCCAGACCCACGAACAGCGTGAAGGCCAGGTGCGCCACCAGCACCGCATCCGCCAGCCAGCGATAGATCATCGGGGTCCGGTTGGATCCTGGGAGATACTGAACAGAATCTCACACAGAGGGACCAGAGGAACCAGAGAACTGCGGGTGGCGCTCTGATTCCTCTGCTTCCTCTGCTTCCTCTGTGTGAAACCGCCGTTTCTCAATCGGAGGATTGCACGCGGACGAGGAGCGCGACGGGGAAGTCCGCCAGCACCTCCGCGAGCCGCAGCGAATCGTGCTCCTCGCCGGTGAAGAGATTGCGCCAGCGCCCCGCGACGACCTCGCCCGCCAGCGCCGTGTCGCCCCACACACTCCCGTCGGGGATCGCGAAGTCCCTCTCCCGCGTGAGCGTCGCCACCAGGCGCGGGGTGACGGCGAGGAGCGTGCTCCCGCCGCCGCGGCGCGCGAACGCCACCACGTGCTCCGCGCGCGCCCCCGTGGCCGCCACGGGGAGGTACTCGCCCGCCTTGAACGCATCCGCGTGGTCCTGGCGCGCGCAGAGGGCGACGTGCGTCAGGTACAGCTTGGGGCGGCCGTCCTCCCAGCTCTCCACCAGCTCCCGGCAGAGGGCGCGGCGGTCGCCGTGCATCCGCTCGCGCAGCTCCGTGAGCATCCGCCGGCGCAGCGCGTAGTCCACCGGGCGGCGGTTGTCGGGGTCGACCAGGGAGAAGTCCCAGACCTCCTGCCCCTGGTAGACGTCGGGAACGCCGGGAGAGGCGATGCGCACCAGCGTCTGCGCGAGTGAATTCACCATCCCCAGCCGCGCGAGCGGGCGCTGGAAGGCCGCGAAGTCGGAGACGAACGCCTCGTCGGCCAGGATGGCGGCGATGAACTCGCGCAGGCCCTCGTCGTACGCCTCGTTGGGGTTGATCCAGCTCGTGTGGACCTTGGCCTCGCGCGTGGCCTTGTCCATGTACTGCTGGATGCGCGCCGCGTAGGCCTCGCGCGCGGCGCCGTCCATCTCCCCCAGCGGCCAGCTCCCCACCAGCGTCTGGTAGAGGAGGTACTCGTCGTTCGCGTCGGGCACCGGGTCGCCGTCTTCGTCGCGGCGGTGCGCGCGGTTCATCTCCGCCCAGCGGTTGAACGCCTCTGCCCAGGGGCCGGGGATCTCGGAGAGGAGGTTGATGCGAGCGCGCACGTCTTCGCTGCGCTTGGTGTCGTGCGTGGAGCCGGCGGAGAGCGCTCCCGGCCAGCGCGCGGCGCGCTCCGCGTTGAAGGCGTGGAACTCGTCGACCGACACGCCGAAGCGGTCCGGCTCGCCCCCCACCTCGTTCAGCGACACCAGGCGGTTGAAGACGTAGAAGGCCGTATCCTCCACCCCCTTCGCCATCACCGGCCCGGTGAGCTGCTGGAACTTCATCACGAAGCCGGCGTGCTCGCGCCGCGCCTCCTCGTCCAGCCCCTCGGGCCACTGCAGCAGCAGCACGTCGCGCACGAAGTCGAAGAGCGAGCCGCTCATGGTGGGGTTGCGCCGCCGGGCCAGCCGCACCGCGTGGTCCACGTGGCGCCGGTCGACGTCGCTCACCACGCCGTTGAAGGCGTCGACGTAGGTGCGGTAGACGGGGAAGCAGGCGATCACCTCGCGCAGCGCGTCGCGCAGCGCCCCCCAGGTGAAGTCTCGGTAGCGGCGGTTGCGCTCGGAGAGGTGGGAGAGGCGGGTGGTGAGCACCGTGAGCTCGCTCACCAGCGCGAAGCGGAGGATGAGCAGCTTCTTCTCGTACACCAGGTCGCGGAAGCGCGCCCGCAGGCCCGTGAAGCGCCGGTACGCCTCGTCGATCGCCCCCTCGTTGCGGCGGTCGACGAAGAGGCCGTTCACCCGGTTCAGGAACGCGTAGCCCACCGTCCCCGCCACCGGCCACTCCTCCGGGAGCCGCTCGTCGCCGGTGAGGATCTTCTCCACGACGACGTAGAAGCGCTCGCGCGCGGCCAGTCCCACCGTCTCGCGCTGCAGGTCGCGCAGGTAGTCGCGCGGGTGGAAGAGCCCGTCGGGGTGGTCGATGCGCAGCCCGGTGACCTTTCCCTCGCGCACCAGGCGGAGGATGAGGCGGTGCGTGTCCTGGAAGACCTGGGGCACCTCCACCCGCACGCCCGCCAGCTCGTTCACGTCGAAGAAGCGCCGGTAGTTGATCTCCTCCGCCGCCACCCGCCAGAAGGTCAGCCGGTAGGGCTGCTCGTCCAGCAGCGCCGCGAGCTGGTCGAAGGAGCGCGCGTCGCCCGGCGTGCCGTTGAACGCGGCCACCGCCTGGTCGATCGCCAGCGCGATGGCGGGCGACAGCTCGTAGAGGCCGGCGAGGCGGCGCTGGGTGACGACCTTCTCGCGCCGCCGCTCCTCCACGCTGGGCGGATCGGTGCGCCGCCGGGCCGGGAGGCGCGCCAGCGCGGTGGCGATGCTCTCCAGCTCCATCCGGTCGGGGTGGTCGATGTCGAGCACGCCATCGAGCCGGGCCAGCGCCTCGCGCAGCACCGCGGCGGTCGAGGCGGGGGCGGCGGGGAAGCGGTTCTCGAAGTACTCGATGCGGAAGCGGCCGTCGTGGTAGACCAGCTTCAGCTCGCCCCGCTCCAGCACCTCGCCGTACTGGTCGCCGAGCACGGGGAGGAGCACCTTCCCCTCCAGCTCCGGCTTGTGCGGGTGCCAGTCGACGTCGAAGTAGCCGGCGCGCGGCGAGTCGGGCCCGCCCTCCAGCACCTCCCACCACCAGGGGTTGGTGTGCCCGCCGATCCCCATGTGGTTGGGGACGATGTCGAGCAGGTGGCCCATTCCGTGCTCGCGCAGCAGCGCCGCCATCCGCGCGTGGTCGTCCTCGGTGCCGATCTCGAGGTTCAGCGCGCCGTGGTCGGTGATGTCGTAGCCGTGCATGCTCCCGGGGCGCGCCTGCAGGTAGGGCGAGGCGTACAGGTCGCCGATCCCCAGCTCGCGCAGGTAGGGAACGATCTCCGCGGCGTCGCGGAAGGTGAAGCCGCGGTTGAGCTGCAGGCGGTAGGTGGAGCGGGGAATGCGCCCGGCGGCGCTTGCCGCCGCGGGGCGCGCCCCGGTATTGTCGGTCGCGGTCACGGGTCCGGTTGGGTCGCGGGACGGGTCGGCCCGCCGGGTTCGCGGGCCCCGCGCGAGGGAGCAAGAACCGGGCGCGCCCCGGCATCAGCCGCGCCGTCGACCGCGGTCGCGCGACGGAGCCGCGCCCGCAGTCCGCGCAGGCGGACTTCGTGCCGTTCCAGCGGCGGGTTTCCAACCCGTCGTGGACGTACGTCCGGCGGGGATGATCCAACCCGTCGTGGATTCGACCCGTCGTGGATTCGCGACCGCCGGCCTCTCCGCCGGCTGTCGTTCTTCGCCCGTTCGCCGCTGTCCTTGCCGCGGCACGGGAATCTCCGGTTCGCTCGCCCCATGCGAAACGAACCCACACGCAGGCAGAAGAGTCTTCCGCGCCCGATGGATCAAGGTCAGAGCCGCAAGCCCACCTACCCGCAGGTCCCCGGTTTCCTTGAGACGGCGACGACGGCATGGCCCGGGAAGCCCTACCCGCTGGGCGCGACACCCGGCGAGGAGGGGACCAACTTCGCCCTCTACTCCGAGCTCGCCTACGAGGTGGAGCTCTGCATCTTCGCCCAGCCCGGCGACGCCGACCCCGTGCGCACTTTCCGGCTGCGCGAGCGCACCGGCTTCGTCTGGCACGGCTTCGTTCCCGGGGTGGGGGCGGGCACCTTCTACGGCTACCGGGTCAACGGCCCGTACGACGTGGGGAAGGGGAAGCGCTGCAACCCCTTCAAGCTCCTGGTGGACCCCTACGCCCGCGCCCTGGCCGGTCCGGTGAAGCTCGAGGCGCACCCCTTCGCCTATCCCTTCGACCAGCCCGGCGAAGACTGGGTGATGGACGACGAGTACGACTTCTGGGGCGTGCCCAAGGGGGTGGTGGTCGACGACCGCTTCGACTGGACGGGCGACGTGCGGCCGAACATCCCCTGGACGGAGACGGTGATCTACGAGGCCCACGTGAAGGGCCTCACCATGCTCCACCCCGACATCCCCGAGGAGATGCGGGGGACGTACAAGGCGGTGGCGCACCCGGCCATCGTCGACCACCTCAAGTCGCTGGGGGTGACGGCGCTGGAGCTCCTCCCCGTGCACGAGATCGCCGACGAGCCCTTCCTGATCGAGCGCGGGCTGCGCAACTACTGGGGATACAGCACCCTCAACTACTTCTCCCCCGAGGGGCGCTACGCCTTCGCGCGCGACTACGGCGAGCAGGTGCGCGAGTTCAAGGAGATGGTGAAGACCCTCCACCAGGCGGGGATCGAGGTGATCCTCGACGTGGTCTACAACCACACCGCCGAGGGGAACCACCTGGGGCCCACCCTCTCCTTCAAGGGGATCGACAACCCCACCTACTACCGCCTGGTGCCCGGCGACCCGCGCTTCTACATGGACTACACGGGCACCGGCAACTCGCTCAACCTGCGCCACCCGCAGACGCTGCAGCTGGTGATGGACTCCCTGCGCTACTGGGTGCAGGAGATGCACGTCGACGGCTTCCGCTTCGACCTGGCGGCCACCCTGGCGCGCGAGCTCCACGAGGTCGACCGCCTCTCGGCCTTCTTCGACGTGATCCACCAGGACCCGGTGATCAGCCAGGTGAAGCTGATCGCCGAGCCCTGGGACGTGGGCGAGGGCGGGTACCAGGTGGGAAACTTCCCCGTGCTCTGGGCCGAGTGGAACGGGAAGTACCGCGACACCGTGCGCTCCTACTGGCGCGGCGATCCCGGCACGCTGGGGGAGCTGGGGTACCGGCTCACCGGGTCCAGCGACCTCTACGAGCTCGACGGGAGGCGGCCGCACGCCAGCATCAACTTCATCGTGGCGCACGACGGGTTCACGCTGAACGACCTGGTGAGCTACAACCACAAGCACAACGAGGCCAACGGCGAGAACAACGCCGACGGGACGGACGACAACCTGTCGTACAACTTCGGGGTGGAGGGGCCCACCGACCGGGCCGACATCGTGTGCCAGCGCGAGCGGCAGAAGCGCAACTTCATCGCCACCCTCCTCCTCTCGCAGGGGGTGCCGATGATCTGCGGCGGCGACGAGCTGGGGCGCACGCAGTTCGGCAACAACAACGCCTACTGCCAGGACAACGAGATCGGCTGGGTGGGGTGGGAGCTCTCCGACGACGACCGGCGGCTGCTGGAGTTCACCCGCCACGTGGTGGCGCTGCGGCGCGAGCACCCCACCTTCCGGCGGCGCAAGTTCTTCCGCGGGCGCGAGATCCGCGGCAGCGAGGTGAAGGACCTGGCCTGGATCCGCGCCGACGGGAGCGAGATGACCGACCAGGAGTGGAACTCGGGGTTCGTGCGCTGCTTCGGGATGGCGCTGGGGGGTGGGGCGATGGAGGAGTGGAACGAGCGCGGCGAGCAGATCACCGACGACGACTTCCTCCTCCTCTTCAACGCCGACGGCGCGGCGATCGAGTTCACCGTGCCGGAGTTCGGCCGGGACCGCGAGTGGCTGGTGATGCTGGACACCAACGAGCCGGAGCTGCAGGCGGGTACGCACCGCTACGTGGTCGGCGACAAGCTGCGGCTCGAGGGGCGGTCGATGGTGGTGCTCATGGCCGTCCCCAACGGCGAGGCGCGATGAGCGGGCACGGCTGGCGCCTCCCCTTCGGCGCGAACCCGCACGGGTCCGGCGTCGAGTTCCGCGTCTGGGCGCCGGGGCACGAGTCGGTCGAGGTGGTGCTCTACGGCCCCGCGGCGGAGACGGTGCGCCCCCTCCACCCCGTCGGCGCGGGGTGGTTCGCGGCACAGGTGGAGGGGATCGGCGCCGGCGCGCGCTACCGCTACCGGCTCGGCGGCGGCGACGCCTTTCCCGACCCCGCGTCGCGCTCGCAGCCGGACGGGGTGCACGACCCGTCGGAGGTGGTCGATCCTTCGGGCTTTGCCTGGTCGGATGAGGGATGGACCGGCGTGCCGCTGGACGAGCTCGCGATCTACGAGCTGCACGTGGGCACCTTCACCCCCGAGGGCACCTTCGACGCCGCCATCGGGCGGCTGGACGAGCTGGCGTCGCTCGGGGTGACGGCGGTGGAGCCGATGCCCGTCGCCTCCTTCCCCGGCGCGCGCAACTGGGGGTACGACGGCGTCTCGCTCTTCGCCCCGCAGGCGACGTACGGCGGGCCCGACGGCCTGCGGCGCTTCGTCGACGCGGCGCACGCGCGCGGGCTGGCCGTGGTCCTCGACGTGGTCTACAACCACCTGGGGCCGGAGGGGAACTACCTGCACGCCTTCACCGGCGGCCGCTACTTCACCGGCCGCCACCAGACGCCCTGGGGCGACGCGGTGAACTTCGACGGGCCCGACAGCGCGTCCGTCCGCGAGTTCGTGATCGACAACGCGCTGCACTGGGCGCACGAGTACCACGTCGACGGGCTGCGGCTGGACGCCACCCACGCCATCGTCGACGACTCGGCCGAGCACGTGCTCACGGAGATGGAGCGGCGGGTGCGCGAGTCGCTCCCGCCCGGCCGCCACTTCGTGTTCATCGCCGAGGACGAGCGCAACGAGCGGAGGGTGGTGACGCCGCGCGCCGAGGGCGGGCTGGGGATCGACGCCGTCTGGGCGGACGACTTCCACCACCAGCTCCGGCGCAGGCTCGCCGGGGACCACGAGTCCTACTTCACGGACTACGGCGGCACGGTCGAAGAGATCGTGGAGACGCTGCGGAAGGGGTGGTTCTACGAGGGGCAGACCTCGCCCAACCATGGCCGCCCCCGCGGCACCATGGCGGAGGGGCTTCCGCCCGCGGCGTTCGTGCACTGCATCCAGAACCACGACCAGGTGGGGAACCGCGCCCTGGGCGACCGGCTCCACCACGGGATCGACCCTGCCGCGTACCGGGCGGCGGTGGCGCTGCTCCTCCTTTCTCCCTACACGCCGCTCCTCTGGATGGGGCAGGAGTGGGCGGCCTCGTCGCCCTTCCTCTACTTCACCGACCACCCGCAAGAGCTGGGACGGCTGGTGACGGAGGGCCGGCGGAAGGAGTTCCAGAAGTTCAGCGCCTTCGCCGACCCGGAGACGCGCGAGCGCATCCCCGACCCGCAGGCGGAGGAGACCTTCACCCGCTCGAAGCTGGAGTGGGGCGAGCGCGAGCGGATGCCGCACGCCGGGATTCTCGCGCTGCACCGGGCGCTGCTGCACCTGCGCCGCACCCACCCCGCGCTCCGCCGCCGCGACCGTGCCGCGTTCGCCGTCCACGCGCTCGGCCCCGACGCCCTCTCCCTCCTCCGCACCGGCGACGGCGGGAGCGGGCTCCTGCTCGTCGTCTCGTTCGATGGTGCGCTGGAGACGGAGCTTCCGCCCGGGCCGTGGACCCTCTATCTCGCGACCGAGGAGGGCCGTTTCGGCGGCGAGGTGGAGGGCGAGCTCGCCACGCTGTCGCCGGATGGGCGGCTTTCGATGCCCGGTGCCGGAGCCGTCGTGCTGGCCCTGGATCAGTAGATCTCGCACAGGCGCAGAGACGCAGAGGGAGACGCTGTCCATCTGCGGATAGTTTCCGCACACTCTGGACAAGGCACTCTGGACAATCTATCTTCCTCGCCCTCCGCGGGGTCATGCGCACCTGAGCGGCCGGGCCGATGCAGCGTGGCGAGGGTGGTGGGGATGATGACGAGCGCTGTGGGTTAGGCCCGGTATGGAGGCGGGAGTACTGGGCCAACTCCGGTAAGCACGGTCCGTTCGAGCGCTGGAACGTCGGGCGCGAGCCGCGAGACGGGCAGGACGCGCTGGATTTTTCCGTGCCGACGAAGCCTACGTCGGCAGTCCGCGTAGGCATCGACTACGAGCTCCGGGAGTTCATCGTCCTGCGGTTCGAGGCTCTCACGCTCGCCCCGATGCTGAACGGCGATACGTTTCACGGGTATGTGTGTCCGTGGGGAAAGCTTGCGCAGGAGATGAAGAACGCGTTCATCCGACACGGGATGGCCGACCGTCGGGGAAGAATCCTATGAGCAGGCGCAAGCTGGTGAACCAGGACCGGGGACCGATCTCCGCTGCCGCGGCTCAGCGCGCGCTCGACTCGGGCGACCCACGCGAGATTTCGCTCGCGCTACTGCGCCTCGCGCTGCATGGTCCAGACTGGAAGCGCGCGGAGGAACTGGCCAGGGAACACGCCACGCATCCTGATGTCATGGTCCGGCGGAATGCAGCGACTTCGCTCGGCCACATCGCGCGCGTTCACGGTCGAATGGACGTGGACGCTTCGCTGCGGCTGCTCCATGCCCTGCACGAGGACCCCGAGGTGACCGACTGGGCCGACGCGGCGCTGGACGATTTCGAAGTCTTCCTCGGCGTGCGGCATCCCGGGGCCGGAGCGCCGTCAGCACCTGCCCGACAGCCCGTCGCGTGAGGGTGCTGGTGTGACGGTGAGTGCGAGGCGCTACGGGCTGGGGCCGATCCGGCGCGACGTGGCGGAGCGATGGCTCGCGTCCGGCGATCCTCAGAAGGTCATGTACGCGCTCCTCCGCCTCTCGCTGCACGGGCCCGATTTCGCGTATGCCGAGCGGATGGCGCTGGCGAACGCCTCGCACCCTGATCCATGGGTGAGGCGAAATGTGGCCACGGCCCTGCTGCACGTGGCGCGATTGAACGGCAGCGTAGACCTCGATGCGGTGATGACGACGCTGGTGAACATGCTGGACGACCCCGAGGCGTTCGGCTGGGCGGAGGACGCGCTGGACAGCATCGAGATTTCCATGAACACCGATCGCCGGCGCTACATGACGCACGCTGATTCACAATTCCAGCACGCGGCGCCGTGACTGGATCTCTCCCTTCCATCCGCGCGGTTCTCTACGACTTCGACGGGACGTTGGCGGACAGCACCGAGCTGATCATGCGGTGCTACCGCCACACCATGACCACGCACCTGGGCGAGTGCCCGCCCGACGAGGCGTGGCTGGCCGGCTTCGGCACGCCGCTGGAGACGCAGATCGCCCGCTTCGCGCGCGACGACGCCGAGCGCCACGCGATGCTCGCCACCTACCGCGCCTTCCAGGACGAGCACCACGACGTCCTCCTCCGCCCCTTTCCCGGCGCCGTCGAGACCGTCGCGGAGCTCAGGCGGCGCAGCGTTCCGCTGGCGGTGGTGACCAGCAAGCTGCGCCGCGGCACGCTGCGGGGGATGGATCTCTGCGGGATCACCGACCTGGTCGACGTCGTCGTCACCCCCGAAGACGTGGAGAACGCCAAGCCGCACCCGGAGCCCGTCGAGCTCGCGCTCACGCGCCTCGGCGTGACGCCGGCCGAGGCGCTCTTCGTGGGCGACTCGCCACACGACATGGCGGCGGGGCGCGCCGCCGGCACCCGCACCGCCGCCGCCCTCTGGGGCCCCTTCCCTCGCGAGACGCTGCTGGCCGAGCGCCCCGACTACTTCCTCGATCGCCAGGAGGACGTGCTCGGCCTGGTCGGTTGATCTCACGCGGCGACGCTGAAGCGCGGAGGAGAGCCGCCGTGCCCTCTCCGCGCCTCCGCGTCTCTGCGTGAGGCCCCGTCTTTTTGCGCCCGCCGCCCTCGCCCGCTATCTTCCGCGCCTCTCGCGCGGGCCCCCGTACACGTGCGCGTGCGACACCCCGTCCCGGCGCCTCCCCGCGTCCGGGACATTCAATCTTCTGAACACTCCGAGGAGTTGCCCCTATGCGGATGCTGGTGCTGGGCGCGGGTCAGCAGGGGAGCGCGTGCGCGTACGATCTTCTCAGGCACACCGAGCACGATGTGGTGATCGCCGACGTGGCCGTCGACTCGCTGCGCGAGGCGCTGCACCCCTGGCTCGGCGGCCGGCTCACCGCCCTTCAGCTCGACGCCAACGACCGCACCGCCGTGCGCGACGCGATGGAGGGCGCCGCCGCGGTGATGAACGCCTTCCCCTACTACTTCAACCTGGGGATGACGGTGGCCGCCATCGACTCGGGCGCGCACTACTGCGACCTGGGCGGCAACACCGACATCGTGCTGCAGCAGAAGGGGCTGCACGAGCGCGCCCGCGAGAAGGGCGTGAGCGCCGTCCCCGACTCGGGGCTCGCGCCCGGGATGGTGAACATCCTGGCCGAGCACGGCATCCGCCAGCTCGACACCGTCTCCGCCGCCCGCATCAAGGTGGGCGGGCTCCCGCAGCACCCCGAGCCGCCGCTCAACTACCAGATCGTCTACTCCCTGGAAGGCGTCCTCGACTACTACACCACCCTCTCCTGGGTCCTGCGCGACGGCCGTCCCACGCAGGTGAAGGCGCTCTCGGAGATCGAGGAGATCGAGTTCCCGGTCGTGGGCACGCTGGAGGCCTTCCACACCGCGGGCGGGCTCTCCACCATGGCGCAGCGCTACGAGGGGAAGATCCCCACCATGGAGTACAAGACGCTGCGCTACCCGGGGCACGCGAAGGCGATGGAGACCATCCGCGACCTGGGGCTGCTGGAGCTGGAGCCGGTGGAGGTGAAGGGGCAGCGGGTGGTGCCGCGCGACGCCTTCATGGCCGTCGTCGGGCCGCGGCTGAAGAAGGACCCGCGCACCAGCCCGGACCTGGTGGCGCTCCGCGTCGAGGTCGAGGGGGAGAAGGACGGCGAGCCGCTGCTGCTGCGCTGGGACCTGCTGGACCGCTTCGACCCGGAGACGGGGATCACGGCGATGATGCGCACCACCGGCTACTCGCTCGCCATCACCGGCGCGCTGCAGGCCGCCGGCGACGTGGAGCCCGGCGTCTGGACGCCGGACGAGGGCGTCCCGGCCGCAGCCTACATCGACGCGCTGCGGGAGCGCGGGGTGGCGATCGAGGAGACGCGGCTGGAGGGCGCGGCCAACAGCTGACGCCGAGCCGCGAAACCAATCACCGTCGTGCCATCCTGAGAGACTGTCGAGAAACCTCGTGCCCCGAGACGTCATCCTGAGAGGGTGTTGCTAAACGCGCACATTCCCGCGGCACGACAGGTGTCATCCTGAGGCCCGGCCACACCATCCTGGCGTCAGCGCTGCAGACGGCAGGGCCGTGAGGATCTGGCCGAGGAATGCGCAGGAGCTCGCCGCGGAAGCCCGCACGATCGCCGCGTCCACGCAGGCACTCGTCGATGCCTGGCTTTTCCTGCGCGGCATCGACGAGTGAACGTGAGGCCGTGGCTTCCGCGCGAGCTTCCGCAGCCGGCTCCGACGTGGCCGCAATCAGATCCTCACGGCCCTGCCGCCATCGGAGTGAACGCTGATTCCACGTGGCCGGGCCTCAGGATGACACCCCAGGGGTGTCCGAAGAACGGGTTCAGCAACACCCTCTCAGGATGACGTCTTCCGGGTGGTTACTTGACCGTCTCTCAGGATGACACCTCGCTTGCACCGGATCCGGTATGGTGGGGTCGATCATCGAACCAGGAGAAGAGCGATGAAGCTGGGACACGTGGCCGCCGCGGCGCTGGCGGCGCTGGGGCTGATGTCGACGCCGGCGTACGCGTGGGACGAGCTGGGGCACCGGGTGGCGGCGCGGGTCGCGTGGGACCACCTGTCGCCGCGCGCGCAGGCCGCGGCCGTGCGGCTGCTGACGAACGCGCCCGCGAACTCCGGCATCTCCGCGCTGGCGTCGGAGGTTACGGGCCCGGACCACGGGCGCGAGCTGTTCATCATGGCGGCGGTGTGGGCGGACCTGATCCGCAGCCGCGGCGTCGTCGGCAACGTGTACGCGCATTCGGACTGGCACTACGTCAACTTCTTCTGGCAGCAGGATACGCCCGGCGGCCCGGTGATCGACCGTCCGGACAAGGGGACCGACGGACAGCTCGTGAACCAGCTCCCGCGCCTCGCCGCCACCCTGGCGGACGCCTCGGCGTCGGACTCGGCGCGGTCGGTGGCGCTCGCGTGGGTCCTCCACCTGGTGGGCGACGCGCACCAGCCGCTGCACAACAGCGCCCGCATCACCCCGCAGGACCCCAACGGCGACCGCGGCGGCAACCTCTTCCTGCTCGCGGGGATTTACCCGCGCAACAACCTGCACGCCTACTGGGACGCGCTGGTCGGCTCCTCGGTGCCCTGGAGGGGCGCGCGCGACGAGGCGGGCTACGTGGGCCGCGTCGCCCGGGCGCTGGAGGGGCGCTACACGCCGGCGTGGTCGCGCGGCCGCCTCCTTCCGGGGGAGTACGAGCGGTGGTCGCGCGAAGGGGTGGCGATCGCCCAGCGGACGCTCTTTCCCGCCTGGCTGGAGCGTGGCCGGCCCGCGCCGGCGCGCTACCTGCCGCTCGCCTGGTCCACCGCGCAGCCGCGGCTCGCGCTGGCCGGGTACCGCATCGCCGATCTGCTGAACCGCACGCTGCGGTAACCGCGTCTCGCGCGCAGGCACTGGAGGACCGGAGAGGCCGGGCGACGTTCTCTCCGGTCCTCCGTGACTCCGCGAGATGCAAATTCTTGTCTGTCGGCGTCCACTACCGCATTTTGTCTCCCTCCCCGCACGCCCCCGCCTTGCCCGTCCGCAGGAGAGATTCACGATGGAGCGCAGGTTCCAGCGCCTGGTCTCGATGCTCGAGAAGCGGTACGACGGCTTCTTCTCCGCGGCCGATCCGGTGCCGTTCGGGCTGCAGCTCGCGGGGGGGCCGAGGCACGTGTTCGGGGGACGGGACCCGGCGTTCACGCTGGTGGTGAAGGAGGGGAGCGGCGTCGCCGCGCTCAGCACCCTCGACGTGATGGCCATCGGCGAGGCGTACCTGGCCGGCGCGCTGGACCTGGAGGGCGACATCCTGAAGGTGCTCTCGCTGCGCGACCTCTTCCGCGACCGGCATCCGCTCCTCTGGGCCTGGAAGTTCATCCGCCCGCTCCTGTACGGCCAGGTGAAGAGCGACGCGCGCTACATCGCCGGGCACTACGACGAGGACCCGGACTTCTACCTCGCCTTCCTGGACGGGGCGCACCGCTGCTACTCGCAGGGCGTGTTCGAGCACGATGGCGAGCCGCTGGAGGCGGGGATCCGGCGCAAGCTGGACTTCGCGCTCGACGCGATCGGGGTGCGCGAGGGGGAGCGGGTGCTGGACGTGGGCGGGGGATGGGGCGCATGGACGGAGTACGCCGGCGAGCGCGGCATCCGAGTGACCTCGCTCACCCTCTCGCAGGCGTCGGAGCGCTTCATCAACGCGCTGATCCAGCGGAAGAAGCTCCCCTGCCGGGTGCTGCGCGAGCACCTGTTCGCGCACCAGCCGGCGGAGCGCTACGACGCCATCGTGAACCTGGGGGTGACGGAGCACCTGCCGGACTACGGGCGCACGCTGAAGAAGTACGCCAGCTTGCTCAAGCCCGGCGGCCGCGTCTGCCTGGACGCGAGCGCCACCCGGCGGAAGTACGACGTGTCGGCGTTCTTCGAGAAGCACATCTTTCCCGGCAACGGCTCGCCGGTGTGCATCCACGACTACCTGGGCGAGGTGGCCCGGTCGCCGTTCAGCGTGCTGGCGGTGTACAACGACACGCGCAACTACGAGCTCACCACGCGCCACTGGGCGGAGCGGCTGGACGCGCACCGCGAGGAGATCGAGGGGCGCTGGGGGAAGGCGCAGTACCGCCGCTTCCAGGTGTACCTGTGGGGGTGCGTCGACGGCTTCCGGCGCGACGTGGTGCAGGCGTACCGCTGGGTGCTGGAGCTCGGCGGCGGCGAGGGGAACGGCTTCTACACGCGCGAGTCGTCCGCCACGGCCGCCGCGATGCGCGTCCCGGCCATGGCGATCGGGCCGGCGAACTGAAACGGCGGGCTCTCACAGAGGTCACAGAGGTCACGGAGGGCTGGTTGAATTTCTCTGTGACCTCTGTGGCCTCTGTGAGAGATAATGCTGGGCTGAGGATGGAACGGGAGATGAGCGAACGACAGGCGGTCGTGATCGGGGCGGGGGTGGCGGGGCTCACCTCCGCCCTGCGCTTGATCGAAGGCGGATGGCGGGTGCGGGTCTGGGCGGCGGCGCCGCCGGAGCGCACCACCTCGGCGGTGGCGGCGGCGCTCTGGTACCCGTACCGCGTCGGACCCGTGGACCTCGTGCAGGCGTGGGGCGTGCGCAGCTTCGACGTGTTCGCGGCGCTCGCGGCCGACCCCGAGACCGGCGTGCGCATGACGCCGTCGACCGAGCTGATGGCGCCCGGCGGCGACCCGTCCGTCGTTCCCGCGTGGGCGTCTCACATCTCCGACCGGCGCGTGGCTCGGCCGGACCAGGTGCCGCCCGGGCGCGTGGGATGGACGCTCACGCTGCCGGTGGTCGACACCTCCGTGTACCTCGGCTGGCTGGCGGGGCGGGTGCGCGCCGCGGGGGCGGAGATCGAGATCCGCAGCGTGGCGTCGCTGGCGGAGGCGGCGGAGGCGGCGCCGCTGGTGGTGAACTGCTCCGGCCTGGGTGCGCGCGAGCTGGCGGGCGACACGGCGCTGCGCCCGGTGCGCGGGCAGCTCGTGCGGGTGGAGAACCCCGGGCTCACCCGCGTCTGGCTCGACGACGACAACCCCGGCGGCCTCACCTACATCGTCCCGCGCCGCGGCGACGTGATCCTGGGCGGCACGGCGGAGGACGACCGCGAGGACACCACGCCCGACCCGGCCGCGGGCGAGGCGATCCGCCGCCGCTGCGCGGAGCTGGAGCCGGCGCTCGCGAACGCGCGGGTGCTGGAGCACCGCGTGGGCCTGCGCCCGTGGCGCCCCGAGGTGCGGCTGGAGGCGGAGACGCTCCCCGGCGGCGCGCGCGTGGTCAACAACTACGGCCACGGCGGCGCGGGCGTCACCCTCTCGTGGGGGTGCGCCGAGGCGGTGGCGGCCCTGGCGAACGGCTAGCGCTCACAGAGGCACGGAGGAACTGTGGAGCGCGACATCTCCGTCATCATCCCGGCTTACCGGGCCGAGCCGTTCATCCGCCGCGCGGTCGGAAGCGTGCTGGGGCAGACGCGTTCTCCTGCCGAGATCGTGATCGCTTCGGACGACGGGACCGACTACGCGGCGCTGCTCCGCGCGAGCGGCCTCTCCGATCCGCGGATCCGGTGCGTGTCCACCGGCGCGGTCCGCACCGGGCCCGCCAACGCACGCAACACGGGTCTGGCCGCCGCCCGCGGGCGGATCATCGCGACGCTGGACGCGGACGACCTGCTCGCGCCGCGCGCCCTGGAGGTCCTTGCGCCCCTGGCACTCCTGCACGGCGCGGCCTACTGCCGCCCGGGCTTCACCGACCAGGCGACCGGAACGGAGCTGGAGAGCCTGGACCGTGTGCTCCATACGGGCCGCGTGCGGGTGGAGGAGGTCCTCACCAGCCAGATCCACACCTATGCGGGAATCGTGTTCGACCGGAGCCGGGTGACCGCGCGCTGGCCCGAGTGGATGCAGCGCTGGGAGGACGTGTACTTCTACGTCCGCTGCTTCGACGACCTCGATTTCCTGTTCTACGTTTCCGAACCGCTCTACCAGTACCACCGCGTCAGCGGATCGATCTGCAACCGCACCGAGACGGGAAGGGAATACCTCGCCTGGGCGGACGAGCTGGTGAGGCGGCTCGACCGGGGAGACACCCTGGAGCTGCGCAACGCCGGCTCGCGGCGGATCTTCCGGAGGTTCCTCCTCAGCCGCCGGGACATCGAGGGTGCGTTCGTGCAGGCCCTGGAGGATGGATCGTGCCGTGACTTCCATTCCTTCACGCGGCTCAGGCTGGACCTTTTCTACCGGATCGCCACGGATGCCCCCGCCGTGGCGGCCCTGGCGAACGGCTGAACGGAATGTCTCATACCATCTCTGCCCAATGACCGTGCATTCGTAAAGACCAGCACAGATGGGTCTCACACGGAGTCAACGGAGTCAACGGAGGAACTGCCTGGCATTCTCCGTTGACTCCGTTGACTCCGTGTGAGTCCATTCCGTTGGCAGAATGCACAATCAATCA
>JBJMPM010000184.1:0-70443 GCA_045803205.1 Longimicrobiaceae bacterium
GCAAGCGTCTCAACTTCTTCAGCTCTGTAGCTGAAGTCCTCTAAAATCGTGTAGGTGTATACTAGCTTTGAGAATCGAATTCCTCGTTGGTATTCAACAACAGCCTCCGCAACAGCCGCCAACCGTTGGAAGGCAACGTTCCAATGTACTGAATGGTTTCTGAGAAGCTGAGTGTTACCTAGTGTCTCATCCGACAAAGTATGGGGGCTATCGTATACGGCTCTAGCGAGTGGCGGTGCTGTGGTTTTCCCTACCTCTCGAAACCCTTGTATACGGGCCTCCTCACGCAGCTTGTAGCAAGCTGGTCCGAGAGCAGCCATAAGGTTATTGTCGGCACGAGTTGCGTATGTAAGCGCGGTTACGCCCGCTAGGTCAGACGGAAGCTTGGGTTGGGCATCGCGATTATAAAGGATGAATGTTCTGCGCCGCCCAAGTATACCCATGAACATACCGAGTTCAAAAAGGACATTGTCCCGGGGTGTCACAAAGGTGCTTCCGCGCGATTCCGATTTGTCATCGCTCTGCGCGATTAGCACGGCAAAGTCAAAACCGTTTGCGGCATCGACCAGTGCCTCTAATGTGAACTGACCTGGCTGGAAAACGCCTTGTGTCCAGATCGTGCATTCCAAATCGTAATCCATTTGCGTTTGTAACGCACGAGCAATGTCGAGGGCTTCTGAGGAAGATCCGATAAACAGGCGCGGTCTCGCAGGCATTTCTTATCTCCTCTGTAGAATAGTCAGGGAAGCGGGTGTGAGATAGCTGATAGAGACGTGATCGACCTCCGCCAAAAGAAGTTCTCTTTCGACTCCTTGGCAAGAGAGTCTGCGGAACGATCTTTCCTCTCCATCGCTGTCCTCATAGATTCCCGCTCCGACCGACACCTTCGCGTGACGCACGCCTGCGCCGGCCCAGCCCCTCGTGGGACGGGCCGGCGCTCGCGCACGCGGACGAGCACGCGCACGCACGCCACAGCAACTCGAGGCCGATGCCCAAGCGGACCGACCTACAGAGCATCCTCATCCTCGGCAGCGGGCCCATCGTGATCGGGCAGGCGGCCGAGTTCGACTACTCGGGGACGCAGGCCGTGCGCGCGCTCCGCGAGGAGGGGTACCGCGTGATCCTGGTCAACAGCAACCCGGCCACGATCATGACCGACCCCGACCTGGCCGACGCCACCTACATCGAGCCCATCACCCCCGAGTGGGTGGAGAAGGTCATCGAGCAGGAGAAGCCCGACGCCATCCTCCCCACCATGGGCGGCCAGACCGCGCTGAACGTCGCCCTGGAGCTGCACGACTCCGGCGTCCTCGCCAAGCACGGGGTGGAGCTGATCGGCGCCAAGGCCAGGAGCATCCGCATGGCCGAGGACCGCAGCGAGTTCGCCAAGGCCATGGCGCGCATCGGGCTCAGGGTGCCGCACGGGGGCTTCGCCACCAGCATCGACGACGCGTGGCGGATCGTGGACGACACCGGGTACCCGGCCATCATCCGCCCCTCCTTCACCCTGGGCGGCACCGGCGGCGGCATCGCCTACAACCGCGAGGAGTTCGAGGAGATGATCCGCCGCGGGCTCGACCTCTCCCCCGTGCACGAGGTGCTGATCGACCGCAGCGTGATCGGCTGGAAGGAGTTCGAGCTCGAGGTGGTGCGCGACGGCGCCGACAACGTGGTCATCATCTGCTCCATCGAGAACGTCGACGCCATGGGGGTGCACACGGGCGACTCCGTCACCGTGGCCCCCGCGCAGACGCTCAGCGACGTGGAGTACCAGGAGATGCGCGACGCCGCCATCGCCATCATCCGCGAGATCGGGGTGGAGGCGGGCGGGTGCAACGTGCAGTTCGCGGTGAATCCCCGGAACGGCGAGATGCTGATCGTGGAGATGAACCCGCGCGTCTCCCGCTCCTCCGCGCTCGCCTCCAAGGCCACCGGCTACCCCATCGCCCGCGTGGGCGCCAAGCTCGCCGTCGGCTACACGCTGGACGAGCTGCCGAACGAGATCACCAAGACCACGCCGGCCTCGTTCGAGCCCGTGCTCGACTACGTCGTCGTGAAGTTCCCGCGCTTCGCCTTCGAGAAGTTCCCCGCGGCCGACAACACGCTGGGGGTGCAGATGAAGGCCGTCGGCGAGTCGATGGCCATCGGCCGCACCTTCCGCCAGGCGTGGCAGAAGGCCATCCGCGCGCTGGAGATCGGCCGCCACGGGTGGGAGGTGGGCGCCACGCTCGCCGACGACCGGCTGAAGGACGACGAGCCCGACACCATCCGCGCCGCGCTCCGCCGTCCATCCCCCGAGCGCTACTACACGATCAAGCGCGCGCTGCAGGCGGGGATGCCGCCGGAGGAGATCGCGGAGCTCACCTACATCGACCCCTGGTTCATCGCTCAGCTCGTCACCCTGGTCGACGCCGAGCGCGACTACGCCGCGCTCCCCGAGGTGGGCCGCGGCGACCTGCTGCGGATGAAGCGCTACGGCTTCAGCGACGTGCAGCTCGCGCACCTCCGCGGCGAGACGGAGGACGCGGTGCGCGAGCGGCGCTGGGCGTTCGGGCTGCACCCCGTCTACAACCGCGTGGACACCTGCGCCGGCGAGTTCCCCGCCGCCACGCCCTACCTCTACTCGACCTACGGCGAGGAGAACGAGTCCGAGCGCTCCGACCGCCGCAAGGTGGTGATCCTGGGGAGCGGGCCCAACCGCATCGGGCAGGGGGTGGAGTTCGACTACTGCTGCGTGCAGGCCGCGCTGGCGCTGCGCGACGCGGGGATCGAGACCATCATGGTCAACTCCAACCCCGAGACGGTGTCGACGGACTTCGACATCAGCGACAAGCTCTACTTCGAGCCGCTGACGCTGGAGGACGTGATCGAGATCGTGCGCCTGGAGGACCCCATCGGCGTGATCGTGCAGCTCGGCGGGCAGACGCCGCTCAAGCTGGCGCAGCCGCTGGAGCGCCTGGGCGTCCCCATCCTGGGCACCCCGGTGGAGGCGATCGACCGCGCGGAAGACCGCGAGCGCTTCGAGGCGCTGGCCCGCGAGCTGGGCGTCACCCAGCCCCCCAACGGCCTCGCCGTCACCGCCGACGAGGCGGCGGAGATCGCGGGGCGCATCGGCTACCCGGTGCTGCTCCGGCCCAGCTACGTCCTGGGCGGGCGGGGGATGGAGATCGTGTACGACGAGCCCGGGCTGCGCGACTACTTCCAGCGCGCGGTCGCCGTGAGCCACGACCGCCCGGTGCTGATCGACCGCTTCCTGGAAGACGCCTTCGAGGCCGACGTCGACGCGCTCTGCGACGGCGAGACGGTGGTGATCGGCGGGGTGATGCAGCACATCGAGGAGGCGGGGATCCACTCCGGCGACAGCGCCTGCGTGCTCCCGCCCTACAAGCTGACCGACGAGCAGATCGCCGTGATGCGCGAGCAGACCAGGCGCTTCGCCCTCGCGCTCGGCGTCGTCGGATTGATCAACGTGCAATACGCGGTGTTCCGCGGCACCGTCTACGTGATCGAGGTGAACCCGCGCGCCTCGCGCACGGTGCCCTTCGTCAGCAAGGCCACGGGGGTGCCGCTGGCGCGCATCGCCGCGCGGCTGATGGCGGGGGAGAAGCTGGCGGACTTCGGGCTCCCGGAGGAGATCCCGGTGGGCGGCGTGGCGGTGAAGGAGTCGGTCTTCCCCTTCAACAAGCTCCCGGAGATCGACCCGCTGCTGGGCCCGGAGATGCGCTCCACCGGCGAGGCGATGGGGATCGACGACTCGTTCGGGATGGCCTTCGCCAAGGCGCAGGTCTCGGCGGGGATGGACCTGCCGCAGGGCGGGAGCGTGGTGATCACGGTGAACGACCCGGACAAGCCGACCATCACCCCGATCGCGCGGCGGCTCTCGGACCTGGGGTTCCGCATCCTGGCCACGGGGGGCACGGCGCGCTACTTCCGGCAGCGCGGCATCCCCTGCGAGACGGTGTTCAAGGTGAACGAGGGGCGGCCGAACCTGGCGGACCTCATCATCAGCGGCGAGGTGGCGCTGCTGATCAACACGCCGCTCGGCAAGCAGAGCCAGTACGACGACTATACGGTGCGGCGCGCGGCCATCACCTACAAGGTGCCGTACGTCACCACCACCAGCGCCGCCGAGGCCGCCGCCGACGCCATCATCGCGCTCCGCTACCGCACCCGCGAGGTGAAGAGCATCCAGGCGCGCACCGGCGCGCTGGCCTGGGCGCCTGCGGCGGAGCCGGCAAAGGCGTAAGACCTCCGGATCGGCGTCGGCGAGGTGCGCCGGGCTTGCATTCGGAGGAATGATTGATCTCCACCTGCTGCAGGAGAATGTCGAAGAGGCAAAAGAGACGTGGGCACGGCAAGTTGCCGTCGGGGCTGTACGAAATCGTCTATGGCCCCATGCAGCACTCCTGGCTTGCACGGCTTTCCCGGGAGACGCGCGATGCGCTCCCGAGCCTGCATGCACTCGTACGGGAGGATCCCCGGGCGGCGGTCACGGAGCTGCGCGGCTGGATCGAACGCGAACCCAATCCGATGTTCTTCAACTGGCTGGGGGCCGCGCTCAACGAGCTCGGAGAGGAAGCGGCCGCGGACGAGGTGATCCGCGAGAACTATCGCCGGAACCCGGACTACCTGTTCGCCCGGGTGAACTACGCGGAAATCTGCCTGAGCGACGGCGACCTCGCGGGCGCGCGGGAGGCGCTCGGCGATAAGCTCGACCTTCGCCCGTTCCTCGGCGGCAGGAAGCGGGTCCACGTGTCGGAGGCCGCTGGGTTCTACTACGTCGTGGCGCTGTATCATTTGAAGACGGGCGACCGCGAAGCCGCGGAAAAGCTCTACGAGATGCTGGAGGGGATCGCGCCGGACGAGCCCGTGACCGAGGACCTGAGGCGGAGGGTGCGGCCCAGGCTGCGGGACCTGTTCCGCAGGTGACCTCTTCTTCGGATGCCGGCAACAGGCGGCCCCATTCGGCACCTCGCTCCATTTGCCGAGGCCCTCGGCATCCCGAAATCGACCGTTGAGGTTCCCGAAATGCCCCTTTTCGACGGCTCGCCCGAAGCCGAGCGGGTAGTCAACGAGCGCTACCGCCGCATGACACCGACGGAGAAGTTCGAGCTGATCGCGTCGCTGAACCGCGCAGAGAAGAGGCGTCGGATGGCCGCCATCCGGTCGCGATACGGCGACATTTCCGAAGAGGAGATGCGCATGCGGCTCGGCGTTCTCCGGCTCGGGCGCGAGACGATGGTCAAAATTTTCGGATGGGGCTCAGACGAATAGTGGGAGTGCTACGAAGCCGCCGCTGATGTCTCCCACGCGAGGCGCCGCGTCTCCTCTGCGCCGCGTGCCGCACAACGAGGATGGCGTGGGCGGGTGACGCTTCCGGAGTGGCCGCTCGCTTCGTTACATCGCACCACATCGGCTAATTGCTACAGAGTTTTAGTTACTTTCGGGTTGTGTTCGGGTTAGGTTTCCTGCATCGGATCGGGTCCTTCCAAACGCCTTGCAGGAAAGGTGGACCATGGCTGATCAGGGAACCGTACAGGGGCTGCTGCTGGACCGCGGCGGCCAGGTGATCAACGTCAAGCACGAGCAGTTCGGCGCGGTGGGAGACGGCGTGACCAACGACGCGCCCGCCATCAACGCGGCGCTGGAACTGGCGCGCACGAACGCGGAGTACGGGCAGGGCGCGGAGGTGATCGTGTACATCCCCGCGGGCATCTACCGGCTGGACCAGCCGCTGGACATGAACGCCGGCACCTTTACCGTGCAGGGCGCGGGGAGCTACCACACCGTGCTGCGCGGCAACACGGGTGACAAGGGGGCCGTGGTGGAGATGGTGGGCTCCACCTTCAGCAAGCTGTCGGGCGTGCTGATCGACGACCTGCAGGGCTCCATCTCCACCGCGCAGTACACGCCCAGCGCCGTCGGCGTGCTGCTGGCCCGCGTGGACGCGCCGGTGGACATCAACAACTACAACGGTACGCGGTACGCGGCGCAGTCGTGGCACAACAACCTGGAAGACGTGGTGATCCGGCTGGGCGACCGCCCCACGGCCAACAACAACAACGGGACGGTGGCCTACTACAACTTTGCCTGCGAGGTGAGCGGCTTTCACAACTGCTTCTTCCTTGCGGGCACCGGGGCGGTGGTCTCGGCGGGCAACCTGTTCGGGGTGCAGTTCAAAACGGTGAAGAACATCTACTGGCGGGCCGGCGCGGCGGAGCAGATGCGGATGTGGAGCGGCGAAGCCAGCATGACGGTGGTCCGCTCGTCCGGGGCCAACACCGTGCTGGGCATCCGCGGGCCGGCCATCCTGGCCGGTGGCGGAGGCGACCTTGTCTTCGACGCCTACCTGGGGCACCTGGCGCACGTCTACCTGCCCAGCAGCCAGTCGCTCTGGCCCAAGTACGCCATCGAGGTGCGGGGGCAGACGCACACGCTCATGCACCGCGGCAGCATCGAGGGGTACCCGGGCGCGGTTCGCGTGGTGGGCGTGCAGTTGGCGGGGCTCAAGCTGGAGTCGTACATGTTGTTCCAGACCATGTACGACGCGCAGGGGGCAGAGATCGACTCCATCCCGGTGATCTTCCTGGACAAGCGGCAGGTGCAGTACCAGGGGAACTGGACGTGGGTGGGGTGCCAGCTCAGCGACAGCCGCGTGGAGCCCACCCCCAACTCCGACTCCACGAACGTGGTCGGCCGCATGCTGGACACGGTGTCGGACGCGTCGCACATCATCCAGGACAACTTCTTCATGCTGGGGCAGCTGAAGGTCCGGCTGCGTAACTCCTGGTCCAGCAGCTACCTGCGCGGCAACCTGGCCATCAGCGCGCTGCCCCTGGGCTCGGGGCAGATCCAAGACCCGGGCGGCATTACGCGCGGCGGCAACTTCGTGGTGGCCAACGACGGCGTGGAGAGCGACAGCTACCTGCGGCCCGGCGCCGTGGCCACGCTGCCGGCGGCCGCCGCGCAGTACCGCGGGCGCATCATCCGCGTGGAAGGTGCGTCCGGCGTGGCCGACGCCGTGTACATCTGCGAGAAGAACGCCGCCAACGCCTACGCCTGGCGCGCCTTCTGAGCTGAGGCGGGTGGGATGAAGTACGAGGGGCCGTCCACACCGGGTGGGCGGCCCCTCGCCGTCTGCACGGCGGCGTCACAACCGCATCATCCGGGCGGCAGCGCCGCCGCCTCCGCACCGCCCTGGGCGCATGAATTCGCGACTGGGAGCACGCGATGTCTGCCTTCGCCGACGGGTTATGCAGGATCACACCCGTTGGGCGGCGACGACGCGGGCGGAGCCGGAACGTGTCCGGCGAGCCGCCGCACCCTGGCTTCTGGTACGGAGCAGCGGCGTCTTCAGGACGACGTCTCGTTGTACAACCGATTCGACGAAAGGGGATGAGATGTAGCTGGGCCGGCCCTGGGATGATCGATCGATCCGGCGGCGAGCAAGACCAGGGTTTGCGCCTCACCCTCCCACAGCTATCATGGGCTGATCCCGCGCCAGCCGTCCCGTCCGCCTCCTCCCGCCCATCTCCCCATGCAGATCCGCCGCGCCCCGAAGGTCTACGACGTGTGCATCGTGGGGTCGGGCGCCGGCGGGGGGATGGCGGCGTACGTGCTCACGCAGGCCGGCGCCGACGTGGTGATGCTGGAGGCCGGCCGCGACTGGGACAACGCCCGCGACGGCGCCATGTTCAAGTGGCCGTACCAGACGCCGCTGCGGGGCGCCTCCACGAAGGAGCGGCCCTTCGGCGAGTTCGACGCCTGCATCGGCGGGTGGGAGGTCGAGGGGGAGCCCTACACCCGCGCGCCGGGAACGCAGTTCGACTGGTGGCGCGCGCGGATGCTGGGCGGCCGCACCAACCACTGGGGCCGCATCTCGCTCCGCTTCGGGCCGGACGATTTCCGGGGGAAGAGCAAAGACGGGCTGGGCGACGACTGGCCGATCTCGTACGACGACGTGAAGCCGTGGTACGACGCCGTCGACCGCCTGGTCGGCATCTTCGGCAGCAATGAAGGGCTGCCCAACCACCCCGACGGCATCTTCCAGCCCCCACCGCAGCCGCGCTGCTACGAGCTGCTGATGAAGCAGTCGGCCGACCGGCTGGGCATCACCTGCATCCCCTCGCGCCTCTCCATCCTCACCCGCCCGCTGAACGGCCGCCCCGCCTGCCACTACTGCGGCCAGTGCAGCCGCGGCTGCGCGGTGAACGCCAACTTCTCCAGCACCGGCGTGCTGATCGCCCCGGCGAGGCGCACGGGGAAGCTCACCCTGCTCACCGGGGCCATGGCGCGCGAGGTCACCACCGACCGCGCGGGGCGCGCCACCGGCGTGAGCTACGTGGACAAGGCGGCGGGGCGCGACGAGCACGTGCGCGCGCGCATCGTGGTGCTGGCCGCCAGCGCGCTGGAGACGGCGCGCCTGCTGCTCAACTCGCGCTCGGCGCTCTTCCCGCAGGGGCTCGCCAACGGGAGCGGCACCGTCGGGAAGTACCTCACCGACACCACGGGAACGGACGTCTGGGGATACGTGCCGAAGCTCGCCGACCACGTGCCGCACAACGAGGACGGGGTGGGCGGGATGCACATCTACATGCCCTGGTGGCTGGACAACCGGAAGCTGGACTTTCCGCGCGGCTACCACGTCGAGCCGTGGGGCGGGCTGCACGTGCCGGCGTACGGCTTCATGGGCGGAATCGAGCGCTATCCCCCCGGCGGCGGCTACGGGCGGCAGCTCAAGGCCGACTACCGGCGCTACTACGGCTCCTTCGTGGGCTTCTCCGGCCGCGGCGAGCAGATCCCCAACGAGCACTGCTACGCCGAGCTCGACCCCCAGGTGGTGGACCGCTGGGGGATCCCCGTGCTCCGCTTCCACTGGAAGTGGGCCGACTACGAGCACCTGCAGGTGAAGCACATGCAGGAGACCTTCCGCGCGCTGATCGCCGACATGGGGGGCGAGGTCTTCCCGGAGATGCCCTCGGCCGAGAGCGGCTACGGGATCGCCGCGGGCGGGCGCATCATCCACGAGCTGGGGTGCACGCGGATGGGCGCCGACCCGCGCACCTCGGTGGTGGACGCGAGCTGCCGGGCGCACGAGGTGAAGAACCTGTTCGTGGCCGACGGCGGCGTGTTCGTGTCGCAGGCGGACAAGAACCCCACCTGGACCATCCTGGCGCTGGCCATGCGCACCGCCAGCCACATCGCGGACGAGATGAAGCGGGGGGCGCTGTGAGCGAGATGTCGCGCCGCGAGGCGCTGGGAGTGCTGGCGGCGATCCCCTTCGCCGTCGCCTTTCGCCCGCTTCCGGAGTGGCTGGACGCGGCCGGGGCGGACCAGGCCGCGCGCGCGGCGGAGGAGGCGCTCGCCGCCGGGCCGCCGTACACGCCGAAGTTCTTCACCGCGCACGAGTGGCGGACGGTGCGGGTGCTGGCGGACCTGGTGATCCCCCGCGACGAGCGCTCCGGGAGCGCCACGGACGCGGGCGCGCCGGAGTTCATGGACACCATCCTCGCCGCCTATCCCGACCAGCAGACCCCGATGCGCGGCGGGCTGGCCTGGCTCGACGCGGAGAGCCTGCGCCGCTTCGGCACGCGCTTCGTGGAGAGCGGCGGCCCCGGCCAGCGCGCGCTGCTGGACGACCTCGCCTGGCCGAAGCAGGCGCGGCCGGAGATGAAGCCGGGCGCCGCCTTCTTCAGCCGCTTCCGCGATCTGGTCGCGGCGGGCTTCTGGTCGAGCCCCATGGGCATCGCCGACCTCCAGTACCGCGGCAACACCGGGATGGCCGAGTGGCATGGCTGCCCCCCCGAGGCGCTGCGCAAGCTCGGGGTCAGCTACGGATGATCCTCGGGTCGAGCGTGTGAATATGCGAGTGAACTCGCCGCTACAACAGCACGCAGTCCGCCTTCGCGGACTTCAACGGCGCCATCAACGGGCGTGACGATAACGCGCCTGATCGCGACGCCACCGCATGACCCGGCGCCACCGCCGCCGACGTCATCCTGAGGGCGGCCGCACCGCTACGTACGTCACGACGGAGTTGGCAGCCCGAAGGATCTATAACCGCGGCACCGACACGGCCTGAGCTCGGCGCGATACGGTACGATCAACGGAGACGGAATGAACGGACGGCGGCTGGGGATCGGGATCATCGGCAGCGGGTTCAACGCGCGCTTCCACCTGCAGGCGTTCGTCGGCGTGCGCGACGCGGACGTGCGGGGCGTGTGGAGCCCCAACCCCGCGCACGCCGCGGAGACGGCGGCGCTCGCGCGCTCGCTGGACGTGGGCGATGCGCGGGCGTTCACGTCCATCGCCGAGATGGTGGCGGACCCGGCGATCGACGCCGTCTGGCTCTGCGGCCCCAACCACGCGCGCATCGAGAACGTGGAGGAGGTGGTCCACGCTCTGTCGCGCGGCGCGGCGCTGAAGGGGATTGCCTGCGAGAAGCCGCTGGCGCGCAACGTGGCCGAGGCGCGGCGCGTGGCGAAGCTGGTGCAGGGCGCCGGGCTGATGCACGGCTACCTGGAGAACCAGGTGTTCGCGCCGCAGGTGGAGGCCGGCCGCGCGCTGATCTGGGCGCGCGGCGCGGCGACCACGGGGCGGCCGTACCTGGCGCGCGCGGCGGAGGAGCACAGCGGGCCGCACGCGCCCTGGTTCTGGCAGGGCCGGCTGCAGGGCGGGGGCGTGCTGAACGACATGATGTGCCACTCCGCCGCCCTCGTCCGCCACCTGCTCACCGCGCCCGGCGCCCCCTCCCGCTCGCTCCGCCCGGTGAAGGTCACCGCGCACATCGCCAGCCTGAAGTGGAGCCAGCCCGCCTACGCCCGGCGCCTCTCCGAGACCATGGGCGCGGAGGTCGACTACACCCGCGCGCCCGCGGAGGACTTCGCCAGCCTGACGGTGGAGTTCGAGACGCCGGAGGGAATGCGCGTGCTGGGCGAGGCGAGCACGAGCTGGAGCTACGTGGGCCCGGGGCTGCGGCTCTCCGCCGAGCTGCTGGGCCCCGAGTACTCGATGTCGTGGAACACGCTCGACAGCGGCCTGAAGCTCTTCTTCAGCCGCGAAGTCCGCGGCTCCGCGGGCGAGGACCTGGTGGAGAAGCAGAACGCCGAGACAGGCCAGATGCCCGTCGTCGCCGGCGAGGCGGCCGCCTACGGCTACGAGGCCGAGGACCGCCACTTCGCCCGCGCCTTCCTCGGCCTCGAGCCCCCGAAGCTCACCTTCGACGACGGCGTGGAGATCGTCGAGCTGCTGATGGCCGCCTATCAGAGCGCCGAGCAGGAGCGCACCCTCGCCTTCCCGCCGCCGGGGATCGAGGCGTTCATCCCGGCTGTCGGGCGGGGGGAGTGGCGGCGGGGATAGCTTGGCAGGCCGAAGGGCTCGAGGTCCGGTTTTCAGACCGATCGTCCCGAATGACGTCCGACGGTCGCGGTATCATCTCTGAACCGCGACATCCACGTATGCCCATCTACGAGGGGCACCAGCGAGATCCAGCGGCTCTCGTCATCGCCCGCGAGGCGCTGAAGGGGCGAAGCGTCCCGTTCACGGCATGGCCAAGGCTCTTTCATAATCTCGCGTTCCGAAGAAACTCGATCTGATCATCTGTAAGGGACCACGAGGCAGTAGGAAACCGCCGGTTATCGGGACGCTTCCCAACGCCTTTCAACATCTCTTTCACCCAGTATTTAACCGCCTCTTTCTTGTTAGCACGTTCGCGTTTGTCATCAAAAGAAGTGTCGAAGTCGACGAGGATCAGGATGTCGATCCGCGACACTTGTTCCGCGTCATCGATGTGATAGAAGTCGTTCTTTACCGTGCCTGCAATGACACATGAGTAGACTCCGCATTTTAGGGATTCCTGGGATGACTGCAGGTTTTCCACAACCCCATCAAAATATCGAGCAATCGCATCATCGGCGATCGCCTCGTGCGTCTCCGGTAGAAGATTCTTAAATTGAATACGTTCAGCGAGTAATCCCGGCACTAGTGATCGTGCTCGCCACTTCAGCACGACGAGCGGAGCAGCAAGAATTTTGGGCCGGTACGCTTTCTCCTCGCCATACCAATCTGGCCGCGATTCAGCAATGATTGTCTCGAGCGCGCGCCTGACGGTTTCCTTGATAACTGCTTTGAACTGGTGTCGATCGAACGCGAGGCGCTTTCGTACCTCCTTGAGAGCACGCCCTTGTTGGCCGAGAAGATCATCGCGAGTTTCATAAACCGCTCGTCTAGCCTCACGCGACCACTGCTGCATGTCGTCGGGTAGGCTGTGCCCTTGGTCAATGTACCGCTTCTTCGCCAGATCAAGGAGGTATTTTTCTGCGAATCCGAGTATTGGATCTTTAAAGAAGAACCCCATACCAACCTCCCGACGAAAGAGTACGTTGAGATTGCGCCCGGCCTCCATAAAGCAGTCCGGCGAGACGAGCCCTGCCCACCTTTCTACGATCTCCGTCTAACCTCCAAGAGTCAGGGATGCAGGGCCACCGCGCAAGAGTTTCGTTCCTCTCCCAGAACATGGGTAGCTTGCTGCGACCAAACAACCGACGTGTGTCTGCGGTGATGAAGTGATGAATGATGAATAACGGATCGCCTATCGCAATTTAAACACGACGGGGGCGTCAACGCCCAGGCCGCCCGGCAAGACCGCGCGGGAATAGGAAACGAGCTGATTGCGGCTGAATCAGCTCATTGGAGCCCAGATCCAGGGTCGAGTTTTACACATCTCGCTGCGCAAACGTTTGCAGTGAAACCTATTAAGGGGCACCGGGCCAATCTGGGCCACAAGGTTGCGGCGGCTTCGTCGGAGCGAGTCCAGAGGATCATGGTAATGAGGGGCGATGAAACTGCAGCGGGAGTGAATGACTCAAGTAGATGGCCGGGGCAGGCGAGCGCAAGGAAACGCCTGTATCCAGAGCCTATCTGCGACAGGTGCCGGGGAGGCACCGCCTCAGCCTGCACCCTGCTCGTACGCCGCCACCAGCCTCGGCGGCGCGACGAAGCGCCAGGAGTCGATGACGGCCTCGCGGAGACGGGGCTCGGTGACCTTGGTCAGGCGGAGGAGCACCGCCGGGTAGTCGCGGTAGTGGTCGGTGATGAAGAACAGGTCGGGCTCGGCCTCGAGCAAGTACGGGCGCTCGAAGAGGTTCACGCGCAGCACGAGCGTCTCGCCATCTTCCCACAGGCGGGCCATGAGCTTGCCCTTCACCTTGAGCGCCGGCGTGCCGTATGAGGTGCCCTCCTCCACACCCGGAAGCGCGAGCGCGATCCGCCGCACGGCGTCGTAGTCGCTTCCGACCCGCGTCGTCGCGCCCGGCGACGGTTCACGCTTGCGCGGCATTGGCGCGCTCCAGCAGCAGGTTGCCGGCGAAGCGGCGCATTTCCTCCTGCTTGCGCTTCGGCTGGAGCTTGCCGAGCAGCTTCCAGAGCCACATCCCGCGCGGCGTTCGGCGGAGGCGGTCGGCGTCTTCGATCGTCGGGCGCCAGGCGGCCTCGCGCCAGCCGTAGGGCGCGAAGAAGGCGGAGCTCTCGGCGGGGGCGAAGCGGAAGCGCGCGGAGCCCTTGTCCATGCCCTTACTCCACCACTTCTGCATCATCTTCATCAGCCGGGGGCTGGCGAGGTCCGTCAGCCACCAGCGGAACGCGGGCCGCGCGGCGAGCGCCGCCGCCAGCGCGCCCACGTCGTCCGGCTCCAGGTAGACGAGCAGCCCCTCCGTCACCACCAGCGCGCGCTCCGAGCCCGCGGCGGCGCGGCCGAGCGCATCGTCGCGCTGCGCGGGGTCGGCGAGGTCGGCGGAGATGGCTTCGTAGCGGCAGCGCGGGCGCTCGCCGGCCATCACCTCTGCCTTGTACTCCACCATTCCCGGCAGATCGACGTCCACCCAGCGCAGCGACCCCGGCAGGTCCAGGCGCCAGGGCCGCGCGTCCAGCCCCGCCGCGAGGTTCAGCACCAGGTCCGCGCCGCGGCTGCGGACGCAGTCGAGGATGATCTCGTCGAACACCGCGGTGCGGACGATCATCGGCCACGCCATCTGCCGGCCACGGCTCATGCCGCGCACGATGGCTTCGCCCTGCTCGCCCGCCAGCCGCCGCGCGAAGGGATCGCGGAAGTGCGCATCCGCCCGCTCGCTCTCCATCACCCGGTAGACGGCGACCCAGCGCGCGGTGTCGGAGACGTGCTCGATGTTCATCGGCCGAGGAATCCCATCTGAGTTACGCCGGCGCCAGCGGGATCGGCGGCGCTTCGCCCTCTTCTGCCCGCGCTACTGTGGACTCGCGGAAGGCGATGGCGAAGAGCACCAGCACGGCGCCGGCCAGCGCCGCGGGGACCAGCCAGATCGCATGCCAGTCGTGCGCGACGGCGCCGCCCGCGCCCGCGCGGGTGTACGTCTCCACCACCCGGCCGGAGACCAGCGCGCCGACGAAGTAGCCGACGCCCAGCGTGGCGAAGGCGAGGAAGCCCTGCGCCGCCGCGCGGATCTCGGGCGTGGCGCGCTGGTCCACGTAGATCTGCCCCGTCACGAAGAAGAAGTCGTAGCAGATGCCGTGCAGGATGATCCCGGCGTAGAGCAGCGCGACCAGCGTTCCGGGATTTCCGAAGGCGAAGAAGACGTAGCGCAGCGTCCACGCGGCCATCCCCACCAGCAGCATCCGCTTCACCCCCAGCCGCACCAGGAACCACGGCATCACCAGCATGAAGGCGATCTCGGACATCTGCCCGAAGGTCATCTTCGTGGCGGCGGCGGGGAGCCCCGTCTCGTTCAGGAAGAGGTTGGTGAAGGTGTAGTAGAACTGCAGGGGGACGCACAGGAGGAACGAGCCGACCACGAAGACGAGGAAGGTGCGCTCCTTCAGCAGCGAGAGCGCGTCCAGCCCCAGCGCGTCGCGCGCGCGCATCGGCCTTCCCGCGGCGGGGGGCGGGGTGTGCGGGAGGAGGAGCGAGAACGCCGCCATCGCCACCGACGCGCCGGCCGCGATGCGCATCGGCACCGCCGAGGCCTCGATGCCGAGCTGCCCCACCAGGATCCCCGCCGCGATCCACCCGATCGTCCCCAGCACGCGCACGCGCGGGAACTCCTTCGCCGGGTCGCGCATGTGGTGGAAGGAGAGCGAGTTGGTGAGCGCCAGGGTGGGGATGTAGCAGAGGGCGTACACGGTCAGCACCGCGTAGAAGACGGCGAAGTCCTGCAGCGTGGAGGCCCACCAGAGCACCGCCGCGCCGGCCAGGTGCAGCGCCGCCAGCAGCTTCTCGCTGGCGAAGAAGCGGTCGGCCACCAGCCCCACGAAGAAGGGCGAGATCATCGCCGCCACGGCCATGCTCCCGTACGCCAGCCCGATCTGCGTGCCGTCGAACTTCAGCGTCTGCCCCAGGTAGGTGCCGAGGGTGACGAACCACGCGCCCCAGATGAAGTACTGCAGGAACATCATCGCCGAGAGGCGCAGCCGGACGTGGCCCATGTGGCTCCGGGGGTGGCGTGTCGATGGCGGGGCACTGTGGGTCGGGCGGTTGAAACCGCGGCAACAACTGCCCGAAGTCCGCCTTCGCGGACTGCTTCCTCGATTACTTCTCTCGTCCCTGTCTGCCGCTCGATCCCCGGCAACGACCGGAATCGATCTGATGCACTGCAGCCGCGGCCGCGAGTCCGCGAAGGCGGACTTCGGGCCTTTGTTGCAGCGAATTCATTCGCCCCACCTCCGCTACGGCAGCTCGCGGATCCGGATGTTGCGGTAGGCGACCCAAGCCTCGTGCTCTTGCAGCGCGATGTGCCCGCGCGCCCCGCGCCCGTAGCGTGGCATCGTGCGGAACTTGCTGGCCTGCACGCGGCGCTCCCACTCCGGGCTGCCGAGCTCGTACTCGAGCAGCTTCACGCCGTTCATCCAGTGCTCCACGTGGTTCCCGTTCACCACGAGGCGGGCGCTGTTCCACTCGCCCACCGGGCGGGTGACGTCGCGCGCCGGCGCGTGGAGCGCGAAGTTCGACCCCGCCGAGGTCATCGGGTCGCGCCCGTCCGCGTGGCGCGCGTTGTCGAGCACCTGGTATTCCGGCCCGCTCTGCCAGACGTAGGCGAGCGACGAGTCCTCCACCACCCGGTAGATGATCCCGCTGTTCCCGCCGGGCGAGATCTTCCACTCCAGCGCGAGCTCGAAGCTGCCGAACTCCTCGTCCGTCATCAGGTCGCCGCCCTCTCCCACGCGGGTGATGGCGCCGTCCACCACCTGCCAGCCCGCGGGCGCCTGGGCCCGCCGGTAGCCACGCCACCCCGCGAGCGTCCGCCCGTCGAAGAGCGGCCGCCAGCCGTCCGCCAGCTCGCGCGGCGACAGCGCGCTCACGGCCGCCCTGCCGCCGGGCGCCGCCTGGTCCGGATCGGGGTTGCGCGAGCATCCGGCGCCCATCGCGAGCGGGACCGCGGAGAGGAGGAGCAGGTGGCGCGGACGAGGCATGGCGAGCGCCGCGGGTCGCGGAAGATGGCCGCGGATCAGGGGTCCGTCGGCGGTGGCCGGCTTGGCCGGAGAGGTGGATTCGATGCAGGTGGCAGGATACCGGCGGGGTGGGGGCCGAGGCAAGGAAGTTCCGCGCCCGGCCCCGACAGCGCTCAGCACTTCTCGTACTTCCAGTGCCGCGCCTTCCCCTCGGCGATCCACTCGACGGCGGTGCCGAGCCGCTTGGCGCGCGTGGCCTCGGTCTTCGCCTCGGTGATCCACTCGACGTACTCCTTCCGCTTGCTCGGGCTGAAGCCCTCGAAGTGCGCGAGCGCGGCGGGGTTCGCCTGCAGCGCGGCGGTGAGGTCGTCGGGTACCTCCAGCTCCTTCTTCTTCTCGGCGGGCTTCGTGCGCGCGGGCGGCTTGACGCCCTCCTCGTTCAGCCGCATCGCCTCGTGGACGTAGCCCGCCAGCACGTCGTCCGGCGGCAGATCGGCGAGCGAGGTGATCCGGCCGAACTGCCCCATGGCCTCCGACGCCGCGCCGTTGCCGTCACCCACCACCAGCGAGCCCTTCCAGAAGCCGAAAGCGCAGTGCTGCTTGAACGCGGCCATGTGGCAGAGCATCCCGCGCCAGGTGAAGTGGGGCGTGCTCCACTTCATCGCCTCCTCCACCTCGGGGCAGGCGTGGTGCACGACCTCGCGGAGGTGCGACAGGATAGGCCGCGCGAACTCGGGCGCCCTGGCGATGTACGGGTCGATGCGGGGATCTCGGGTTCCCATGCTGCGCTCGCGGAGGAGGGGGAAGAAGGAACGCCAGACCATCACCCCACAGAATAAACCGAAGATCACCCGTAAGCAACAACTTTCACGGGGTGCGCAGGGAGCGTGGACACGCGGCCACCCGGGTCGAAGCAAGCACGCGCGGTCCAGACGAGACGAGAGGAGCCGGTGTGGTCACGATCGAGCTGCGGACGTTCATCGCCGCGCCGCCGGAGCGGGTGTTCGACCTGTCGCGCAGCATCGATCTGCACCGGCGGTCGATGGCCGGCTCGCGGGAGGAGGCGGTGGCCGGCCGCGCCTCGGGGCTGATCGGGATGGGCGAGACGGTGACCTGGCGCGCGCGCCACTTCGGCGTGCGGCAGCGGCTCACGGTGCGCATCTCCGGCTGCGAGCGCCCCCGCTGGTTCCGCGACGAGCTCGTGCGCGGCGCCTTCGCCACGATGGTGCACGACCACCACTTCGATCCGGTGGACGGCGGGACGGAGATGCGCGACGTCTTCCGCGTCAGCGCCCCCGCCGCCCCGATCGGCAGGATGATCGAGCGGCTCGTCCTCACGCGCTACATGACGCGCCTCCTCGCAGACCGCAACGCTGTCATCAAGGCCGCCGCCGAAGGTGACGAATGGCGTAAGCTGTTGGGAGGCATCGAGTAACACGCCGAGATCGCCCGCTCCGCAACCGCCACGACTCGGGCAAAGATTTTAACAACTGGACAAACCTTGCGCTGTGCGAGAGGATCGTGTAAACTCGACTGACGCCGGGTGGGGACCATGAGTGCTTCAAGAGGAGATGTTTCGGATGGCACAGGAACAGGAAGACGCCGCACGCCGGGAACCCATGCGTCCAATGCCGCTGGCCGAAGCCTGGATTCGTAAGCACGGGGCGGCGTATGCCGGTCGCTGGGTGGCGCTGCACGACGACGAGCTTGTTGCTTCCGCCACTTCGTTCTCTGAGCTCAAGCGCCAGATCCCGCCGTCCGCCGACGTGCTCGTCACCGTAATCGAATGAGCCGTCTCGTCACTGCATTCGGCGACGAGTTCGCCAGCGGTGAGAGTCCGTGCTTCGTGCGGCCCGGCTTCACCGGCGACCGCCTGAACCGATTGCTCGTCCACGTTGCAGTTGGCCAGGAACGAACGACGGCGGTGCTGGACACGGGCGGTGCGTTTCTGATCCTCGACCCCACCTTCGCTACTTTGATCGGAATCGATCACGCCCACGCGCTCGCCCGAGATCGGATTCACCTCCGCGGTTTCGTTCGTCACGGGACGATCCACCGAATGCCGCTGACGCTGCTCGCGACCACAGGGCAGTCACTGACGTTCGAGGTGACGGCGTTCGTGCCGAAGCTGGAGGAGGGAGAGACGTGGCCGCTGCCGAGCTACCTCGGCTGGCAGGGGTGTCTCGACCGCATCCGCTTCGCCATTGATCCGGTAGACGAGATCGTGTATTTCGGCGCGGCGGATAGCTGAAGTGCTTCGTCGATGAACCATGCTCTTTTGCGCCTGCCGAACCACCGGCGGGCGCGCTTGTTTGCAGGGACATGGATTGCGGCGGAGGCCAACCGGCGCGACGTTGGCGGAGTGCCCGTCCATCGCCGGATTCCCGTCGTTCGCGGCGACGAAGATCACCCTCGTCCCGTGAGTGCCGACGGCCCTGGAGGGGTGGGGGATCTTGCCAGGGCGGCGGCGGTACACTGGCGGGCCCCGGATCGTCGGCGAACGAACATCCCATGTGAGGTGATGTCCCTGGCTAACGCGGAACAGGAAATCGAGGCGCTGCTGAGCGACGCCGCGGCGCTGCGCGCGCAGGTGCAGCGCCGCATCGTGGGGCAGGAGCGGGTGCTGGAGGAGGTGATCATCGCCCTCCTCGCGGGCGGGCATGCGCTCCTGGTGGGCGTGCCCGGGCTCGCGAAGACGCTGCTGGTGCGCACCCTGGCGCAGGCGCTGGAGCTCGAGTTCAAGCGCGTGCAGTTCACCCCCGACCTGATGCCGGGCGACATCACCGGCACGGAGGTGATCGAGGAGGACCGCGCCACCGGGCGGCGGGCAGCGCGCTTCATCCACGGCCCGGTGTTCACGCAGGTGCTGCTGGCCGACGAGATCAACCGCACGCCCCCGAAGACGCAGGCCGCGCTGCTCGAGGCCATGCAGGAGGGCCGCGTGACCGCCGGCGGCGAGGACCTGGAGCTGCCGCGGCCCTTCTTCGTGCTGGCGACGCAGAACCCGATCGAGCAGGAGGGGACCTACCCGCTCCCCGAGGCGCAGCTCGACCGCTTCATGCTCGACATCCGGCTGGACTATCCCAGCGCCGACGAGGAGGTGGAGATCCTGCGCTCCACCACCGGCACGGCGGACGCCGACATCCGCCCCGTGCTCGACGCCGAGCGCGTGCTGACGCTGCAGCGCTGCGTGCGCGAGGTGCCGGTGGCCGACAATGTCTTCCGCTACGCCGCCTCGCTGGTGCGCGCCACCCGCCCCGGCGACGCCGCGGCCGCCGACGACGTGAAGCGCTGGGTGCGGTGGGGCGCCGGCCCGCGCGCCGGGCAGGCGCTGATCCTGGGCGCGAAGGCGCGCGCCCTCCTCGCCGGCCGCTTCCACGTCACCCCCGACGACGTGCGGCGGGTGGCGCTTCCGGTGCTGCGCCACCGCGTGCTGGTGAACTTCCACGCCGAGGCCGAGGGCGTGTCGACGGACGACGTCGTCGCGCACCTGCTCCAGGCCGTGGAGCCGCCCCGTAGCGGGCTGTCGTGAGCAGGGGGCGGATGACTGCGGGCGTTTCGACGGGACTCGTCGCGGCCGCGGCTCCCCCCCGGCCCCTCCCCCACGACGGGGGAGGGGTGGTGGAGGGGAGAACGGCGTGCGCGGCGCCTGGCTCGGTGTGGGGGATCGAGGCGGCATCGAGGACCATCGCGCGCCCCGGGGTTGCGGCTGCACGGAGGCTGGTAGTCCGCGAAGGCGGACTTCGTGTAGTCGTTGCAGCGAATTCATTCGCCCTCCCACCCCTGCCTGACTCCGGCGCCGGCGCCCCGCCCCTGCGCCTCCGCTCATGACGGCGCGCTCCGACTTCCTGCCGCCGGGGCTGCTGGAGCACCTGGGGGGGCTCGAGCTGGTGGCGCGGACGGTGGTGCGCGGGTTCCAGGCGGGGATCCACCGCTCTCCGCTGCGCGGCGCGGGCGAGGACTTCGCGAAGCACCGCGACTACCAGCAGGGCGACGACGTCCGCTACCTGGACTGGAAGGTGTTCGCGCGCACCGACCGCCTGTACGTGCGCGAGTTCGAGGAGCGCTCCAACCTGCAGGCGTACCTGGTGGTCGACGCCTCCGCCTCGATGGAGTACGCCGGCGCGGGCGGCGTGTCGAAGCTGCGCTACGCCACTTACCTGGCGGCCGCGCTCGCGCACCTGATGGTCCACGCCGGCGACGCGGTGGGGCTCGCCGCCTTCGGCGCGGAGCCGCGGCTGCTGCTGGCCCCGAAGGCGCGCAAGGGCCATCTCCACGACCTGATGCTGAACCTGGAGCGGCTCCGGCCCGGGGGTGCCGGGGGCGCCGCGGCCCTCCTCGACCGCCTGGGCTCGTCGATGCGCCGCGGCGGGCGCGTGGTCCTCGTCTCCGACCTGCTGGAGGAGGATGACGGCGACGGGTTCGTGGCCGCCGCCGGCCGCCTGCGCGCGCGCGGCGACGAGGTGATCGCGCTGCGCGTGCTCACGCCCGAGGAGTCGGGCGATGCGGCGCCGGACGCGGGGCTCTTCTTCGACCCCGAGCACCCGCGGCGCGAGGTCCCGGCGGCGCCGCGCGGCGATCCGGCGTTCGCGTCGCGGGTGGCGGCGTACTACGCCTCGCTGGCGGACCGGCTGCGGGAGCGCGGCGTGGAGTACGTGCCGCTCTCCACCGCGGAGCCGGTCGAGCAGGCGCTGGTCGCCTGGATCAACCGCCGGCGCGGCTGAGACCGTGATCACCTTCGGCGCTCCCGCGTTCCTGCTGGCCGGCGGCCTGGCGGCGCTGGTGCCGCTGGCGCTGCACCTGATCCGGCGGCGTCCTCCCGCGCGCGCCGCGCTCCCCACCGCGCGCTTCCTCTCGCCCGATCCGCGCACCTCCGTACGCGTCGGCCGGCCCACGGACCTGCTGCTGCTGGCGCTCAGGATGCTGCTGCTCGTGCTGGCGGCGGCCGCTTTCGCGCGCCCGGTGTGGCGCCCCGCCGCGCGCGGCACCGCCCGGGTGGTCCTCCTGGACCGCGGCGCCGCGATGGTGGGGGGAGACACCTGGTCCCGCGCCGTCGCCGCGGCCCGGCAGCGGCTGGTCGGACCCCGCGGCGAGGCACTGGGCGCGCTGGTCGTGTTCGATTCCGTGGCGACCGTGCTCCCGCCGTCGCACGTCACCTCGGCGCGGCTCGATTCGCTCGCGGCGGCGCGGCCGGCCGGGAGCGAATCCAGCTATGCCGTCGCGCTACGGGCGATCGCGCGGGCGGCGGGCGCGCTGCCGGAGGCCGATTCGGTGCGGGTGTCGCTCGTCACTCGTCCCCGATCCGCCGGATGGAGCGAGGGATTGAGCGCGCTCCGCCGCGCCGTCTGGCCGGGTGCGATCGAGCTCGTCGAGCTTCCGGACCTCGACATAGGTGGCGACGGCGAGATCATCGCCGATGACGTGAAGGCGAAGGAAGTCGTCTACTTCGCAGACGCGCTCGGCGGCCTCTCGTACGCGAAGCCGGCGCTGGAGGCGACGGGGTGGCGCGTGCGCCTGGCCTCATCAGCAACCGATGCCGTGCCGGACAGCGCGCGGCTGATCGTCGTCGGGCGCGCGGTGCCGGCGGGGCTCGCGGCATCGCTCGAACGCGCGGCCAGGGCGGGCGCGACGGTGGTCGTCGCGGCGCCGGCGGCCGGGCCGCTGCGCGGGATCGTCCCCTGGGCTGGGGCGATGCGGGTGGACAGCGCCGGCGGGGGGATGCGGCTCGCGACGGGAGCGCAGGTCGCCGGCGCGGCGATGCGGGTGTCGGGGGATGCGGCTCCGGGCGCGGCCGTGATCGCGTCGTGGGACGATGGGCGGCCGGCGGCGGCGGCGCGCGGGCTCGGCCGCGGGTGCATCGTCTTCGCCGCGACCGATCTGGAGCGGGGGGAGATGACGCTCGACCCCGGGTATCCCCGGCTGCTGGACGGGCTGGCGCGCGGCTGCGAGAATGGGGAGGCACCGTTCTCCATCTCTCGAAACGCGCCGCTGGACGCCGGGGCGAGGGCGGTGCTGCGCGGGACGGGCCCGCGCGTGGCGGCGGCGCGGACGGTGCCCGGGTGGGGCGGCGGGGTGCCGCTGGGCCGCTGGGCGCTCGGCGCCGCGCTGCTCGCGGCGCTGGCCGAAACGTTTTTCGCGTACCGTCGTAAGAGACCTGCATGAGAACCGTTCTCCGCCGCCTCCCCGCGCCTCTGCCGCCGCCGCTGCCCTCCCCCGTGGAGGCCATCGTCGCGCGGGTGCGGGAGGCATGGCGGATCTCGACGCTGGTGCGCGCGCTCACGGTGGCGCCGGCGCTCTTCGCCGCCACGGCCGTGCTGCTGGTGGCGGCGGACCTCCTGTTCCCGATGCGCGCGGTGGCGCGCGAGGTCCTGCGCTGGCTCCCGCTCGCGCTCGGGCTCGGCGTCGTGGTGCGTGCCGGTTGGCGCGTCACCCATCCTCCGGCGCCGCGCCGCTTCGCGCTGCTGGCGGAGGAGCGCATCCCCGAGCTGGAGAACCGGCTCATCACCGCCTTCGACGTCTCCATCGGCGATCCCGAGAGCCTGGTGGCGCGCGCCTTCGTGGCCGATGCGGAGCGGCGGCTGGCGGGGATCGAGGTGCAGGGCGTGTCGCCGCTGCGGATCGGCACGCCGGTGCTGGTGCTGGTGACGAGCTGGGCGGTGGCGCTCGCCTTCGCGCTGGCGTTCCCCACCACCGCGCGCGAGGCGTGGGGGCGGTGGATTCACCCCCGCGACGCCTACGAGCAGCGGTGGCGCGAGGTGCGCGCCAACACCCTGCCGGCCGTGGCGGAGCCGCCGATGCCGGCGTTCGACGAGCTGCGCTGGCGCGTGGCGCCCCCCGCGTACACCGGCCTGGCCGCGGCGGACGCGCGCGGCGAGGAGCCGCTGCAGGCGCTCGCCGGGAGCCGCGTGCGCCTCCGGTCGGCCTTCTTCGACCGCTGGGACGCGGTGCGCGCGCTGCGCATCGGCGGGGGCGAGCTGCCGGTGCACCGCGAGCGCGGCGAGTGGTGGGTGGAGTGGACGCAGGCGCCCGGCGAGCGCGGCATCGCGCTGGAGGCGGTCGCGCACGGCGACGCCGTCTCGCGCGTGGTGGTGCCGGTGGTGGTGCTCCCCGACCGCGCGCCGGACGTGGAGCTCACCGCGCCCGCGCAGGACCTGGTGCTGGCGGGCGCGCGCGGCCGCGTCGTCGTGCGCGCGATGGCGGCGGACGACTACGGGGTCGGCGACTTCGACCTGGCGTGGAGCCGCACCCGCGGGAGCGGCGAGAGCTTCCAGTACCTGGAGGGGCGATGGCCCTTCGGCTCGCTCGGCCGCGGCGGCCACGGCGCGACCGGCGAGCGCGTCCTCGACCTGGCCGCGATGCAGCTCGAGCCCGGCGACGTGATCCACGTCCGCGCCGTGGCGCGCGACCGCAACCACGTCACCGGCCCCGGCGAGAGCGTGTCGCGCACGCGGGTGATCCGCATCGCCCGCCCGGAGGAGATGGACCAGGTCAACACCGACGTCGGCTTCCCGCTGGAGCTGCCGAAGGACCCGCTCCTCTCCCAGCGGATGCTGCTGATCCGCACCGAGCGGCTGAACGGCGACCGCGGGCGCATCCCCGCCGCGCAGCTCCGCGCGCGCGCCGCCGAGATCGCGGGCGACCAGGGGCGGCTGCGGGAGCGGGTGGGCGAGCAGATCTTCACCCGCTCCACCGGCGGCCTGCAGGACCCGGGCATCGAGCGGGGCTTCACCGAGGAGGGCGGCGCCGTTCACCGCGACGAGGCGCAGCCGCCCGCGGGCCAGCCGCCGGCGGCGGGGACGCGCGAGTTCTCCCAGCAGGTGCTCGACGCCGCGTCCGCGGCGACGGGGCAGGGGACGCTCGACGAGGTGGGGCACAGGCACGACGCCGACCCCATCCTCTCCGTCGACCAGGCGCTGCTGCGGCTCTACAACCTGATGTGGGCCGCCGAGCGCGAGCTGAACCAGGCCGCGCCCGACGCGGCGCTCCCGCACCAGCGCCAGGCGCTGGTGATCATCGACGAGCTGCGCAAGGCGGAGCGGCTGTACCCGAGCGCGAACGTGCGCGTCGACGCGGTGAACGTCGACTCCGCGCGCGGGCAGGGGAAGCTGGACGAGGCCGCGCCCACGGCGCGCGCCGCCGCCCGCGCGCTCCCGTCGGCGGACGCGCTGCTGGCGGAGATTGACCGCACCGCCGCCCGGGCGGGGACGATGCCGCCGCGCGCCTTCTCGCTGCAGCTCTCCGCGCTGGCGGCGCGCGCGCTCGGCGGCGCCGGCGCGGACCCGCAGGCGGCGGCGCTCCTCTCCCGCGCGTCCGCCGAGGCGCAGGCGGGCCGGGCCGGCGCGGCGCGCGCGCTCCTCCTCCGCGCCCGCGCGCGCATCGCCCCCGCCGCGACGGCGCGGGGGCGCGCCCTCCCGGCCACCACCGACCCCGCCGCGGCGGAGTACTACCGCCGGCTGGGGAGGATGCCGTGACGCAGCGGCCACCGCGCCGCCGCTCCCTCCGCCTCGCGGCCGCGGCGGCGGCGGGGCTGCTCCTCTGCACGGCCGCGGCACTGCGCCCGCGGCCGTTCGTGTTCGCGACGGCGCGGTACGACTCGGGGGACTGGAACTCGGCGCCGCTGGTCCCCGCCAACCTCATCCACGCGGTGGCGCAGTACACCTCCATCCCCGTGGCGCCGAGCGGGGTGACGGTGGACCTGGCCAGCCCCGAGCTCTTCCGCTTCCCCTTCGTCTATCTCACCGGGCACCTGCCGGTCCGCTTCAGCCAGCAGGAGAGCGCCAACCTGAAGGCGTTCGTGGAGCGCGGCGGGTTCATCTTCATCGACGACCACAACCACGACGTGGACGGCGCCTTCCACAAGACGGCCACGGCGGAGCTGCGCCGCATCTTCGGCACGGCGGCGCTCCGCCCGCTGCCCAACAGCCACGAGCTGTACCGCGCGTTCTTCACCTTCCCCGACGGGCCGCCCACCACCAGCCACGAGCTGAACGGGTGGGGCGACAACCTGGTGCACGAGCACCTGCTGGGGGTGGAGGTGAACGGGCGGCTGGGGGTGCTGTACTCGAACAAGGACTACAGCTCGGAGTGGGGATACCACCACCGCAACAAGCGCTTCCTGTCGGTCGACAACACGCGCTTCGGCGTGAACATCGTGGTGTACGCGCTGACGCGATGAGGACGGTGGGCGCGACGAGCGTCGGCGCGGCCGCGGCATCCCCCCACCCCCGGCCCCTCCCCCACGAGGGGGGAGGTGTGGGGGAGGGGAGAACTGCTCTGGTCGGGCGGATAAATCCGCTGCAACAGGAACACGAAGTCGGCCTGCGCCGACTCCCACCTGCCGTGTGTCCTCCGTTGCGGGGCACGCGACTCGCCTCCCCGTTGCCAAGGCTCGCGGACCGAGGCCTCGTGGGAGCCTGTCGCGCGCCACTCCACTTCGGTCGCACTGCCGCCAGTAGTCCGCGCAGGCGGACTTCGTGTGGTCGTTGCAGCGAATTCATTCGCCCTGCCGACCCTGCCGATCCCACCCTCGCGGCGGCCGCATGACGCGACTCCCGGGGATCCTCCGCGCGCTCGTGCTTCTGCTGCTCGCGGCGGCGCTCCTGCTGCCTGCGCTCTGGCGGGCGAGCCCCGCCGCGGGCCGCGTGGTCCGCATACGCTCCACCGTCGATATCACGCGGGCGGATTCGCTGCTCGCCGGCTCTCCTCCCGCGGCGGTCGCCTACGAGTCGAATCGGCCACCGACGGCGGCGGAGCTGGAGACGCTCGCCGCTGCGGCGGAGCGCGCGCCGCTCTTCGTCGCGGCGCCGGCGGGGGTGCGGCTGGTGGAGGCCGCCGCGACCGGGCGTCCGCTGGCCGGGCGCGCGGCCGCCGTCACCTTCCGGCTGCGCGGGGCGCCCGGCGACAGCGCGCGCGTCTACCTCTCCGACGCGGGCGCGAGGGTCGACAGCATCGGCGTCGCCGCCGACGCGCGCGGGGAGGCGGCGGGGGCGTTCCGCGTGCGGCCGGCGGCGCCCGGGTGGCGGGAGTGGCGCGTCACCGCGCGGTGGGCGCGCGGTGACTCGGCGGGCGCGGCGGCGGGGGCGTGGGTCGATTCCGCCGGGCCGCCGCGCGTGCTGCTGCGCGCCGGCTTCCCGGACTGGGAGGCGAAGTTCGTCGCCCGCGCGCTGGAGGAGAGCGGCGCGGCGGTGGCGACGACCCTGGCGCTGGGCCGCGGGCTGGCGGTGGCGGAGGGTGCGGGCGGGGCGATCTCCCCCGCGCGCCTGGCGCAGGCCGACGCGGTGGTCGTGCTCGACGGCGCTCCGCTCGCGCCGGCGGAGGCGTCCGCGCTGGCGGAGTGGGCGTCGCGCGGCGGAGGCGTGCTCCTCGCGGGCGACCGCGCGGGGACGGCGGGGTTCGGCTTGGTGCGCGGCGGCACGCGCATCGCGGCGGTCGACGGCCCCGGCATCCGCTGGTCGCTCCCCGCGGAGCTGGCGCCGCTTCCGTCGGACCGCGTGGGCGGCGAGGCGCAGCCGTTCGGGGCGCCGTACGCCGGGACGCTGGTGGCTGCCTCGGCGGCGGCCGGCGGCGTGCTCGCGCTGCGGCCGCTGGGGCGCGGGCGGGCGGCGGCGCTCGCGCTGACGGAGACGTGGCGGTGGCGGATGGAGGCCGGCCGCATCGCCGGGCACCGCGAGTTCTGGCGCTCGCTGGTGGACTGGCTCGCGTCCGCCCGGCCGGAGCCGCTCTCCATCCATCTCCCAGACGTCACCGGGCCCGTCGGCGTGCGGCGCGAGGTGCGCGTCTACGACTCGCGGCCGCAGGCGAACGGGCCGCCGCCGCCGCTCGTCATCACCCGGCCCGGCGGTGCGGTCGACACGCTCCGCCTCGTGCGCGAGCCATCATCCCCCGGCGTCTACGGCGCATCGTTCGTCCCCGCGGCGGAGGGGCTGCACACGGTCGCGTTCGCCGGCGAGCCTCCCCGCGCCGGGTTCCGTGCCTCCGCCGCCGCGATGCCGTCGGCCGATGCGTGGGCGCGGCTGTCGCTGCTTGCCGCGCGCTCGGGCGGCCGCATACTCTCTCCCGACTCACTCGGGCGTGCCCTCGACCGCTTCACGGCGGATGCGCCGGCCGGGCGCGCGCCGAGCGCGGCACTCGTCTTCGGCGCGCTCGTGGTGCTCGTCACGGCGGAGTGGGCGATTCGTAGATTGAATGGCCGCGAGTGAACGCGTCTCACGCGGAGACGCAGAGTCGCAGAGAGAGATAGCGGAGAGGGGATGCGGATCTTCGTGACGGGGGCGACGGGCGTCGTGGGGCGCCGGGCGGTGCCGCTGCTGATCGCGGCGGGGCACGAGGTCACGGCCGTCGCACGGTCGGCCGAGAAGGCGAAGGGGCTCGCCGCGGCGGGCGCTTCGCCGGTCGTCGTCGACCTGTTCGACGCGGCGGCCGTCAGGCGCGCGGTCGCCGGGCACGACGCGGTGATCAACCTCGCCACCGCGGTGCCGCCGAGCTCGCGGGCGCTGATGCGCAGCGCCTGGAAGGAGATGGACCGCATCCGCAGCGACGCCTCGGCGATCCTGGTGGACGCGGCGCTCGCCGGCGGCGTCGGCCGCTTCGTCCAGGAAGCGTTCGCACCGATCTACGCGGACAATGGCGATGGGTGGGTCGACGAGCGCTCGCCGCTGCAGCCGGCCCGCTACAACCGCGCGGTGCTCGACGCGGAGAGCTCGGCGGACGCCTTCACCCGCGGCGGCGGGATCGGGGTGGTGCTGCGCTTCGGCTGGTTCTACGGGCCGGACGCGGGCGGGGCGACGCTCGACATGATCCGCTTCGGGCGCAAGGGGTGGTCGCCGGCGCCGGGGCCGGAGGGGTTCATCTCCTCCATCTCCCACGACGACACGGCGACCGCGGCCGTGGCGGCGCTCGGCGTTCCCGCCGGCATCTACAACGTGGTGGACGACGAGCCGGTGCGGCGCCGCGAGTTCTTCGGCTCGCTCGCCGAGGCGCTGGGCGCGCCGCCGCCGAAGTTCCTGCCCAGGTGGATCGGCCGGCTGATGGGCGGGGTGGGGGAGACGCTCACGCGCTCGCTCCGCATCTCCAACCGGAAGTTCCGCGAGGCCAGCGGCTGGGCGCCCAAGTACCCCAGCGTGCGCGACGCTTGGCCGGACCTGCTGCGCGAGGCGGGGATCGCTTCACGCTGATGCTCCTGAATTGATCTCACACAGAGGCGCAGAGAGGCACAGAGAACAGCAGAAGATTTCGTAGCGGACAAATTTTCCGTTGCTTGTTTCCATCCTACCTGCTTATAGTACAATCGGTTTAGCGCGGCGTGGCACCTCCCCTCCGCACCACCTTCGCAGTCCGCGGTCTTCTCCCTCCTCACTATTGGTAGAACCATGATGGGACATTCTCGTCCGGCCGCACGGCTGGCGCTCTTCGCGGCCGTGGCGGCGAGCCTGGCCGGGTGCGCACCCGCCATCCGCAGCGCCACTCGTGCCGGTGTCGACGGCGCCACGGGCGCCCTGCACGACCGCGTGGCCGGGAAGAACCGCGCGCAGACGCAGCAGATCGTGGACTCGCTGATGGCCTACGCCGCGCGCGGATACGCCCAGCAGCTCGGCCCGCAGATCCAGGGGACGGTGCACACCGCCCTCCTCGACGCGAAGTCCACCGCCGACACCACCACCGCGCTCCTGCTCGCCCGCGGCACCACCGCGTTCGGCGACCTGAACGGGCAGGCGTCCGCGGCCCTCCGCGGCTCGCTGAACGAGGCCATCCAGCAGCTCGTGCGCGACAACCTGCGCACTGCCGGCCGCGAGGGGAGCGCCGACGTGGACATGCTCTCCCGCGCCATCGCGGCCAACATGGCGGTGCTGCTGCCGCGCCTGGACTCCGCGGCGGCACTGACCGCCGCGAACGTAACCAGCTCGGCGACAGACCGCCTGGCGTCGCAGCTGGACGGCACGCTGCGGACCGCCCTCTTGAGCGCCACGCGCGACATCGCCCGCGAGGCCACGAAGGCCGCGCTGGAGCAGGCGGACCGCACCAGCCGCAAGAGCTGGGTGGGCAAGTGGACGATCGGCCTGAGCATCGCCGCGATCCTCGCCATCCTGGCGCTGGCGGCCGCGCGCTTCTTGCAGCTGCACAAGCGCACGCGTGCCGCGCTCGACGTGGTCACGCAGGCCGTGCGCGACTCGGCCGACCCGCGGCTGAAGGAGGAGATCAAGGCGCGCGCGACCAGCCGCGAGGTGGAGCCGTGGCTGCACGGCTTCCTGCAGGAGCGGGGCTACCTGGACCGGCGCGTGGCCGTCCCCGGCGTGTTCACGGGCTCCGACGCGGCGCCGGCGGAAAAGGCCTGATCCACACCCGGAAATGCGGAGGCGCGGAGGGGCTGCCCAGCCTCTCCGCGCCTCTGCGTATTCGTGTGGTACCAGATCAGACAAATGACTGTGCATTCGGAGAGACCAGCACGGAAGACCTCACACGGAGTCAGCGGAGTCAACGGAGGACAGATCAGCACTCCGTTGACTCCGTGTGAGTCCATTCTGTTGAAACGGTATGGGATCCGATCAGGGAAGCCGCTTCCGCGCGATGCGGCGGCCGTCGGGGACGAGGAGGAAGAGCGTGTTCGCGGCGGGCGAGAACTCCACGCGGATGCGGGCCTCGGGCTCGAAGCGCTGGTCCTCCAGCACGAAGGTGTCGTCGGGGAGCGGGGTGAGGCGCTGCGGCGTGCCGCTGGCGCCGACGAACCGCAGCTCGCCGCCCTCGAAGCGCACCTCCGCCCGCTCGTAGCGCCCGGCGACGCGGGCCGCGCGGGTCGTGTCCAGCGCGGGCGGCGTCGCCTGGCCGCGCAGCAGCGGCGCCAGCCACGCCAGCGTGCGCTTCCGCGGCCCTTCAGGGGTGCGGGCGAGGAGCCGCTCCACCGCCTCGGCGTGCGCGGTGGCCAGCGCCCCCGCCGACGGCGCGGCAAGGTCCGGCTGCACCCCGACGCCTTCCCAGTCGCGCCCCGTGGCCGGGAGGTACCCCCGCGCGTTGGGGAGGAACACCACGAAGCCCTCCCACACCGGCGTCCACCCGCCGGCGTGCGCGGCGCCGGCGGTCCGCTCGCCGACCACGCGGCCGCGGCCGGTCTGCTGGAGCGTGAAGGCCACCGCCTCGGCCGCCGAGCCGGTGCCGCCGTCCACCAGCAGGTAGAGGTCGGGCTCGCGCAGCCGCGGCGCGCCCAGTCCCGGCCGCGTCCACCCGCGCTCGGTGGTGCCGAGCTCGCGGTCGAACACGGTGAGCAGCTCCACCGAGTCCGCGCCGAAGAAGGCGCTCGCCACGAACGAGACGGCGCTCGGACTGCCGCCGGGAATGCCGCGCAGGTCCAGGAGCACCGCGTCGGCGTTCGACACCAGCGAGAGCGCCGCGGTGAGCGCCGGCCGCGACCAGCGCAGGTCGTGCAGCAGGCTGAGGGTGACCACTCCCACGTTCCCGGGGAGCACCCGCGCGCCGCGGACGCCGTAGTTCGACGCGCGCATCGAGGCCAGCGAGTCGGGCGGCGGCGGGAGGTCGGGGAGGACGGCCAGGGTGTCGGCGCCGGCGGCCCGGAGCCGCGCCGCGTGCGCGGGGTTCCAGCGGAGGTCGAAGTGCCGGTCGAAGGCGCGCAGGTCGCGCGTGACCGCGCTCCCGAAGGCCGCGGCGGTGCGCGCCGAGTCGTACGCGCCGGCCCGCGCCCGCCCGCGCACCGCGCGCTCGATGCGCGGTACCGAGTCCGGGAAGACGTAGCGGCGGGCGAGCTGCGCGAAGAGCACGTCGAGCACGCGCGTCCGCGCGGCGGCGGAGAGCGGCGGCGTGGTGTCGGCACCCGCCTGCTGTGCGGCGGCCGCGGCGGGGATGACGAGGAGGACGGCGAGGAGAGCGGTTCGGAAGGGCATGACGGCGCTCGGGGGATGGAGGTCGGCGCGGTGCGTGGAAGCTACCCGCGACCCCATCTCCCGTCTTGCACGCGCGCAACCGGCGCTGGTACGGGCCGAACCTCGCGATGGAGCCGGCGGTACGCCGCGGGCGTGAGCCCCAGGTGGCGCCGGAAGACGCGCGAGAAGTGGCTCTGGTCGAAGAACCCCGCATCCAGCGCGATGGCGGCGAGCGGCGCGTCGCTGAGCGCGAGCGCGTCGCGGGCGATCTCCACCCGCCGCCGGCGCAGGTACTCGCCGACGCTGCAGCCGAAGTGGCGCCGGAAGGCGCGCGCCACGTACACCGGCGCGTACCCCGCCTCGCGCGCGAGGGAGGCGAGCGTCACGCCCGAGGGCGCCTCGTGCACCGTCTGGCGGATCGCCTCCAGCCAGCGCGGCGGCGATCCCGCGCGACCGGACGGCTGCCGCGCGAGCGCCGCCACCAGCTCCAGCGCGAGCGCCTCCAGGGCGAGCGGGGCGGCCGCGTCGCTCGCCCCCAGCTCCTCCGCCGCGCGCAGCGCCAGCGCCGCCGCGGGCGAGCCGGCGAACGCGCGCACGTCCCCGAACAGCCCGCCGCACGCCTCCAGGCGCCCGGGCGAGAGCTCCACCAGCAGGCAGCGCGAGCCGCGCCCGTCCAGCGCGTTGGAGTGCACTTCGCCGGCCGGGCGCACCAGCAGCGTGCCCGGGAGATGGGTGCCGGTGCGCCCCGCGGCCGTCTCCACGTACGCGCCGCCGAGCACCGCGACCAGGGTGGCGCGGTCGTTGGCGTGGCGGGGGAGGCGCATCCGCGGCGGGTGGCGCGTCTCGCTCAGCGTGAAGCCGCCCACGTCGCGGGAGCGCAGCGTGGTGCCGCCCAGGGAGCCGCGCGCGGTGAGCACGTCGGGCACGTGGAACCTCGGTGGGGGAAGATGGAGGACGTCTACTCGGGCGCGGACCGCGACGCCTCGATGGCGTCGCGCATTCGCCGGAACCAGCGGCGCGCCGCGAGCGCGAGCCCGACGGTCAGCAGCGACGCCACTCCCGCGCTCAGCCAGTCGCCGGCGGCGAGCGTACGCACCGCGCACACCAGCAGGAGCAGGGTGAACCCGGTGCAGAACACCATCTTGACGGCGCTGTTCAGGGCGGTGGCGCTGGATGCCACCGCCCACACCACCGGGAGCGCGGAGCGGCCCGCGCGCGTGATCGCGTTCACGTGTTCAGCATCTCCCTTCGTCTTCGGGAAGAAGTTGGCCCTTCAGCTCCTTGCTGTCCTCCTCGCTGAGCGAGGTGTGCCTGCCGGTGCGGGGATCAGTCGTACGGGGCCCGCGCGCGGGCGAGGGCGGTGCGGAACCGCCGGAAGCAGCGGTACGTGAAGAATGCCGGGGCTACGGCGAACAGGGAGAGGATCGTGGTGCTCGCCCGGTCGCCCACGGCCCAGGCGTCCGTGGCGGAGACGATCAAGAGCCAGGTGAAGATCGCGAATCCCACCGTCCTCGAGCCGGTGCCGAAGGCGTTGAGGACGGCGAGCGCATCCACCCCGGACCGCTTCGGGGCGCTGGGCCGGATCCGCGTCATGTCTTCAGCATCTCCTTCATCTTGGAGAAGAAGTTGGCCTTCAGCTCCTTGCTGTCCTCCTCGCTGAGCGAGGTGCGCCTGCCGGTGCGGTACTCCAGCAGGTCGGCGGGGACCTCCTTCAGGAAGCGCGAAGGCTGGCGCGGCATGGGCTCGCCGCGCTGGCGGCGGGTGGCGCAGCCGGAGAGGGTGAGCCGGTGCCGGGCGCGCGTGATCCCCACGTAGAACAGGCGCCGCTCCTCGCTGATCGGGTCCGACCCGTCGGTCGTCACCGCCTCCACGCTGCGGGTGTGGGGGAGGATCTCTTCCTCCAGCCCGACGATGAAGACGTGGGTGAACTCCAGCCCCTTGGCGGCGTGGAGCGTCATCAGCGTCACCCGGTTGGGCTCGTCGTCGCGATCGTCCTTCTTCTCGTCCTCCTCCACCAGCGAGAGCTTCTCCAGGAAGGCGCGCAGCGAGGGCGGCTCCCAGTCGTCCTCCTCGTCGGGGAGCGGCTGCGCGCCCCAGACGCGCTCCTCGTACGTGCCGATCGAGGCCACGAAGTCGCGCAGGATGTCGATGCGCACCTCGGCGGCGCGGTCGCTCTTCGCGTTGTCGGCCCGCACCGCCTCCTCCAGCCGCACCCGCGCCACCACCTGCTTCACGAACGCGTGCAGAGTGCGCTCCCCGCCCGCTCCCGCGCCCAGGGCGGCCTCGGTGGCAGTGTACTCCTGGCGCAGCTCGTCCATCATCTCCACGAAGTGCCGCACCGGCTCGACCTGCGCCTTGCTCACCCCCTCCACTTCGCCGACGCGGCGCAGCATCTCGTAGAGCGGCACGCGGGCCTCGCGCGCGGCCTCCACCAGCCGGAGCTGCGTGGTGCGCCCGATCCCGCGGGTGGGGTAGTTGATGATGCGGCGCAGCGCCACCTCGTCGCGCGGGTTCATCACCACCCGCAGGTAGGCCACCGCGTCGGCGATCTCCTTGCGGTCGAAGAACGAGGTGCCGCCCACCACCCGGTAGGGGATGTTGGCCGCGCGCATCGCCTCTTCCAGCGGCTTCGACTGGAGGTTGGTGCGGTAGAGCACGGCGAAGTCGCTCCACTGCACCGTCTCCACCAGCCGCCGGATGCCGATCTCGCGCGCCACCATCTCCGCCTCCATCTCCTCGGCGGTGCGCTGGCCGTCGTCCACGAACTCCCAGTAGTCGATCTTGGGCCCCGGCCCGTTCGAGGTCCGAAGAACCTTGGGCTTGCGCGAGGTGTTGTTGGCGATCACCCCGTTGGCGGCGTCGAGGATGCGCTGGGTTGAGCGGTAGTTCTCCTCCATCACCACCACGCGCGCGCCGGGAAAGTGGCGCTCGAAGTCGAGGATGTTGCGCACGTCGGCGCCGCGCCACGCGTAGATCGACTGGTCGTCGTCGCCCACCACGCACAGGTTCTTGCGCGGGCCGGCCAGGAGCCGCGCCATCTCGAGCTGGGCGCCGTTGGTGTCCTGGTACTCGTCGATCATCAGGTAATGCCAGCGCCGCCAGTAGCTCTCGCGCACCTCGGGGTGCTCGCGCAGGAGCTTCACCGGCAGCAGCAGCAGGTCGTCGAAGTCGCACGCCCCCGCCGCCCGCAGCACCTGCTCGTAGCGCGGATAGACGTCCGCCGCGAGCACCGCGTAGTCGTCCGAGCGGTTCCCCTGCGTGGTCCCCCCCGCCACCTCCGCCGCCGCCTCCGCGGGGAGGGTCATGCGGTTCTTCCAGTCGGAGATCTGGTAGAGGACGCGCTTGTGGTCGTACGAGTCGTCGCCCGCCGTGGCGGAGACGTGCACCTCGTCGCTGGCGATGCGCTTGACCGCGGCGAGCTGGTCGCCGGTGGAGTAGATGGAGAACTCTCGCGGCACGCCGATCTTCTCACCGTGCTCGCGGAGGATGCGCGCGCCGAGGGAGTGGAAGGTGGAGAGGAGCACTCCCTTGGCGTCCCGGCCGACGATGCGCGCCACGCGCTCGCGCATCTCGGCCGCGGCCTTGTTGGTGAAGGTGACGGCGAGCACGCGCCGCGGGTCCACGCCCTTGTCGCGCACCAGGTAGGCGATGCGGTAGACGATGGTGCGCGTCTTCCCCGAGCCGGCGCCGGCCAGGATGAGCACCGGCCCCTCGGTGGCGAGCGCCGCCTCGCGCTGCTCCGGGTTCAGCTCGCGCAGGTAGTGCGGGAGATGCAAGAGGATGTACGGAAAAAGAAGTGCCTAGTGCCTAGTGCCTAGTGCCTAGTGCCTAGTGCCTAGTGCCTAGTGCCTAGTGCGCAGTGCCTCGTGCTGAGTAGACGATGCGGCTGAAGCCGCGGCGAGTTCACTCGCATAGTCACCCTTTCGCCGCGCGCCGGAGCATTCGTCACGGCGAGCCACCGGGCACTAGGCACTGGGCACTAGGCACTTGTCACCGAGCACTGGTTTCATCTCGAAACTACCCTGAAATCCCTGCGGGGTCAAAGTTTGACGCACCCTCGCACGGGAGCTATGTTTCTGCCCCGAACCGACCCTGCCGGCCACCCCTGCGGAGGATACATGGCACTACGAGACCGCTTCACGGGGCTCTCGGTTGCGGACGCACTCGCGCTTCGCGCACAGGAGGACCCCCGGCGGCCGTTCGTGGTGTTCGGGGACCGGCGCTGCACCTACGCCCAGGTCGACGCGCAGTCCAGCGCGCTGGCCGCGGCGCTGCACGAGCTGGGGATCGAGGCGGGCGACCGCATGGCGCTCACCCTTCCCAACTGGCCCGAGTTCATCGTGGCCATGTTCGCCGCGGCCAAGCTCGGCGCGGTGATCGTCCCCCTCAATCCGCGCTTCACCTCGCCCGAGATGCAGTACATGCTGCGCCACTCGGAGACGGCGGTGGTGGTCACGGCGGAGAACTGGGAGCGGATCGACTACCTGGCCCGCTACGAGGGGTTCCTGGCCTCGCTCCCCGACTTGCAGTACGTGGTGTCGGTGGGCGAGGAGGAGCTGTGGTACGACGACCGCATCCACCAGTTCGAGGACCTGGTGAGCAGCGGCGAGGGGCGCCCCTTTCCCCGGCCCCAGGGCTCGGCGGACGACCCGTTCGCCATCCTCTACACCTCGGGGACCATGGGGAAGCCCAAGGGGGTCGCGCTCTCGCACGCGAACCTCCTCGCCACCGCGGCGGCCACCGCCGACGCGCTGGGGCTCGGCCCCGACGACGTGGTGTTCGGGCTCAACACCCTCTTCAACGTCTTCGGCCTGGGCACCGGCGTGCTGGGAACGATGGCGGCGGGCGGGTCGGTGGTGCTGCAGGAGCGCGACGACCCCGCCGCGGCGCTGGAGCTGATGGAGCGCGAGGGGGTGACCGTCTACCACGGCGTCCCCACCAACTACATCCTGGCGCTCGGCGCGGAGGAGCGTTCGGAGCGCGACCTGTCGAAGCTGCGCACCGGGATCGTGGCCGGCGCGCCGGCCTCGGAGGAGCTGGTGCAGCGCATCCGCCGGGAGCTGGTGCCCGGGCTGCGCATCGCCTACGGGCTGACCGAGACCAGCGAGACGGTCTCCGTCACCCGCGACGACGACCCGCCGGGGAAGCAGCTCCTCACCGTGGGCAGGCCGCTCCCGGGGCTGGAGATCCGCATCATCGACGTGGACGGCAGCGTGCTCCCCGAGGAGAGCGTGGGCGAGATCGCCGTGCGCGGCCCCGGGGTGATGCAGGGGTACTACCGCCAGCCGGGCGAGACCGCGCTGGTGTTCACCGGCGACCGCTTCTTCCTCACGGGCGACCTGGGGATGCTGGACGAGGAGGGATACCTCCACGTCATCGGCCGGCGGAAGGAGATGATCATCCGCGGCGGGTTCAACGTGTACCCCCGCGAGGTGGAAGACCGGCTGCACGCTCACCCCGCCGTTCTCGACGTGGCCATGGTCGGCCTCCCGGACGAGATCCTGGGCGAGGTGAGCTGCGCCTGCATCGTCCCCGTCGAGGGGGCGATCGTCACGGGAGAAGAGATCAAGGACTTCTGCCGTGAGGTGCTGGCGGACTACAAGGTCCCGGACCTGGTCCGCTTCCTCGACGGGTTTCCCATGACGGGGAGCGGCAAGGTGCGCCGCGTGGAGCTCGCGCGCATGATCGCCGCCGAAGAGAGCAGCCGCCGGCCGTGAGCGCCGCCGCGCCCCGTCAGAGACTACGAGCGGAGAGGCTTCTCCGGCTGTCGCCGGAAGTGCCCAGTGCCCAGTGCCGAGTGCCTAGTGGTTTTTTCCTGGGCACCAGGCACTCGGCACCAGGCACTTCCCTCGCGAAGCGGAGAGGCTTCGTCTGCAAGATCAACATCAACGTGGACGACAGATGACCAGCTTCGTACAGCGGAGCCCGCACGCCCCCGGCGGCGCCGCGCCCGTTCCGGCCGCCGCGCGCAACGCGGCCCTCCTGATCGACTTCGACAACATCACCCTCGGGGTGCGCAGCGACCTGGGCAAGGAGCTGCGCACCCTGCTCGACTCCGAGATCTTCAGCGGCAAGGTGGCGGTCCGCCGCGCCTACGCCGACTGGCGGCGCTACCCCAACTACGTGGTGCCGCTCACCGAGGCCTCGGTGGACCTGATCTTCGCCCCCGCCTACGGCACCTCCAAGAAGAACGCCACCGACCTGCGCATGGCGGTCGACGCCATCGAGCTGGCGTTCATGCGCCCCGAGCTCGGCACCTTCATCCTCCTCACCGGCGACTCCGACTTCACCAGCTGCGTGGTGAAGCTCAAGGAGTACGGCAAGTACGTGATCGGCGTGGGGATGCGCGACTCGTCGAGCGACCTGCTGATCCAGAACTGCGACGAGTACTACTCCTACCACGCGCTGAGCGGGCTGGTGCGCGAGGGCGACCAGGGCGGGAGCCGCAAGGATCCCTGGCTGCTGGTGCGCGAGGCGGTGCAGAAGATGGCGGCCGCGAGCGACTCGATGCGCACCGACCGCCTGAAGCAGGTGATGATCGACCTGGACCCCAACTTCGACGAGAAGGACGAGGGGTACAGCAAGTTCAGCAAGTTCGTGCAGGTCGCCGCCGAGAAGGGGCTGATCCGCCTGCACAAGGTGGAGAACGGCCAGTTCGAGGTCGCCCCCGCCGACGACGAGGCGCCGCTGCCCGCCCCCCAGGCGCGCTACGAGCGCGAGGAGCGCTACCGAGACCGCGACCGAGATCGGGGCCGCGGCCGTTCGCGCGGCCGTGACCGCGACCGGGACAGGGATCGCGACCGCGGCCCCCGCCCCGAGTATCCGCAGCCCGTGGCCGCCGAGCCGGAGCGCGAGGAGCGCGCCGACACCACCCCGGTGCGGCTGCACCGCGACGAGGAGGAGCCCGCCGCCGCCGAGGTGGCGCCGTACGAGCCCGCCGGCCCGCCGCTGGTCGAGGAGGCGCCCGCTGTCGCGCCGGCCACTCCGGAGGAGCGTGACGCGCGGACGCACGCCTACGCGCTGCTGCAGCACGCGGTGCGCGCGCTGGTGAGCCGCCAGGGCCAGACCGCCCGCGACGGCGACGTGAAGCGCCGGATGCTGGAGATGGACCCCGGCTTCGACGAGCACACGCTGGGCTTCAGCAAGTTCAGCCGCTTCCTCCGCCAGGCGCACGAAGACCAGGTGGTGGACGTGCGGCGCCTGGCCGAGGGCCGCTACGAGGTGGCGCTCCCCTCCGCCGGCACCAAGCTCGCCCCGCCGACGCTCGCCCCCGGCCCGCGCCCGCAGCCGATCCAGGTCGATCACGACGCCCCCGCCGAGGCCGCCGACACCGCGGCGCCGGCCGAGCCGCGCGGACGCGACCGCGATCGGGGACGTAGCCGTGGGCGCGGCCGCGGCGGCGCCGAGGGCGCCCCGTCGATCCTCCCCGGTCAGACGCCGGGCGCCGAGCCCGCGCAGCCCGCCGCCGAGGCTCCGCGCACCGAGACGCCGCGCGAGGAGGCGCCGCCGCGCCGCGAGCCGGAGCCGCGCCGCCCGGAGCCGGCGACCCCGCCGGTGCCGTCCACGCCCGCCGCGGGCACGCCCGAGCCGCCGCGCGGCCTCGGCCACCGCAACCGCGGCCGCCGTCCCGCGTGGGCGTCGCCGTCGGGTCCGCCGCCGCTCCTTCCCGGGCAGGTGATCCACATCCCCGGGGTCACCCGTCAGCCCGACCCTCAGCCGGAGCCGCAGCAGCGGGCAGAGGAGCCCGCGGCGCCGGCGGCGGAGACGCAGCCGTCCGGCGGCCGTGACCGCGGGGCCGAGCGCGCTCCGGCCGCCGAGGCGCCCGCCCCCTTCGATCCCGCTACCCTCGGCCTGCCGACGGACCGCGCCGGGGTCGAGGCGCACCTGTCGGGCTACAAGGGCGTCGGCGCGGCGACGGTCCGCTCGCTGGTCGAGCGCTTCGGCGACAACGTCTTCCAGGCGCTGGAGGAGGACCCCGACGGCATCCGCACGCTGCTGGGCCGCCGCGCCGGGCCGCTGCTGGAGAAGTGGGCCGCCGATCGCGACGCGCGCATCGCCGAGCGCCCCGCGCCCGCCGCGCCGGAGCCGGAGCCGCAGGCCGCCGCGGACGAGCCGTCCGAGGACGCCCGCGACTTCGCCGAGGCGGCCTCCGCCATCGCCCCCGAGCCGGAGCAGGGCGGGGCGGGGGAGGCCGAAGGCGCCGCGGAGACGGAGGAGCACCGCTCGCGCCGCCGCAACCGGCGCGGTGGCCGCAAGCGCAACCGCGGCGGCGGGGATGCGTCCGCCCGCGAGGCTGCGGAGTCGGCCGCTCCGGCGGAGGAGGGCCCCGCGACCACGCAGGCCGACGCCTCGCCGCGCTCCGCGGCCGAGGATGCCGCGGCCGAAGCGGCGGCGGCACCCGTGGGGACGGGCCGCCGTGGCCGTCCGGGTCGCGGCGGCCGCGCGGAGCCCGAGCCCGCCGTGGAGACGATCTCCGTCGAGGGCATCGACATCCCCGTCGGCGCCGGCGGCGAGACCGATCCGACGCTGATGGAGCAGGCGGCGCTCCCCGCGGGCGACGCGCAGCCCCGTGGCCGTTCGCGCGGCCGCGGCGGACGCGGACGGAGCGGGCGCACGGAGGCTCCGGCCGCACCGGGCGGCGCGACGCCGGGCGGGCGCGCCGAGGCCGAGGCACCGCGTGCGGAGCCCGCTCCCGCCCCGGCGGAGAGCGCGCCTGCCGGCGGTGGCCGGTCGCGCCGCGGACGGGGTCGCGGCGGCGCGACTGCGGGGGCTGCACCGGCACCCGCACCGGCGCCGACACCGCCCGCGGCGGAAGCGCCCGCCGCCGGTGGTGGCCGCCGTGGCCGCGGTGGCCGAGGTGGAAGCCAGCCCGCCGCCGAGGCTCCGGCTCCGCAGCCGCCTGCCGCCGAGGGTGGGCGCGCCGGTCGGCGCGGCCGCGGCCGTGGCGGTGGTCAGCCTGCCGCGGAGGCTCCCGCCCCGCAGCAGCCCGCCGCCGAGGGTGGGCGCGCGCGCACACCCGGTGGCCGCAGGGCCGGCGGCACGCCGACGCAGGCCGCGCCGGCGCCGCCTGCTCCCGACGCGTCCTCGGGCGAGGGCGGGAGCGGTGGTCCGCGCCCGCGCCGCAGCCGGAGTCGCGGCGGCCGGGGTCGCGGCAGCGGGCCCGCCGCGTCGTGAGCCGGGCGAAGTCCACGAGCGCCGCGTCCGGTGAAGGCCGGGCGCGGCGCTCGCCGTTGCTCCATCCCCCGCCGCTCCCCCTGGAGTGGTGCGCGCGCCCCGCGGCCGAGGTCGCGCGCGACCTGCTGGGCACGCTGCTGGTCAGCGACATCGGCGGCGTGCGCATGGTGGGCGAGATCGTGGAGACGGAGGCGTACCTCGGCACGCACGATCCCGCGTCGCACGCGTGGGAGAAGTTCGGGCGCACACGGCGCAACGACGCCATGTTCGGCCCGCCGGGCACCGCCTACGTCTACCTGATCTACGGCACCTACTGGTGCTTCAACGTGGTGACGGACCGCGAGGGCCACCCCGGCGCCGTGCTGGTGCGCGCGCTCCGGCCGGTGGAGGGGATCGAGACGGCCCGCGAGCGGCGCCCCGGCCGCGTCGACCGCGAGCTGATGCGCGGCCCCGGCAACCTGACGCGTGCCCTCGGCATCACCGGCGCCGACAGCAGGCACCCGCTGGACCGGCCGCCGCTCTGGCTCGCCGCGGGCCGCGCCGTGCCGGACGCGGAGGTGTCGATCGGCCCCCGCATCGGCATCCACCCCGACCGCGCCGCCGACTGGCCGCAGCGCTACTGGCTCGCCAGGTCGCCCTGGGTCTCCAAGCGCGCCTGACAGCACCTCACGCAGAGGCGCAGAGAGACTCGGCGGTTCTCTCCGTGTTTCCGCGTCTGAATAGAAAGGTTCGTCCAGTGTGTTAGATTCTGAGCTGACGTGACTTTCATCTATCGGGGTCTCGCGCAGCGAGGTGGGAGACTCTGCGTGAGACGATCTTTTCCGGATTCAGCACGACATCGCCATGACCGACGCCGACAACCTGATGGACTTCGCCGCGCGGACGCTGCAGGCGGCGGGCGAGGTGACGCTCCGGTATTTCCGCAGCGCCGCGGTGGAGTTCAAGAGCGACGGCAGCGAGGTGACCGCCGCCGACCGCGCCGCCGAGGAGCACGTCCGCGCCGCCCTCGCCGACGCGTTCCCCGACGACGGCATCCTGGGCGAGGAGGGCGAGGACCGCCCGTCGCGCAGCGGCCGCCGCTGGGTGGTGGACCCGATCGACGGCACGCGCTCGTTCGCCTCCGGCGTGCCGCTCTACTCGATGCTCCTCACGCTGGAGGTCGACGGCGCGGCGGTGCTCGGCTGCTGCCACATGCCCGTCTCGCGCGAGACGCTGACGGCCGCAACCGGCGCGGGCGCGTGGGTGAACGGCCAGCGCGCCCGCGTCTCGGAGTGCGACGACCTCGCGGCCGCGCGCCTGGTGACGAGCGGCCTCGAGTACTGGCGCGACCATTCGACCGACGCGCACCGCGCCGGCTTCGAGCGGCTGGTGAAGGCGACGCGCTTCACCCGCACCTGGGGCGACGGCTTCGGCTACTTCCTGGTCGCCACCGGCCGCGTGGAGCTGATCAGCGAGCCGATCTGCGGCGCGGCGTGGGACATCGCCCCCTTCGGCGTGATCTTCGGCGAGGCCGGCGGCCGCTTCACGCAGTTCGACGGATCACCCGTGGTCCCCTGGAGCACCTCGCTCGCCGGCAATCCCCCGCTCCACGCCGCCGCGGCGAGGGTCCTGGCCGGCTGAACGGCTGGCTCGCGGATTGCCGCGTCGCCCGCGGGAGGGTCGACCGATACCCGTGGGCGGAGGAGGAGCGATGGGCGGCGCGTACAAGGCGATCGAGCTGGTGGGAACGTCGGAGCAGAGCTTCGACGAGGCGGCGCGCGCGGCGGTGCGGCGCGCGGGCGAGACCGTGCGCGACCTGGAGTGGATGGAGGTGCTGGAGCAGCGCGCCTACCTCCGCGGCGGCGAGATCCGCGAGTTCCAGGTGAAGGTGAAAATCTGGTTCAAGCTCGACGACACGCAGAACAGCTGACGAGCAGCTTCACAGAGACACAGAGCCGCGGAGAGAATCTCTCCGCGGCTCCGTGTTTCTCTGGGTGCAGCTTTTGTCGATGTCAGCCCGCGCGGCGGACGCGGGCGCGCTTCGGCTGCACCTCGGCCATGAAGCCGCGAATCTCCCGGATGATCGGGTGGCGTGCCATCCGCCGCAGCGTCGCCTCGTCGAGCGCGTTGATCACTTCGAGCGCGCCTTTCTCGAACTCGCGGTCACCCAGCAGACGGCGGAACACCGCGCGCGGGCGGAAGCGGGCCTCAAACCAGTCCAGATCCGCGACCTTCCGCCCGAGCGCCTTCTCGAATCCCGCCCGGTCCGAGAAGAGAATGGTTTCGACCTGCGGGACGGCAAGGATCAGCCGGTACGGCGTACGCCCGCTGCTCCGGTTCAGGATCAGGTTGACGAGGTGCTGCCTCTCCCTGAGCAACCGCTCTTCGAGCGTATCGGAATCGAGGAGGAGCACGGTGGGCATCAACTCCGACAAGCTCCCGCACGCCGTCATGATCGCCGTGGACCGTTCGCGGCCATCGTACACCTCGAATCCTGGATCCGTGATGATCCGGCGCACGAGGCGTCCGCAAGGTTCGTTGTCGACCACCGCGGCTACCGTCATCAACGTATCTTCCGGAACGACTTCGTCTTTGGGGCGCCCTCCTCCACGCACTCGCGGTGCTTTGCCAGCAGCACCACCGCGAAGCTCTCGTTTTCGAGGCATTCCGTTACCTCCGCGCCGCTCCAGAGCAGCACCGTCTGAGGTGCAAAGTATCCAGCGAGTGCAATGGCCGGGTCCGTGAACCCCGACCGGCTGAACACCACGCCGATCGTGCCGCCGGGCCGGCGGGCGAGCTGGGTCCTGATCTTCGCCAGTGCACCGATGTCGACCGCGTCCGCAGTATCCTTTGCCTCGACGACACAGGAGAGGTGGCCGGCATAGACTGCGCCGTCGATCTGCTCGATCACGGAGTCGCCGAGCCTTACCTCGAACGGCCAGCGCACCGTGGCTCCGTCGAGCTCGAAGGCGCGCAGGACCAGGTGCTCGAACGCCTTGCCGGCGGGCCACCCCGGCACCGGGCCGCGCGCGGAGCGGTCCCACAGGTCGCGGAGACCGTCCCAGTCGAGCAGGCGGATGCGGGCGGCGTAGTCGGCGGCGCGGGTCACGAAGGCTCCGGCGAGCAGTGGACGCGGTGCATCCAAAGCTGCGTCGCCGGGGCGGCGGATGATAGCGTTTCGAGCGTATCCGCCGTGGCCGCTTCTACGTCCTCACGCGCGACATCAGGGCGAGGCCGGCGGTGAGGAAGAGCAGGTTGGGGAACCACGCCGCCAGCGTCGGGTCCACCGCGCCGGTGCTGCCGACCGCGCGGCCCACGCGGAAGAGGAGCATGTAGAAGATCGTCACCGCCAGGCTCACCCCCACTCCGTACGCCGTCCCCCCGCGCTGCGTGCTGGTGACCAGCGGCGCCCCGAAGAGCACGATCACCATCACCGCCATGGGGATCGCCAGCTTCTGCGCGCGCTCCACCTTGAGCGGGTTGGCGTCGCCGCCGGAGCGCTCGATGGCGCCCACGAAGCGCGACATCTCCCGGTACCCCATCGCCTCGGGGGGCTTGGGCTCGGCCATCAGGTCCTCCGGCGTCTCCACCAGCCCGGGAACCAGCAGCGTGTCGAAGTGCGTGGTCACCTCGCGCCCGTCGGCGTGGAGCTCGCGCACGTAGCCGCGCTCCAGCTTCCACCCGCGCTTCGCCTTCCAGGTGGCGCGCTCGGCCATGCGGTGCATTCCCGGGCGCGTGCCGCGCGCGTTGCGCTCCAGCACCACCTGGCTCAGCTCCCCCGCCGCCGCGTCGAGCCTCCGCGCCGTGAGCACCCCCTCGCGCTCCGTCTGGTAGACGAAGTTCATCCGCGGCCCGAAGCGGACGGCCGCCTGGTCGCCCATCAGCACGGCGCGCTTCTGCAGCGTGATCGGCGTCAGCTCGCCCAGCCCGAAGGCGGCCGCCGAGAGGAGCAGCGACATCGCCGCGATGGGGAGGAAGATGCGGTAGAAGCTCACCCCGCCCGCCTTGGCCGCGGTGAGCTCCTGGTGGCGCGTCATCCCCCCGATGGTGAAGACCGTCGCCACCAGCGCGGCGATGGGGAAGGAGTACTGGATGAAGAGCGGGAGCTGGTAGACGTACCCCAGGAGGAGCTTGCTCCCCGTCATCCCCCGCTCGATGTAGGTGTCGATGTTGTCGGTGACGTCGGCCACGATGAAGAGGAGCGGCAGCCCCAGCACCAGCATCAGGAAGGTGGTGGTGAAGGTGCGCACCACGTAGCGCGAGAGGAGCCGGATCATGCGCGCGACCTCTTGCGGCGGAAGGTGGCGAAGAGGTCGCGGAAGGTCTGCAGCATCTGGTCCCAGGTGCTGCTGCGCGCGGTCGAGGTCTCGCGCCCCATGGTGGCGAGGCCGATCACCCCCAGCACCGTCATGATCGCGTTCACGATCCACATCGCCACCAGCGGCGTCACGTAGCCGCGCCCCGCCAGGCTCTCGCCCCCGATCAGCCCCACGTAGTAGACGGCGAAGATCGCCATGCTGGTGCCCAGCACCATCCCGATCCCCCCGCCCCCGAAGCGCAGCGCCAGCGGCGCGCCCACGATCACGAACACCAGCGAGGCGAAGGCGATGGAGTACTTCTTGTGGATCTCCACGTCCAGGTCGCGCACCTGCTCCTCCAGGTCCTTCACCCGCTGGCTGGCGCTCGACATCTCGTCCGCCGTGCGGCGGGTGCGGGTGCGCACGCCCCCCGCCTCGGGCGCCTGTGCCGCCGCCACCCCCTCGCCGGGGACGGTGGAGAAGGGCTTCGTCCCCCCGGAGAGCGCGAAGCGCAGGTCGCCCTGCGCCAGCGTCCTGAGCCGGCGCAGCTCGTCGCGGCGCTGCTTCGCCAGCGTGTCGATGCGCGCCTGCAGCATGCCGATGGTCATCTCGCGGTCGCCGCGGTACGACTCGTTCTGGTTCCCCAGGTTGAACGAGGTGCCGATCCCCGGGATGCCGAACACCTGCCGGCTGAAAGTCATCTTCCGGAAGGTCTTCGGGTCCTGCAGCGGCACCTCGCGCATGTGCCCGTGCCAGAGGGTGAGCACCATGTCGGTGCGGGCGCGGTTGAACTGGGCCACCCCCGAGTCGGCGTAGATGGAGCGCAGCGTGGACGGGTTGCTCACGTCGTAGATGGAGACGTCGAAGAGCTTGTTGGTGCCGGGGTCGATGCGCGCCGCGCGCAGGTAGTAGGTCTGCGCGGTGTTGCTCTGCGCCGAGAGCTTGTTGATGGTCTGCGGCTCCAGCGCCACCGTGGGCGTCTTGCGCGCGATGTCGACGAAGAGCTGGCTCCAGCGGTGGTTGGCCTCGGGGAGCACCCGGTCGTTGAACCAGACCATCCCCCCGGTGATCACCGCGGCCACGGCGAGGAGGGGGAGGAGGAGGCGCTTGAGGTCGAGGCCGCCCGCCTTCATGGCGGTGATCTCGTTCTCGGCGGTGAAGGTGGCGAAGGTGTAGAGGATGGCCACCAGCACGGCCATCGGGAAGGTGAGCGCCACGGTGGCCGGGAGCGCGTAGACGAAGAACTCGGCGATGGCGCGCATGGGGAGCCCCTTCCCCGCGAGCTCGGCCAGCCGGCGGGCCAGGGTGTTGATCAGCACCACCCCGGTGAGGGCGACGAACGCAAAGAAAAACGGGCCGACGTGCGCCCGCAGCAGGTACCGGGTGAGGATCTTCATGCGACGCGCCCAAGGGGTCTTGCCGCGCGGCTGCGCGGACGCCTAACATACCCGTTCCGTACGCTGCGGACAAGCGCTTCCGCCCGCTCCTAATCATCTCCGAATCCCGCGTGCCGCCATGCTGAACACCACCCCGCAGGAGCGTCTGGCGCTGGGCGTGGCGGCGCTCCTGGTCACCGCCGGCGTGGGCGCGCGCATGCTGCACCGCGCCCCCGGGGCGGCCGAGCTGGCGGGGCCCGGCGTGGAGGCCGAGGCCGGTGCGCTCCGCGCGCTCACGGGCGAGACGGAGCACCGCGCGAAGGACGCGGCCGCCCGCACGCGGCCGCTCGCCCCGGGCGAGCGGATCGACCCCAACGCGGCTACCGAGGCGGAGCTCGACCGCCTCCCCCGCGTCGGTCCCGGGCAGGCGCGGAAGATCGTCGAGTGGCGCGCGTCGCACGGACCCTTCCGCACCCTGGCGGACCTCGACTCCGTTCCCGGCGTCGGCGCGGCGCTGCTGGCGGCGGTGGCGCCCTGGCTCACCCTCGCGCCGGCCCCGGCGGCGGCGGCGGCGCCTCCGCCGATCGAACCCGCGGCCCCGTCATCGGGATTCGCAGAGGCGTCCGCGCCGCCCCCCGGCGGCGGCGCGGGCGCGGTGGTGGACCTCAACCGCGCGTCGGCGGAGGAGCTGCGGGCGCTGCCGGGGATCGGACCGGCGCTGGCGGCACGGATCGTCGCCTGGCGCGCGGCGCACGGGCCCTTCCGCTCCCCCGACGACCTGGTGCAGGTGCCCGGGATCGGGAGCAAAACTGCTACACGACTGCGACCGCTGGTGCGGGCAAGCCCTTGACAGAGCGGCACTTCAGCCGCAAGTTCCTCGCACAATCCACCACCCGCACGTCCAGGCTTTCCCCCGGCCTGAAGCGCAGTCTCCTCGCCACCGGGCTCCATGGCCGTATCCGCCCCCGCCGACCGCATCGGCGACCAGCTCGTCCACGAACAGCTCATCACCCGCGAGCAGCTCCAGCAGGCGCTGGACGACGCGCGGGCGAACGGCACGCGCATCGGCTACTCGCTGGTGAAGCTCGGCTTCCTGAACGAGAGCGACCTGGTGCGCGCGCTGGCGCGGCAGCACCGGGTGCCCGCGGTGGACCTGGAGCGGGTGCGGCTGGACCCGCGCATCCTGAAGCTCATTCCCGGCGAGTTCGCGGTGAAGCACCAGGTGCTCCCGCTGCGCCGGGTGGGGCGCACGCTCACCGTGGCCATGTCGAACCCCACCGACCTGGGGGTGGTGGACGACCTGAAGTTCCTCACCCGCCTGGACATCGAGGCGGTGATCGCGGGCGACTTCACCCTCAAGCGCATCGTCGAGCGCGAGTACGAGTCCAGCGACGAGAAGATCAACGAGCTGCTGAAGCAGTTCGACCAGGACGAGGTGGAGCTGGTCGAGGACCGGGAGGAAGAGGCCAGCATCGCCTCGCTGCAGGCGGCGGTGGAAGAGGCGCCGGTGGTGAAGCTGATCAACGGCCTCCTCACCGACGCCGTGCACCGCGGGGCGAGCGACATCCACTTCGAGTGCTACGAGAAGGACATCCGCGTCCGCTACCGGATCGACGGCGTGCTGCAGGAGATCATGCGCCCGCCCATCAAGATGCGCGCGGCGCTCATCTCGCGCTTCAAGATCCTCTCCGACCTGAACATCGCCGAGCGCCGGGTGCCGCAGGACGGCCGCCTGAAGCTGCGCTTCGGCAAGCGGGTGATCGACTTCCGCGTGAGCACGCTGCCGACGCTCTTCGGCGAGAAGATCGTGCTCCGCATCCTGGACAAGGGGAACCTGACGCTCGACCTCGAGAAGTTCGGCATGGAGCCGAAGGCCGAGGTCGACTTCATGAAGGCGATCATGAACCCGTACGGGATGGTGCTGGTCACCGGCCCCACGGGCTCGGGGAAGACGACCACCCTCTACAGCGCGCTCTCGCGCATCAACACCGCCGAGGTCAACATCATGACCGCGGAGGACCCGGTCGAGTACAACCTGCACGGCATCAACCAGGTGCAGGTGCGCACCGACGTGGGGATGACCTTCGCGGCGGCGCTCCGGGCCTTCCTGCGCCAGGACCCCAACATCATCATGGTCGGCGAGATCCGCGACCTGGAGACGGGGTCCATCGCCATCAAGGCGGCGCTCACCGGCCACCTGGTGCTCTCCACCCTGCACACCAACGACGCGCCCTCCACCATCACCCGCATGGTGGACATGGGGATCGAGCCGTTCAACGTGGCGAGCGCGGTGAACCTGATCACCGCGCAGCGGCTGGTGCGGCGCATCTGCTCCAGCTGCAAGGAAGAGGCGGTCTACCCCGAGGAGTACCTGAAGGCCGGGGGGATCCCCGAGGACGACGTCCGCAACACCACCTTCTACCGGGGGAAGGGGTGCGACCAGTGCGGCGGCTCCGGCTACCGGGGCCGGCAGGGGCTCTACGAGGTGATGGCGATGAGCCCCACGCTGCGCCGCATGATCCTGCAGGGCGCCAGCACCGCCGAGCTCACCGCGCAGGCCGTCGCCGAGGGGATGCTGACGCTCCGCGCCGACGGGATGCTCAAGGTGCGCAAGGGGATCACCACCCTCGAGGAGGTGATCAAGGAGACGGCGGCGGGGTGACGACGTGAACGGCGGTTCCGCGGTTCCGCGGTGCCGCGGCGCGCGCGGGGCGATTCTACGAGCGCCGCGACCCGTACCGCCGCAGACCCGCGCGAAGCGCTACCGCCGGCGTCACCCGGTCGCTGCACGCTCGGCATGCGCTGAGTGTTCGAAATTTTTTTTGAAACAGGATGGTCGTAAGGCTGCTCCTCGTCCGGCGTCGTCCGGGGCTGTGGTGGCGGGGAGAGCCCGCCAACTGCGTCATCAGGAGTCCAGGCACGCTGAAATCCAGGCGCGCTGCCGCGGGATGGAGGTACGCACCACCTGATCGACGCAGTTTGGAGTGCCGAGGCCGGGGACCGGGCCCGGGATGGCGAAGGACCGGCGGCGGCGAAGGCGGGACGGGGTCTCCGAAAAAAATTTCGATACTCAGCGCGAGCGCCGCCTGCAGCCACTCGTCGTCGGCCCCGGCGCGAGGGGTGAGCGGGAGGGCCGCCAAGTCGACTCCCCGACGGAAGGGAGCAGGATGACGATCGGCATCGCCGCCCCACCGGCGGGGCGGCACGGGACTTGGTTATGGAACGGCTGAAACCCCGTCCATCACGGTTCCGCGCGGTTTTTTCGCGTGCGGGCGTCGTGCAGCGTGCAAGAGAGCTTGCAGGCTGCACCCCGGCCGTGCCGCGCGGGGGCCGAAGCGCATCGCAGGACCCTCACCCGAGCAGTAGACAGGACGCATGACCATCGCCGCCGAGCCGGCCCAGCCGGTCACCCGCACGCTGAACCTGCGCTCCCTCCTGGAGGAGATGATCGAGCGCGGGGCGAGCGACCTGCACGTCACCGCCGGGGAGCGCCCCAAGCTGCGGGTGGACGGGCACATCACCGACAGCGTGACGGACTACATCCTGACGCCCAAGGACACGCTGCAGCTCACCTACTCGATCCTCACCGAGAACCAGAAGAAGCGCTTCGAGACCGAGGACGAGCTGGACTTCTCATTCGGCATCCAGAACCTGGCCCGCTTCCGCGGCAACGTGTACCGGCAGCGCGGCTGCGTGGCGCTCGCCATCCGGCAGATCCCCTTCAAGATCCAGACGTTCGAGGAGCTGCGCCTTCCCGCGGTGATCCAGCGCTTCGCCGAGAAGCCGCGCGGGCTGGTCCTGGTCACCGGCCCCACGGGGTCGGGGAAGAGCACCACGCTCGCGGCGATCATCGACAAGATCAACAAGGAGCGCCGGGGGCACATCCTCACCATCGAGGACCCGATCGAGTTCATCCACCGCCACCAGGGGTGCATGGTGAACCAGCGCGAGGTGGGGAGCGACACCCAGAGCTTCGGGCGGGCGCTCAAGTACGCGCTGCGGCAGGATCCCGACGTGATCCTGGTGGGCGAGATGCGCGACCTGGAGACGGTGTCGGCGGCGCTCACCATCGCCGAGACCGGGCACCTCTGCCTGGCCACGCTGCACACCAACAGCGCGGCCGAGACCATCAACCGCGTGATCGACGTCTTCCCCGCGCACCAGCAGCCGCAGATCCGCGCGCAGCTCGCCTTCGTGCTGGAGGGGGTGGTCACGCAGCAGCTCCTCCCCAAGGCGCGCGGCCGCGGCCGGGCCATGGCCGCCGAGGTGATGGTGTGCACGCCGGCCATCCGCGCCTGCATCCGCGACGACAAGGTGCACCAGATCTACTCGATCATGCAGGCCGGGAAGAAGCACGGGATGCAGACGCTGAACGACGCGCTGAAGGAGCTGTACCTGCAGCGCGAGGTCACCTTCGAGGAGGCCGAGAAGCGCTCCGGCGATCCCAACGAGCTCCGGCAGATGGTGGGCGAGCCGATCAACTCCTGAGTGCGGAAGTGCGGGCCGGCGCGTATGCGGGCCCGAGGCTGAAGGACCGGGACGCCGCCGGCTGTCCCCTGTAACCTGTCCCCTGTTCCCTGGGGTCTGAGCAATGCCGAAGTTCGCGTACAGCGCCCGCACCCTGAGCGGCGAGATCCAGACCGGCGAGATCGAGCTCCCCAGCCGCGACGAGGTGATGGGGTGGCTCAACCGCCAGCGGCTGCGGCCGATCTCGGTGAACGCCAAGGCGCGCGACATCGAGATCACCATCGGCACGGGGATCAAGACCCGCGAGGTGGTGATCTTCACCCGCCAGTTCGCCACCATGATCAACTCGGGGCTCCCGCTGGTGCAGAGCCTCACCATCCTGGCGGAGCAGACCGAGAACAAGCGCTTCAAGAAGATCATCGCCCAGGTGCTGCAGGACATCCAGGCCGGGCAGACGCTGGCCGACTCCCTGCGCAAGCACCCCAAGGTGTTCACCGAGCTCTACGTGAACATGGTGGCGGCGGGTGAGGCGGGCGGCATCCTGGACGTGATCCTGAACCGCCTGGCGGTGTTCCTGGAGAAGAACGACGCCCTGGCGCGCAAGATCAAGGGCGCCATGGTGTACCCGTCGGTGATGCTGATCGTGGTGGTCCTCTGCACCACCATCCTCCTCTGGAAGGTGGTGCCGGTGTTCGCGGCGATGTTCACCGGCGCGGGGCTGCAGCTCCCCGGGCCCACCCGGGTGGTGCTGGCGCTCAGCAACTTCCTGCAGCACTACATGTGGATGCTGGTGCTGGCGGTGATCGCGGCGGTGGTCGGGATCCGCCAGTACTACAAGACCGACGGCGGGAAGCTGGTGATCGACAAGCTGCTGCTGCGCTTCCCGGTGCTGGGGAACCTGCTGCGCAAGAGCGCGGTCTCCCGCTTCACCCGCACCCTGGGCACGCTGGTGAGCTCGGGCGTGTCGATCCTGGACGGGCTGCAGATCACCGCGCGCACCGCCGGCAACCGCGTGGTGCACGACGCGGTGATGAAGAGCCGCGCCAGCATCTCGGCCGGCGCCACCATCAGCGAGCCGCTGAAGGAGAGCGGCGTGTTCCCGCCGATGGTGGTGCAGATGATCAACGTGGGCGAGCAGACCGGCGGCCTGGACGAGATGCTCACCAAGATCGCCGACTTCTACGACGACGAGGTCGACGCGGCGGTGACGGCGCTCACCTCGATCCTGGAGCCGATCATGATCGTGGTGATGGGCGTGGTGATCGGTGGCATCGTGGTCGCCATGTACCTCCCCATGTTCGACATGATCAACGCGGTGCACTGACGTCGGCTCAAACGGCAGAAGCGTCTCTACCGTGAGACGATCTTTTTTCCGGATCTGGTATCACGGGGAGCCGCCGTCCGCCTGCCGGCCGAGGGCGTGGAGCAGGCGATTGACGGCGATCAGCAGGTTCGCGCTCTCGATCGCGCCCAGCTTCGCGGCGATCTCGTCTACGTGGATGAAGCGCAGGGGCGAATCGGCGGCCCCGGCCAGCTCCACCTCCGCCACGAAGGGGTAGAGGGTCTCGGGGGTCACGCCGGGGGTGGCCAGGTACGCGCCGCCCAGCTCCCACCAGCGGCGCACGCGCAGGCCGAAGTCCCGGGCGACGCCCTCGGCCGCGAGCGGCCCCAGCTCCCACCGGTGCGCAACCGTGCGCGCGAGCCGCCACGCCGGCGCCGCCGCGAGCGCCGAGCTCCCCGTGAAGTGCTGGGGGGCCGGAAGGTCGCGGTGCTCCACGCCCACGAAGACGCCGTCCGCCGTCCTCGCCACCGGGAGCGCGACGAGCGTGTTGACACTCAGCCGCCGCGGCGCCACGTACTCGAACGGCACCTTGGCCAGCACGCTCCCCGCCCCGTCGCGCTCCGCGAAGCGTCCTTCCCGCACCGAGAGGAAGTCGGGCGTGCCCGCGGCGGACGGCGCGTCGAAGGCGAGCCGGCGCCCGGGGACGAGGGCCGAGGCGCTCGCCGCGAAGGCGGGACCCGGCGCCTGGAGCTCCAGGTCGAGCGCGGCGCCGATCCAGGGCCCCGGGGAGCGGCCCTGCTCGCGCAGCAGGCGGTAGACGCTGATCTCCAGGCGCGCGTCGAACATCCCGCCCACGTGGCACGCCCGCAGCACCTGCGCGGCGTCCAGCTCGCGCACCGTTCCCGCCTCGCGGAAGTCGGTGTAGTTGGGGAAGGGCGGGGCGTCCGCCGCGCGGGGGTGTACCTGGACGAGACGCGCCGCCACGCGCTCGTTCACCCCGCCCGGCGAGGTGAAGTAGTGGAACGGCTCACCGAGGCGGACCACCTGCCCGGGAGGGAAGCCGGCCCGCTCCGCCAGGATGCGGAGGGCGGCGGCGTCGGGCGCCTCGCCCGGCGGCACGATCGCGCTCAAGGGCTCGGTGATGTAGCCCGAGATGGCCGAGCGGCTCGGCCGGTGCTGCTCCGCGCAGGCGTTGGCGACGGGGCGCGGGAAGCCCTTCTTGGCGTAGACGAAGAGCTGCCCCTCCTCCTCGAACCAGGGCACCAGGTCCAGCGTCAGGTCGGGACGCTCGACCAGCTCCATCACCTCCCCGGTCCGCCTCTCCCGGTGGAAGGTGAGGCCCAGGAACTCCGGCGTGGACCGCTCGCGCGCCTCCGTCTCGACGAGCTCCACCCCGCCCCCCGGGCGCACCTTCTCGCCCACGATCAGGTAGTTGGTGGGCGGCGGCGGGAGCGCCCGGCCGTCCAGGTCCGACAGGTGGAAGCGCTCCTCGAAGCGGTTCGCCACGATCCAGGGGTTCCAGATGGGCGCGGAGACCACCACGCGCAGCCCCCGGGCGCGGAACGCCGCCTCGAACTCGTCTCGCGAGAGGTAGGTGTACTCCTCCAGCAGCTCCGTCTCCCAGTCCGCGCGGTAGTCCTTGCGCAACACGAACTCGGCCGCCGCGCGCGAGGCCACCCGGTAGCGCGCGAACCCCTCGCGGGGCGATTCCAGGCGCTCGTACGGCAGGGGCCCGGCGCGGCACAGGCTGCTGCGCCAGTCGCGCGCGAAGCGCTCGAAGAGCGCCGCGGTGGAGAGCCCGGCCACGGCGCCCTCCGCGCGCCCGTCGGCCAGGGGGAGGTCCAGGTGCACCCGTTCGGGGCCCTCGGGGACCACGAAGTCGCGGACGATGATCACGCCGCCCGTCCTGAGCTGCGCCACCTGGTGGTCGAGCGCCGCCAGCACGCGCCCCACGTCGAAGCCGTTGAAGCTGCTCACGTGGTGGAGGACCGACGAGTCGAGGATGCCGTCGAGCGATTCGTCGGGAAAGACCTTCCCGGCGATGTCGCCCACGACGTACGAGAGGTTCGGCCGCCGGTACCGGCGTTCCGATATCCGGACGGAGACGGGGTTGATGTCCACGCCCACCAGCTCCAGGCCGTGGTGGAGGCAGGCCAGGTCGTACGTCCCCCGCCCCGACCCCGACCCCATGTCCGCGATGCGCCCGCGCGCGGGAAAGTGCGCCGTGGTGAGCGCGATCTTCTGCTGCACCGACGCGTCCATTCCCGCGAAGTACGCCTCGTACGCCGCCGCGCCGCCGCGGTGCTGCTTCCGGTAGCCACCCTCTCCGGCGCCGCCGTCCATGGCGGTCTCCGGCTCCGGCCCGGCGGCCGGTGTCGGCAGTCCCGCTTCCGTTTCTCCGATACGCATGGGGTGTGAGCTGAGGGGAGTCGACGCGCGGCTTCCACAGGAATGGGCGCCGGGCTCGGCGCGCACAAGCCTTTCACGACCACAGGTTCACGCAGAGACGCGGAGGCGCAGAGAGCGCGCGCGGGTCTCTCTCTCTGCGCCTCCGCGTCTCTGCGTGAGACGTTCTTTTCCGAATCAGGGGATCGGCTCGTCCAGCAGGTCGTCGGCCTCCTGCCAGAGGCGCACGGCCTCGGGGAAGGGAGGCGGGGCCCCGGGGCGGCGCCAGGCGGCGGCGAGCACCTCGTCGCTGGGCACGTTCTCGCCCGGGCGGCGGAAGAGGGCGCGGGCCAGCGACACCGCCAGCACGTCGCCGCCGCGCTCGATGCGGTGCTCCAGGAAGAACCACTTCGCGTCCCAGCAGAGGATGCGGCTGTGCAGGCGGTAGCGCTGGAACGGCCGCAGCGGCCGCCGGAAGCGGAGCGTGGTGGAGGCCACGATGGGCGCCCACTCGCGCTTCAGCACCTTCTCCCGGAAGCCGCTGCGCAGCATCAGGTCGGCGCGCCCCAGGTCCATCACCGTCAGGTAGCGGCCGTTGTTCATGTGCCCGTTCACGTCCACGTCGCCGGGGAAGACCCGGAGGTGGAGGACGGACTCCGCCCCGATGGCCAGCATCCCGCGCCGCCGCGCGGTGAGGATGACCGCCAGCAGGCGGAGGAAGAGGTTCACGCGAGCGCCGGCGCGGGCGCGGGGAGCCTGAGGTCGTAGCGCCCCGGCATCTTCTTCCAGAAGTAGAGGTGGCCCAGCACCAGCCACATGTACGCCCGGGACCGGAGCTGCGGGCCGAAGATCAGCAGGTAGTTGAAGCGCGTGGTCCAGATCTCCACGATCTGGCCGTTCTCGAAGCGGTACCTCGCCGTCCCCTCCGCCGACACCACCGGCTTCCCCCTGTACAGCGCGTGCCAGCAGCCGAACGCCGAGACGGTGCCGTCGTCGTTCGCGACGATGCGCGACACCTTCAGGTCCAGCTCCTGGACGCGGTTGCGCGTGCGGAGGAAGGAGATCCAGTGCGCCCAGACGTTGATCCCCTGGTAGGTCAGGCCGTCCATGTTGCAAATCACGTCCTGCGAGATGAACTCCTGCCCCGCCGGGATCGGCGTCTTCCCCGCCAGGATGGTCATCAGCCGCGCGATGGTCGCGCGCTTCGCTTCCGTGTCGTCCATGGGCTCCGGCAGGGTTCGGGGTGAGATGAACGGACTTCGGTCGATGGATGGGCTGCGTCCGCTGGCGGCGCGTCAGGCCGGGGCGGCGGCGGGGGCGCGCAGGTCCGCGCGGCCGGGGCGGCGGCTCCAGAGCGAGAACTGGATGAGCACGGTGAGCCAGGCGAGGGCGGCGCGCGTGCGCCAGCCGAACATCAGCGCGTAGTTGCGGCGGGTGGTCCACACCTCCACGATCTTCCCGCCCTCCAGCCGGTAGGTGGCCGACCCGGGCCCCGACTCCACCGGCTTCCCGCCGCGCGTGCCGCGCATCCGTCCGCGCGCGGTCACGCGTCCGTCGGGGTGCGTCTCCACCTCGCTCACGTCCGCCACCAGCCGCTCGACGCCGCGGGAGCGGATGAACTCCACCCAGTGCGCCCAGGTGTTGATCCCGCCCGTGGTGAAGGAGTCCATGTGGCAGACGACGTCCTGCGCCACCACCTGCGCGCCGGCCGCCAGGGGCTCCCGTCCGCTGATGATCCCCATCAGCCGCCGCACCGCGGCCTCGTTCCCGGCGCGCATCGCCGTCACGCCCCGGCGCCGGCGAGCTCGCGGGCGGGGTGCGCCGCGGGGGCGGGGGGCGCCCAGGTCACCCGGCAGTACTCGTGGATCGTCTTCGGCCGGGTCATGGCCCACTCGATCGGCCTGGCCAGCAGCCGCGGCAGCCGCGCGGGGCGCAGCTGCGTCGACCGGGCCAGCCGCACCAGGTTGGTCACCACGAAGCGGTCCGACACGCGGTGCAGCGCCTCGGGCGTCACCCCGTCGCGCGGGGTGGAGGCGAAGAACTCGAAGGTGTAGTGGATCCCCTCCAGCACCTTGATGTAGTCCTCGTAGCGCCGCCCCGCGCCGAGCGGGTCGCGCACCACGTCGGGGGCCACCTGGGCGGCGGCGAAGGCGGTGCCCACCCCCGCGCCGGCCATCCACCACACCTGGCAGAAGCTGGGGCCCGCCAGCAGCCAGTTGCCGCCGTGGGCGCGGTCGTAGATGAAGTACTGGTGGTCCAGCGACTGGATGGGCGCCGCGGTGGTGAAGCGGCGGCGGTAGTGCACGCCGTAGCGCTCGAAGGCGCGCCCGGCGAGCTCCAGCAGCTCGTCGTTGGGCAGGTCGCTCTCGGCCGCCAGCAGGCTGATGCCGATGGAGACGTAGGAGCCCAGGGGGATGCACCAGGCGATCGCGTCGACCCCCCAGTCGTCGCGGAAGAGGCGCACGATCACGGTGGCCACCTCCCACGGCTCCGTGTTCAGCGGGGTGCCGGGCGCGGCGTGGTAGTGCGTGAACGCCACCCGCTGCGGCTCGCCGATGGTGCGGTGCTCGAGCCCCGCCGCCTTTCCCAGCAGCCGCCCGTGGTTGCTGGCGTCGAAGAGGTACCCGGGGCGGATCTCCGACCCGTCCGCCAGCCGCACCGCGGAGAACGCGTCGCGCCCGGCGTCGTACTCCAGCGCGGCCACCTTCCGGTCCACCACGGTGCAGTACTCGTTCGCCGCGGTCGCCTCCCAGAGCGCGGCGTCGAAGCCCAGCCGGTCGAACTGCAGGAACTCGGGCATCGCCCTGTAGCCGAGCGCGCCGAAGATCACGCGGGAGATGCGCTTGGCGTCGGTGTCGAAGTCGCACTCGATCACCCGGTCGCCCAGGTACCCGGTCACCACCTTCTTGGGATAGTAGAAGCGCGACAGCTCGGGGAAGAGCTCCCAGAGCCCGATGGTGCCCTCCAGGTTCAGCGACTCGCCCAGGCGCGGCAGGGTACCGGGGGGGCCGCCCACCAGCACGTGCGGCACCCGCGCGTTGGCCAGGGTGCGGCTGATGGCCATCCCCGTGAGCCCGGACCCGACGATCACCGGCTGTGGCTGCTCCGACATGCAGGACCTCCTGGGAGCTGGGGCATGGGGACCGGATCGACGCGTGGTGGATGGAGAAAGAGCGGGCGCGCGGTGGCGGAAACGGTGCACATCGAAAAAGGCTGGCGACCCCAGGCGGTGCAAGTCAGGTGCCGATTGCGGCGCGAAACATCCTGTGCGCGCAACCCTATGCAAGGCCGAGGCATCGCCGGATGCGCCCGGTGAGGGAATCGTGCGGCATGGGGACACGGGTGGGGCGACATGCGGGACACGCATGTCCCGGCCGGGCGTTCGCGACCGCCGGTCTCACCGGGAGGCGCAGAGGGAACGGAGCGAAAATCGTTGACCTCCGCGGAGGTCCCGGCGTCACAGTGTCCTCTGTTCCTCCGAGCCTCCGCGAGAGACCCGGCTGTGACGGCGCATTCGGTGCTGTGAGGGGGAATCCGTCCCGCCTCGTCCGCCCAAGAGAGTTGCAAGTCCTTCTTTCCATCACCGGCGTCCTGGGAACATGACCTCGCGCGCGTTCGCCCTTCCCGCCATCGGCGTGGCGGTGCTGCCGAAGTGCCCGATGTGCGTGATGGTGGTCCTGGGCGCGCTGGGGCTGCAGCACACGGTGCACGAGACAGTCTTCGCCGCGGTGCAGGTGGCGGTGGTCCTGGTCGTGGTAGCGCTGCTCGCCCTCCGCCGCCGCCCGATGCAGATCGCCCTGGGCGCGGCCGGCGCGTCCGCGGTGATCCTGGCCGCGTTCGGCCTTGCCCCGGCGGGGGTGGGGTTCGCCGGCGGCGCGCTGCTCGTAGTCGCCTGGATGGCGAGACCGGGAGCGAAGCCGGCTCCGGCGTGTGAGTGCGCGAGACCGCGAGATGCACGAGCCGCGTGACGCTCCCGGGCGGTGGTTGGCGAAAACTCGACCGTGGAGCCTTCGCAGCACTCCGACACGACACGATCGAGCGTTTCGTTTGCCGGCGCCTCTCTGAACGCCGCCCGCACGGATCGCGTCGACCTCACCCTTCCTGCCTCACCCGCCTCGACCCTTTCCCCGCCCCCGCCGCCCGCCGCTGCGGCGGTTCGCGCGCTCGCGCTCACGGTCGGCCTTGTATCCGGCCTGCAGCCGACACACCTTACGTTTCCCGCAGCCGATACGATCCTCCGCACATTCATCCCGATGCCTTCAGGCTTCTCCCGGCCGGCCTGGATCGCGCTGGTGCTCACCGTGGGCGTGTTCGCAGCGTCGTGCGCACCGCGATCGGACGCGGCGAAGGGTGGTCTGCTGGAGGAGCTGTCGCGGATTTCTTTCCCACGTGCAGCTCAGCCCCGTGTCTCTATCGCCACGGAATACCGTCCGTGTCGTCCGCGCAGCGGACCGCCGGGCACCCTTCCCGGGAGCGTCTGCCCCGGGCTGCCGACACAGAACCGGCGTGCGCGGGACCTGCTGGAGCTCTCCATCCGCGCGTCGGCGGCGATTCGCGCCGGTGCCGACCCCGACGCTCTTCATGCCGCGGCGCTGCTCGAGATGGCGCGGCCCGGCACCACGGACAGGTCGGTCTCCTACCTGCAGACGGTCGCACGGCTCACGCACGGGCCGGCTCCCGTCATGACCGACCTCGCGGCCGCATACCTGGTGCGGGCGGAGCGGACGCACGACGTGCGCGACCTGCTCGAGGCGCTGGAGTCCGCGGACCGCGCCGTCACGCTGCAGCCGCGCAGCCCGGCTGCCCGTTACAACCTGGCGCTTGCGCTGGACAGGCTGCTGCTGGACGACGAGGCCGCGAGCGCGTGGCGGCACTACCTCCACTTCGATTCGACCTCCGGCTGGGCGCGCGAAGCCCGGGAGCGGCTGCGCGAGCTGGGAAGCCGGCCCGACCCGCCGGTGCGGCCCGCGGTCGGCGCCCCCCCAGCCGAACTGTCGGGCTATGCGGAGCGCGCGCGCCAGAATGCGCGCGCCTGGGGATGGGACGAGGTGCTCGGCCAGTGGGGCGCGGCCGTCCTCGCCGGCGACGGTGCTCGCGCGGAGGACCGCCTCCGAAGCGCGCGCGCGCTGGGCGAGGGGCTGGCGCGAGGGGGAGGTGATGCCACGCTTGCCGACGCGGTGACGCGCATCCGGTCGAGCGGCGGGGACCCTGCCGCGGTTCGCTCCCTCGCGCGGGCCCACCGGGCGTTCTCCGATGGCCGCGCCGCATACAAGAGGGGGGCGATACAGGCCGCCCGGGAGGATTTCGCGGTGGCGTCCGCGCTCGCGCGCAGCTCCCCGCCGCTGCGCCAGTGGGCGAGATGGGGCGAGGCAGTCGCGTACATCCACGAACTGCGCGAGCCCGAGGCCATCCGCATCCTCCACGGGCTGGAGCCCGGGGTCGATTCCGTACGCCATCCGGCGCTCGCCGCCTCGACCCGGCTCGCGCTGGGCACCGCGCTGCTGCGCGAGGGCCGGTACGAGCAGGCCCGGGACGCGTACCGCGCATCCATCCCCCGGTTCGAGCGCGCGGGCGAGCGCGAGAGCGTGGGCCAGGCCCGCTACCTGGTGGCCGACGCCGAGTTCGCGCTCGGTGCGTGGAGCGCGTCGTACGCCGCCATGTACGACGCGCTGGCCACGCTGCGGCCGTACCGGCGCTCGGTCGCGCTGCACAACGTGCTGTCGGTGCTGGCGGAGCAGGTGGCCTCCGACGGGCTCGCCCGCGCCGCGGTGTACGTCCAGAGCGAAGGGATGGCGGTGGCGGGGCGGAGGGGCGAATCCGCGTACCTCGGCGAGGCGCTCGCCTGGCGCGCGCAGTTCCTGCTCGCGGCCGGCGACTCCGGCCGCGCGCAGGTGGACCTCCGCTCCGCGCGCGAATACGTCCGGCAGCTGCCGCCGGGGCAGCAGCGCAACTGGCTCGGGGCGGACCTGCAGCTCGCGGGCGCGGCGCTCTCCGCCGGCCGTGCGCGGGCCGCCGCGGCCGCCACGCTGGACTCGGCCGTCTCCACCTTCGCGGAGGGGAACCCGCTGGGGCTGCTCCGGGCGCTGGTGGCGCGCGCCCAGGCACGGCTCGCCCTGGGAGACGCGCCCGGCGCCACCTCGGACCTGCACCGCGCGGCCGTCCTCCTCGACGAACAGCGCGACGCGGTCGCGACGGCGTCGTTCCGGGCGTCGCTGCTGGACGCCGCCCGCGGGGTCTTCGACCGGCTCGTGCTCCTCCGCCTGGCCGCCGCCGACACCGCCGGCGCCCTGGACTACCTGGACCGCGCGCGCGCCTCTTTCTCCAGCGCCGCGCACCGCAGTGCCGGCCCCGGGCCCGCCGCGCGCCCCGGGCCGGGGGAAGCCGCCCTCGTCTATGCGCTGGTGGGAGACACCCTGCTGATCTGGACCGTGGCCGGCGGCGCCCTCCACCTGGAGCGCGCCGGCGTGGACCGCGGGGCGCTCCTGGGGGCCGTGGAGCACCTGCGCGCCTCGCTCCAGGCGCGCACGGACACCGGCGTGGTGCGGCGCGAGTTGGCCGCCCTCTACGACCGCCTGCTGCGCCCCGTCCGGGAGAGGCTCGGAACCGGCACGAACCTGGTCTTGGTCGCGGACGGGGAGCTCGCGGACGTGCCCTTCGCCGCCCTCTACGACGCTCGCCGGCGGCGGTATGTGATCCAGGACCACTCGCTGCGCTTCGCCCCGACGCTCCGCGACGCCGCGCGGCCCGGACGGAGGCGGCCGGCAGCGCCCGGCGGCGCCCTGCTCGTGGCGGACCCCGCCTTCGACCCGCGCCGGCACCCCCTGCTCGGGCGGCTCGCCGCGGCGCGCGCGGAGGTGCGCGCCATCGCGTCGGAGTACCCGCGGCCCCAGGTGCTGGAGGGGCGCGACGCCACCCGCGAGCGGATCGCCTCGTCGCTGCGCGGCAGCGGGGTCTTCCACTTCGCGGGGCACGCCGTCTTCGACGACGAGCGTCCCGAGCGCTCGTACCTGGTGCTTGCCCCGGGAGCGGCCGGAGACGACCGGCTGACCGCCGCGGAGATCGAGGGGATGGACTTCTCGGGGGTGCGGCTGGTGATGCTCTCCGCCTGCGAGACCCTGCGCGCCCACGGCGGGCATTCGGGCGGGTTCGCGGGCTTCGCCGGGGCGGTGATGGCCGCGGGGGCGGGCGGGGTGGTGGGAAGCCTCTGGCTGGTGGAGGACCGCCCGGCGGGGGAGCTCGCCACCCGCTTCCACGCGGCGTACCGCAGGGACGGCGACGGCGCCGCGGCCCTCCGCGCCGCGCAGCTCGGGATGCTCGCCTCGCCAGATCCCTCATTCAGCTCGCCGGCCGCCTGGGCCGGGTTCCGCTACGCAGGCAACTAACAACCACCGTACCCGGAGGTCCGTCGATGCCGTTTACGCTTTACGTAACGTTCTCGGGCCTCTGCATGGTCAAGAAACCGGGAGAGCTTCGCGTGCTCATGCCTCATGCAGCCGGGCACGAGACCGTCGTCGGTTCGCACGTCCGCTATCAGCCCGGCGCGCCGGCCATGCCACGTTTCCGCGAGCTCGGTATCAAGAACGGAGAGATCGCCGTCGACCTGCAGACGACCGCCGGGCTGTCCCTCGACCTGTCCAGCTTCTCGCTGTTCAACGTCTCGCGAGCCACGAAGAAGCCCGCGAAGCACGAGCGGGCTCGTATGCAAGTCATCCTCAAGAAGGGGGCTCCGTGCCCCCCCACCGTCTGCGAGCAGTCGCACGGCGCCATCTGGGAGATCGAGGTGGACGGCGTGACGGAAGAAGTGCGCATGCCGACGGCGATCCACTGGCGTGTTGCGGACGTGCGCAACATGGTCGATGGCGAAGAAGGCCTGAAGCTGGAGTTCCTGGGAAGCGACGGGTACCCCGGCGAGTTGGTGTTTCGCCCGGTGGAGGAGAACGCGGAGCGACAAATCCGTATCTATTTCTACAACACTCCTCTGGACGAGCACCCGTCCAAGGAACCTCCAACCCGCCACAAGATCAAGAAAGGTGAGGCGAACCCGCACTTCCGGGCGTACTACAAACTGTACGACGGACCCGACAAGACTCCGGACGCCCTGTTCAAGAACGACGGCGCGCCGATCCAGCCGAAGTTCGTCAGCCGCCTCCTGTTCCTGGGGCGCCGGCTCACGTGCGTCGTCGTGGAGGGCGACCCGTGAGGAGCACCGCTTGGACGACGAACCGGAACCCGTGAAGAAGGAGACGGCAATGACCGAGGTAGACGTGGCACGGTGGGTCTTCGCTCCCAAGCTGACCGACCCGGAGGTGTCGACGCTGCGGGATACGATTCGCAGAGTGCGGTTCTTGGAAGACGTGAAAGTGTACACCGATCTGCAGAGCAGGCACATTTACCACGCGGGGAATGCACAGGCGGTCGGCTCGCTGGCGACCCAGTTGGGTGGAATCGGAGCGGCTGTCCCTGGAGGACAGTGGAGAGTTCGACTGGACCCGTTCGCCTATAAACCGGGAGGTGGCGAGCCCGATCTCACACTGAACAACGTCGAGGCGACTCTGATCGGTGTCGGCGCGCTCGCGAGCGAAATCGTGATCGTGAGTGCACATCTCGACTCTACGGCGGCCGGGGAGCCGGCGTATCAGCCCCGCGCCGACCCTGCCCCCGGCGCCGACGACGACGCCACTGGAATCGCGGGGGTGCTCGGGGCGGCTCGAGCTGTGGTTGCCCTCCTGACCGGTTCAGTGGGTCCGCGGCGCGAGATCCGATTCGTGCTGTTCAACGCGGAGGAGGCAAATCAGCAGGGGAGTCGCTGGTACGTATCCCAACTTCCGGCCGGTTCGGTGGTCAAGGCCGTCTATCACATGGACATGATCGGCTTTAACCGGGACGGGATCTACCAATACGAGTTGCACGCAGGATTCAAGAACGATCTTAATACCGAGGTCGAGATACAATCGATCGAACTCGCGGAGCTCGTCGCGACGATCGCAGTCGAAGTGTCGGCGAATCTGAGGGAACAGGTTCACCACACGCACTCTGGACCTGGATTCGAGGATCCAGGGCAGGACTTTAGCGACCACACCAGCTTTCACGAAGGCGGAATTGCCGCTTGCCTGGTGACGGAGAACTTCTTCACCAGCCAGCAGGACGTTCGTGAGCCCAACCCAGACTACCATCTTCGCGAGGATACACTGGCCAACATCGACGGGGAGTACGGCGCGCGCATCGCCCGGGCGGTGGCGGCGGCGGTGTGGTACTCGGCGACGCGTTGAAGCCTTCGGACACACCTGTCGACTCGTGCGTATCACAACGCCCGGGAAGGTGCCTCGACGCGACGCCATGCCCCTCCACTTCGAACAGCCGTTCAATTGCGCGGCCGGGAGCGGCGTGGTAGCTTAGAGACCGATCGGTCTCATTCAGTCCACGGGAGGCGGAGATGGCGGAGGCATACATCATCGACGCGGTGCGAACGCCGCGGGGGCGGGGGAAGAAGGGGAAGGGGTCGCTCACCGAGATCCATCCCCAGGAGCTGCTGGCGCAGACGCTGAACCGCATCGCGGAGCGCACCGGGATCGACGCGGGCGAGGTGGAGGACGTGGTGGTCGGCGCGGTGAGCCAGGTGGGTGAGCAGGGGGGCAACATCGCCCGCAACGCCGTGCTCTCGGCCGGGTGGCCGCTGAACGTCTCGGGGGTGTCGCTCAACCGCTTCTGCGGCTCGGGGCTGCAGGCGGTGAACTTCGCGGCCATGGGGGTGATGGCCGGGGCGCAGGAGCTGGTGGTGGGCGGCGGCGTGGAGAGCATGTCGCGCGTGCCGATGGGCTCCGACGGCGCCGGGCCGGACGGGCAGAACCCGCTCCTCCGGGCGAAGCACTTCCAGGTGCCGCAGGGGATCAGCGCGGACCTGATCGCCACGCTCGAGGGCTTCGGCCGCGAGGAGCTGGACCGCTTCGCCCTGGAGTCGCAGCGGAAGGCGGCGCAGGCGCAGCGCGAGTGCCGCTTCTCGCGCTCCCTCTTCCCCGTGGTGGACCCCGCCACGGGCGCGGTGGCGCTGGAGAAGGACGAGTACCTGCGCCCCGACACCTCGCCGGAGGGGCTCTCGCAGCTCGCCCCCGCCTTCGCCGAGCTGGGGGCGAAGCCGGTGGGGCCGAACGGCGAGACGATGGACGAGATGGCGCTGAAGGTCTACCCGCAGGCGGGCACGGTGCGGCACCTGCACACCGCCGGCAACGCCAGCGGCATCGTGGACGGGGCCGCGGCCGTGCTCCTGGCCTCGGCCGAATACGCGCGGAGCCGGGGGCTGAAGGCGCGCGCCCGCATCCGCGCCGTCGCCACGCACGGCGAGGAGCCGCTGATCATGCTCACCGCGCCGGCCGAGACGGCGCGCAAGGCGCTGCGCAAGGCGGGGATGGCGGCGGGCGACATCGACCTCTGGGAGATCAACGAGGCGTTCGCGGCGGTGCCGCTGCAGACCATCCGCCGGCTGGAGATCGACCCGGAGCGGGTGAACGTGAACGGCGGCGCCATCGCCCTCGGCCATCCGCTCGGCGCCACCGGGGCCATGCTCCTCGGCACCGCGCTCGACGAGCTGGAGCGGCGCGGGCTGGCCACGGCGCTGGTCACACTCTGCATCGCCGGCGGGCAGGGCGTGGCCACCATCATCGAGCGCGTCTGAACCGCAGCCTCATTTCGTTTTTTAGATTCGGCTGTGCAAATTTGAATGTCATCCTGAAGACGCCGCTGCTCCACGTCCCGATGTCGCGCTGAATCGTGGCGGCGTCTGAAGGATCTGTAGCCGCGGTCGCGACGCGGCCGGCCATTTCGCTGCCGACGTTACAGATCCTTCGGTCGCCGCCAGACTTCTTCAACGACGCGAGTCCGGCGCGGCGGCTCCCTCAGGATGACATTCCTTTGCATAACCAATCTCAAGAGATGGTATCACACGCAGACACAGGGTCGCAGAGATGACGGATACGGCAGAGACGGTGGAGCGCACCCGCAGCATCGCGTGGGACGATCCCATGATCGGCGCGCGCCGGGGGATGGAGATGAGCGGGCTCGAGTACATGCGCGCGATCGTCTCCGGCGAGATCCCGCGCCCGCCCATCGCCTGGTCCCTCGACTTCGTGCTCGCGGAGGTGGAGGAGGGGCGCGCGGTCTTCACCCTCATCCCCCGCGAGTTCCACTACAACCCGATCGGCGTGGTGCACGGCGGGGTGGCGGCCACGCTGCTGGACTCGGCGATGGGGTGCGCGGTGCACTCCCTCCTCCCCGCGGGCGTGGGCTACACCACGCTGGAGCTCAAGGTGAACTTCCTGCGCGCCCTGACGCGCGACACCGGCCCCGTGCGCGCCGAGGCCACGGTGCTCCACGCCGGCAAGCGCACCGCCCTGGCCGAGGCGCGGCTGGTGGACGAGGCCGGGAAGCTGCTGGCGCACGCCACCAGCACCTGCATGATCCTGCGGCCGGGCGGCTGAAAAAACGCATCACGCAGAGACGCAGAGGCACGGAGGGATGCTGTTTCTCTCCGTACCTCTCTGCGTCTCTGCGTGATGCCGTTCCTTACCGCTCGACCTCGATGGCGGCGAGGTAGCGCACGTCCGACGGGTCGCCCTTCACCAAGCGGAAGGGGAGGATGCGCACCTCGGGCGCGTCGCGGCCGCGGTCGGAGCGCAGCACCACCATCACCCCCCGGCTCACCCCCATCGGCCCCGCGTTGAAGTAGGTGACGCCCACGTGGTAGGTGCCGTGCGCCACCTTCTCCGTGCGCACCACCTCGGGGCCGAAGCCGCGGGTGATGTCTTCATACAGCTCCAGCCCCTGCGCCGTGCGCTTGTGGGAGTAGTAGCACTCCTCTCCCGCGGGGTCGACCACGTGCAGGTCCACGTCGTTGCCGTCCGCGTCCCAGGCCAGGGTCACGCGCAGGGCGTCGCGGCGGTCCAGGTCCACGCGGAACTCGGCGGCCTCGCCGCGGATCTGCGCGGCCTTCGCCGGCTCCTTCGCCATCCACGCGCGCAGCACGTAGCCAAGCTCCTCGCGCACCACGCGCTGCGCGTCGCCGTACCAGCCGGGGAAGTCGCGGCGGGTGGCCTCTTCCAGCACCCGCGCGGCGTCCTGCTCGCGGCCGCTCTGCCAGAGCATCAGCGCCAGGTGGCGGTAGCCGTTCACCCGGTCCGGCCGCTGCGCCAGCGCGCGCCGCAGCGGCGTCTCGGCGAGATACGCGGCGTTCACGCGGATCAGCAGCAGGGCGGCGCGCTGCAGCAGCTCGGGCTTGCCGTCCGCCACCTCCACCAGCGACGCCAGCGCGCGCTCGGCCTCCTCGCGGCGGCCCAGGTTCACGTCGGCCTCGCCCAGCGCCTCGTAGACCTGCGGGTTCTCGGGGTCGTAGGGCTGCCAGTCCAGCGCCAGCTCGCGCAGCGCCGTCCACTCGCGCCGCGACCAGAGCGCGTCCGCGAGCTGGTTGCGCACGTCGCGGTCGCGCGGCGAGGCGCGCAGCACCGCCTGCAGGCTGTCCACCCGCTCGCGCGTAGGGGCTACCGGGCGCGTCCATTCCGGCCGCGTCGGCGGGGCCGGTGGTGCCGGCGCGGCCGGCGGTGCCAGCGCGGCTGGCGGCGGCGGGGGAGGTGGCGGCGGGGGTGGGGGCGGTGGCGGAAGCGTCCGGTCGCGGTTGCGCGACTCGCGCACGGGCCGCTCCCGGTCGCGCCGCGGCTGTTCCGACGGCCGCGGCTCCGGCGCCATCACCGGCGGGGGTGGCGGCGGCGGGGGCGGAGGAGGCGGCGGGGGCGCGTTGGACGGCGCCTCATCCTCCTCCTGGCCCTCCTGGTCCGCTCCGTTCCGCGCGGGCGCGGCGCCCGCGGCCCTGGCGACAACGATGCCTTCGAGGTTGAGCGTGCGAGGCGTCGGCGCTCCGGCGGCGTCGGCGGGCCGGTTCGCGGACGGAGTGGGGTCGCGCGGCGGGGCGGGTTCGGCGCTCGCCATCCGCACCGCCGCCGTGTCACGGTCCACGCGGACGATCCCCTCGTCCCCGACCCCCAGGATCTGCGCCAGCGCGCGGCGGTCCAGCCCGAAGCGGGCGTAGTCGCGCTCCGTCTCCAGCACCAGCAGGGTGGTACGCGGCGAGAGCACGCGGTGCTCCACCGAGACGCGCACCTCCTCCTCCGCCAGCGCCTTGCGCGTGGAGTCGTCGGTGGTGCGCGAGGCGCGCTCGTCCAGGTCCTGGATGTACACGCGGTACGCCTCGCGCTCCAGCAGCGGCGCGAAGCTCCCCGCCTCCAGCGGCTGCGCGGCGCCGGCGGCGAGCGACCCGCCGCGGCCGGCCAGCCGCGGCGAGGGGCGCGCGCCGCGCTTGAGCCGCGCCATCACCAGCACCTCGTCGCCGGGGAGCACGTCGTCGCCGCCGGTGGCGTACACCCACTCCGCGCCGGGGTCCGAGGCGGTGAAGACGGCGCCGGGCGGGAGCGACAGGCGGCGGGCGGCGGCGCGGGCGCGCACCTCCAGCGAGTCGCTGAAGGGGATGGCGACGATGCGCCCGCGGCCGGTGGTGATCATCCGCAGCGTGGCGGCGTCCTGCCGCGCGCCCAGCACCAGCGCGTGCACCGTCGCCGCCGCGGGGATCGAGTCCGCCGCGGCGCGCAGCTCGGCCGCGTCCACACGGCCCAGCGTGCCGACGCCGTCGGTCTGCACCACGATGGCGGTGCCGGGGCGGGCGCGCGCGGCGGCGGCCGCGTCGTGCAGCAGCGCGCCCAGGTCGGTGCCGCCCAGGTAGCGCCGGGCGCGGAGCAGCGCGCCCACCTGCCGCGCCACCTCCCCCGCGGTGCCGGAGGCGAGCCGCGTCACCCGGTGGTCGAAGGCGCGCACCTCCACCGCGTCGCCCGGCGGAAGCGCGGCCAGCAGACTCTCCACCGCGCGCACCCGGTGCTCCGCGCCCTCCGCGCCCGAGGCGGAGGTGTCGAGGTAGAAGAGCCACCGCCCCGGCCCCGCGGTCGAGGCGGCGGGGACGGCGGGGCGGAACGACGCCAAGTAGAAGCCGCCCGCCGAGAGCACCCGCGCGGGCGCCGCGGCGGCGTCGGCGCGCCACACCACCTGCAGGTCCTGCCGGGGGACGAACTGCTCGTCGGAGCGGTCGATGGTGCGCACCTCGCCGGCCTCGCGCACGCGGCCGGGGCCGGCGGTGCTCACGAAGCTCTGGCGCGCCGCCGCCTCGCCCGGGAGCGCGCGGAAGCTGCCGTGGAAGGTGAAGAGCCCGATGCGCGGCAGCCCGCGCAGCGGCAGCGTCCAGCTCCGCTCGCCGCCCACCTGGCGCAGGAGCGAGCTGTACGCCAGCAGCAGCCGCACGGTGGCGCCGGCCTCGATGGGGAAGACGCGGGCGGAGAAGCGGTTGCCGGCCTCCTGGTCGAGCATGGCCGGGTCGCGCATCTCGTGCAGGATCTCGTCGTACACCTGGTGCGCGCGCAGCCGCTCCACCACCTCGCCCTCCACCAGGTGCCCGCCCACCTCCTTGGCGAAGCGGCTCACCGTGGCGCCCTCGGGGAGCACCGCGCTGAAGCGCCCCTCCATCCGCCGCGCGTGCGGGTTGCGGAAGCGCAGCTCCACCTCGGTGAGCGCCAGCATCCCGTGCACGGCGGTGCGCACGTCCATCCGCTCCAGCACCAGCTCCTGCCCGTCGGGGTCGGAGAGCGCGAAGGGCGCCGGCGCGGGCGCCGTGTCCGCCGCGGCCGGGGCGGGCTCGACGGCCGGTCGCGCCGATGGCTGCCGCGCCGCGCCGAGGGCGGGGAGCGCGGCGAGGGCGGCCAGCGCGAGGAGAATGCGGGCGAGTCGGCCTGTGTTCACGGGAGCTCGGTCGCGGTGGTGGGCGAGGCGGCGGGAGGGCCGCGCATCTTAGTGCTCGCGCCGGATGGCTGTCCAGCGCCTGCACCGAGAACGTCCCCTGGCGGCGGATTCTGCCGAAAGCGGCACTGGAGACCGGCTTCGCTGCGGCCTCCGCGTGCAGGGGGCCCGGTCAGCGCAGCCGCAGCCGCACCAGCAGGGCGCGGTGGTCCGAGGCCTCGCCGGGGAGCACGCGGGCGCTCCGGCAGCGCGTCTCCCCCTCCAGGTAGAGGTAGTCGATCCGCCGCACCGGCGCGGCGGCGGGGAAGGTCGCCGGGTCGCCTTCCCCGCATCCCGCCCAGGCATCGCGAAAGCCCGCCTCGCGCAGCGCCGCGTGGACGGGGCTCTGCGGGAGGGCGTTGAAGTCTCCGCCCAACAGCAGCGGCATCCCCGGGGGCGCCACCGTCCCCGCGACCCGCACCACCGCGGCGATCTCCTGCACCCGCCAGAGGTCCTCGGCCGCTGCGTCCAGGTGGGTGTCGAGCACCGCCAGCGGGCCGCCCGGCGCGGCCACCACCGCCAGCAGCACCCCGCGCTGCTCCCGGTCCGCGACCGTCCGGCCGGGGGGCGCCGCCACCGCGAGGTGCACCAGGGTGTCCCGCCGGATCGGCCAGCGCGAGAGCAGGGCGATCCCGTAGTCGCCGCCCTGGAACCCGATGGTCCGCCCGAAGGCCGCCGCGTAGCCGGTGAGCCGCGCCAGCGCGGCGGGCTGGTCGGCGGGGCCGGAGCGCCGCGTGTTGCGGTCCACCTCCTGGAGGAGCACGAGGTCCGCCCCCGTGCTCCGCACCAGCTCTGCGACGCGCGGCAGGTTGTCGCGCCCGGCAAGGTCCTTCCCCGCGCGGATGTTGTAGACGAGCACCGTGACCTCCCGCTCGTGGGCGGGAGGAGGCGGGGCGGTGGCGCATGCCGCGAGCAGGGCGGACAGCGCGAGCGCCGGAGCTCGAAGGCCTGGTCTCATGGCAGATCCGAGAGGGTGTTGCCGAACGCGCACATTCCGCGGCACCACGGGTGTCATCCTGAGGCCCGGCCACACGGGTCCTGGCGTCAGCGCTGCAGACGGCAGGGCCGTGAGGATCTGGCCGAGGAATGCGCAGGAGCCCGCCGCGGAAGCCCGCACGATCGACGCGTCCACGCCGGCGCTCGTCGGTGCCTGGCTTTTCCTGCGTGGCATCGACGAGTGAACGTGAGGCCGTGGCTTCCGCGCGAGCTTCCGCAGCCGGCCCCGGCGTGGCCGCAATCAGATCCTCACGGCCCTGCCGCCATCGAAGTGAACGCTGATTCCACGTGGCCGGGCCTCAGGATGACACCCCAGGGGTGTCCGAAGAACGGGTTCAGCAACA
>JBJMPM010000201.1:0-5427 GCA_045803205.1 Longimicrobiaceae bacterium
GGAGTCAACGGAACTCTTCTCCGCTGACTCCGTTGACTCCGTGTGAGGCCCTTCTGTTCAAGGATCTGATCCTGAACGAAACTCTGCCATGCGGTATGAGAAGATCTGTTGCTACGCCTGCTCGTCCGCCGCAGGAGGGACGAGGGGGACGGTGAGGGTGAAGCGGCTCCCGCGCCCCTCCGTGCTCTCCACCTCCAGGTCGCCGCCCAGCAGGCGGGCCAGGCGCCGGCTCACCGGGAGCCCGAGCCCGGTGCCGCCCTTCTGCCGCGTGCTGGACGAATCGACCTGGGTGAAGGGCTCGAACACGCGCTCCATGAACTCGGGGGGGATCCCCGGCCCGGTGTCGCGGATCTGGAAGCCCGCCATCCCGTCCTCCACCCAGACGCGCAGCTCCACCTCGCCGGCATCGGTGAACTTCACCGCGTTGCCGAGCAGGTTCACCAGGATCTGGCGCAGCTTGCCCGCATCGCTGACGGCCTCCACCGGGCCCTCGGGGAGGGCGACGCGGATCGCGAGCCCCTTCTGGTTCCCCTGCGGCTCCACCAGCGCCAGCGCGTCGGCGGCGATGGCGGCGAGGTCCACCCGCTCCGCGTGGATGGCCTCGCGCCCCGCCTCGAGGCGCGAGAAGGTGAGGATCTCCTCGATGATCCCCGTGAGGTGCCGCGCGCCGGCCTTGATCCGGCGCATGAACCCCTTCTGGCGGTCGGAGAGCGGCCCCACCACCTCCGTCTCCAGCAGGTCCGAGTAGCCCATGATCGCCGCCAGCGGGGTGCGCAGCTCGTGGCTCATCCCCGCCATGAACTCGCTCTTGGCCTTGCTCGCGATCTGCGCCTGGTCCATCGCCTCGCGCAGCTCGGCCTCGCGGGCGACCCGCTCGCTCACGTCCTGGACCAGCGCCACCGCCGACTCCACGCTCCCGCCGCAGAACACGGGGACGATGCGCGCGCTCTGCTGCATCCGCTCGAACCCGGGGAAGTCCGCGCCGGCGGCGAGGGGAAGCAGGTACTCGTGGAAGCGGTGCGCCAGGACCACCGTCTCCCCCTCCAGCGCCCGGCGGAAGGCGGTCTCGGCGCGGGAGCCCGCCAGCTCGGGGAAGAGGTCGAGGAGCGGCCGCCCTACCACCTCGGCCGCGCTCCACCCGGTGGCGACCTCGAGCCAGCGGTTCCAGCCGCGGACCACCAGCGCCGCGTCGACGGCGAGCACCCCGGCGTCCAGGAAGTCGCCGGCGTGCACCAGGGCGTCGGTCGCGGAGCGGGTCTCGAAGGCCGGCATCTCGGCCGTGCTCATGGCGCGTTCAGCCTTCCGGTGAGCGCCTGCGACACCAGCTCCAGCGACTTGACCCCGATCACCACGATCAGGTAGCCGCTGATCTCCAGCTCGTGCAGCCGGAAGCGGGTGGCCGCGACCAGGGCGTAGGGGATCCCCTGGTTGCTGTCGATCACCACCGTGCGCAGCATCCCCTCCAGCGACTCGATGTGGATGCGCGGCACCGAGAAGGAGACGGCGACCTTCAGCACGTTGCCGAAGGCGCCCATGCAGGAGCTGAGCACGATGTTGCCGATCTCGGTGATCACCTCGCGCGCCGACTGGTCGAGCCGGCCGCCCAGCGCCACCTCGCCGCCGGTCATCAGGTCGGCCAGCATCACCGCCTTCTCGTACTCCAGCAGGAGCACCGCGTCGCCGGCCATGGGGCCGCCGAAGAACTGGTGCACGGTGGCCAGGTCGCCCGAGACCACCTCCAGCAGGCGGTCCTTCAGCTCGTCCATGGAGCAGACCCAGAGGCGCGGCAGGTCCACCAGCACCCGCTTCCCGGTGAGGTCCGAGAGCGAGGCCGCCGCGCGGTGCAGGCCGATGTTGAAGAGCTCGTTGAGCGCGTCGCTCTCCAGGTCCGTCAGCTTCATGGCGCCCCCTTCTCCAGGGCCGCGTTCACCGCCTCGATCACCTCTTCCGCGTCGGCCGGCTTGGCGAGGAAGCGGAAGGCCCCCGCCTCGGCCACCTGCCGCCCGGTGGCGCGCTGGATGTCGGCGCTCACCACGATCACCCGTGCCCGCGGGTCGATCTCCCGCAGCCGTTCGAGCACCTCCAGGCCGCCCACGTCTTCCATGGTGAGGTCGAGCAGCACCACGTCGGGGGCGTGCACGGCGTACGCCTCCAGGCCCGCCATCCCGCTCGCGGCCTCGATCACGGCGTGCCCGCCGGCCTCCAGCGTCTGCCGCAGCAGGCGGCGCGCGTAGCCCGAATCGTCTACCACCAGCACCGTCGCCATCGTCAGAGCATCTCCAGGATGGTGGCCGCCATGCTCTCCAGGGGAGCGCTCCGGTCGCTCAGCGAAGCCTCGTCCACCGCGCGAGGCATGCCGTAGACGACACAGGACGCCTCCGCCTCGGTGATGATGCGCCCACCCTGCGCCTTGACGTGGGCGGCGCCGAGCAGCCCGTCCTGCCCCATCCCCGTCATCACCACCCCCAGCACGCGCGCGCCGTACGCGTCCGCGGCCGAGCGGAAGAGCACGTCCACGGCCGGCCGGTGCTGGGTGTCGGCCGGGTGGAGGAGGAGCTGGGCCCGCACGCTCCCCGCGCCGCCCCGCGCGAGCTCGAGGTGCCGGCCGGCCGGCGCGAGGTAGACGGTGCCGGGGCGCACGGGGTCGCCGTCGCGCGCCTCCACCACCTCGAGCGCGGAGATCTCGTTCAGGCGCCGCGCGTACATCTCCGTATACCCCACCGGCATGTGCAGCACCATGGCCACGGGGACGGGAAAGTCGGCCGGGAGCTGCGGGATGAGGTGCCGCAGCGCCTGCGGCCCCCCGGTGGAGATGCCGATCACCAGGATCTCCGCGGTGTGCGCCGCCGCGCGCGGGAGCGCGCCCGCCCCGCCCTCCCCGGCCGCCGCGCCCTCCGGCTCCGCCCGGGAGACGTGCACCGGCGCCGCGGGCGCCCGCGGCGGGTGGACGCGCACCGCCGCGGCGGCGCTGACCTTGGCCACCAGCTCGTCGGCGATCTCGAACACCTTCTCGCTGGCGAGCGCCGTGGGCTTCTGCACGAAGTCGACCGCGCCCGCCTCCAGCGCGGCCAGCGCGAGCTCGCCGGACTCGTGGGCGATGCTGCACACCACCACCGGCAGCGGCCGGCGGCGCATCTGCTCCCGCAGGAACGCGACCCCGTCCATCCGCGGCATCATCAGGTCGAGGGTCACCACGTCGGGCTGGTGCCTCTCCACCAGCTCCAGCGCCTCCTCGCCGTCGCGCGCGGTGCCCACCACCTCGATGGACGGGCCGCGCGAGAGCATCTCGCTCACCACCTTCCGCAGGAAGGCGGAGTCGTCGACCACCAGGACCCGGATCGCTCGCTGCATGAAGCTCCTCTGAAGACCTGGGATACCACCTCGTACGCCCGGTGTCATCCTGGGAGACGGTTGAGCAACCGTCCCCAAGGGTGTCATCCTGAGGCCCGGCCTCACCTCATCCTGTGTCCACGGTGAGCTTCGCAGGGCCGAAGGATCTCACCACGGCCGCCACGGGGCTCGCTGCGGAAGCCGCACGGCAGCCGCGGCACCGTCGTGTCTCGATCGCTGCGAGGGCCGTCCTTCGCGACGCTGCCGCGCCCAGGCTGCGCGCTTTCCCGGCCAGATCCCTCGGCTCTGCGGACACCGGTGCGAAATCGGGTTCGCCGGGGCCGAGCCTCGGGATGACACCCGAGCGTTTCCCCCGTTTGACGTCTCTCGACCGTCTCCGAGACCCGACCCGCGGTTTCTCCACGCTCCGGTGTGCATCGCAGGTCCGCGGCCGCGGCGCCCTCTCCGGCTTGCCTGGCTCGCCACCTCTCCCGTCCCGGGAGAGGTTGAAGGCCCCACCGCCTGCGCCACCCCAACCGGCAGCGCTGCCGCTGCCAGCGCCCGACCGCGTGCAGGCCCCGCCACCGCTGAGGCCACCCCCGCTCCCGGTACGGGCTACCCATTAGTCACATGTCGTGACCGTGGGGCGAGGGTGCGAAATGCGAGGACGAAGTCGGCCAAGCGGCGTAGTCCGCGCCAGATCACCTTCACGCCTGGTTCTCCATCCGCCTTGCGGCCCAGAAAGCCACCCAGCCGGGCGATCTGGCGGACTGCCTCCTTCAGGCTCATCGGCTTGCGGGGCAGCCTCTTGCCCGGACTTGCCATCCGGTACAGCACTTTCCACTCGTCTGCGTCCAGCGCGACCGTGCAGGGCAGATCAGGATCCATGCGCGACAAGTAGGTGATGTAAAGCTGCCGCCAGGCTACGATGGAGTAGAGCGCCACTGCCCGCTCGATCCGGTCCGCGCGTTCGAGTTGCAGCTTCTCCACCTGGCAGCCGCTCTTCAGCGTGTAGTGGTAGCGTTCCACCTTCCACCGCTCGGTATACGCTTGCACACACGCCACCGCTCCTTCGAAGCCCTTCAGCAACCGCGTCGACACCAGCAGCCACTCGACCGGCTCCTCTCCCTCGGGCACGGTTCCGACCTCGCGCACCAGGACCACGCTGACCGTCACGGTTGCGGCGGCACACTGCTTCTTCAGGCGCTGCGGACGCACGATCTCCAGCGTCTCGCACAACCGCAGACTCAGCTTTGCCTGGCGTGCCTCCCGCTCTCGAGTGCGCTTCAACTGCACCTCGATCTGCCCTACCTCTTCCGCCGCTTCGGCTGCTTCCCACAGATAGCGGGCTGTCTCCGACCCGTCCACCCGCCGGTTGTGCGTCGCCCGGATCAGCAGATCGATCCCCGGGCGCCGCGGCACCGCCATGTACTCGTAGATGTCCGACTCGCTGTCGCCCACGATCCACGCCCGCATCGAGGCCGGCAGCCGCTCCTCGCAGACGCGCACCGTCTTCAGCCAGCGCTCACTTTCCTTCTCTTCGATCGGGCGTTGGCGCCGCGTGTGACGCTTGCCTACCTCACCCTCGTCGCGCGCCCAGATCTCCTGGTGCAACAGGCCTTGGGGAACTCCGGCCGGGTCGACCACCATCGCGCTGTGCATAAACAGGCCGCGGCTGTACGGTCCGCTCAGCGGCCCCAACCCCTTGGTTGCCCGCAACGTGTTGAAGGCCAACTCCGACGAGTCGTGCAGGATCCGGATCTCCTTGCATCCCCGTACCCGCTCCACCACGGCGTCCGCATGCGCCTGCCGGATCGCCTCAGCATCCGTTGTCTTCGCGCTCAGCAGCCCGTAGATCCCCTGCAGCTCCGCCGGACTCCGGCTCGCCTCCGGGATCGAGGCGTCGGGTGTGTTCCAGAAGGCCTGCACCGTGGTCATGCACCGGCGGTTGCGCCGCTTGTCACCTAGATCCAGTGTCGCCAGCTCGCTTTCCACCCATGCCTCGACCATGCACCCCCCCCTCTCTGGAGTGGACTCTGCGGACGCGTCCAGTCTATCCAGAGATGTGACTAATGGGTAGCCCGTACCGGGAGAGGG
>JBJMPM010000241.1:0-15279 GCA_045803205.1 Longimicrobiaceae bacterium
TCGACCTCCACCGTCGGCGGAAGCTCCCCGCGCGCGGCGAGCCAGGCGGCCTCCTCCGGGTTCCGGCGCGGCCGGGTCATCCCGGTGCGATCGACACGCTTGTGGAACTCCGCCATCCGCGCGCGGCGGCGGGCCCACATCTCCTCGAGCTCCGTCAGGTCCCAGACGACCTCGTCTGCACTCATCGAACTCCTCCGCGGTCATTCAGTACCTTCAGCACGGCTTCCAAGGCCTCGTCGGTAACGGCCACACTGGATTCACGGAGACGGCGCAGCGCAAGATACGCATCCTGCGCGTTCTCCCGCTCCAGATGGCGCTGGAGCACAGCCTCGTCCAACTCCGACCCAAACGCCGTCAGCATCGCGAGCGCATGCAGTCCGTAGTCCGTCACCCCCCAGTACTTGAAGCCGACGATGCGGTCGGCGAGCACGACTTCCTTGGCGACCACCCGGAGCGGGAACGGCTCGATCCGCATCACCACGACCGGATCGGTCATCGTGCGGCCGGGGATCTCGACGTAGAGATCGTCCCGCATCCAGTGGCGGGCGCTTCGCGTGAAGCCAAGCGCGCCGAACGTTCGCGCCTGAGTCGCGGTCCAATCGACGCTGAACCGCTCCGTGACCACGAGATCCAGGTCGGTCGTGGCATAGGCGTCCGGCGCGTGGAGCTCGATCGCCGCGCCACCGACCACCGTGGCTTCGAGCCCCTCCCGACGCAGCGCCTCGCACACGATCGCCGCGGACTTCGCGAGCCGCGTCGCATGATCGGACTCCGATGCGAGAACCGCGTCCAGCATCTCGCGCAGATCCATCGCTTCTCCGGCGTGTGACCTGCGAACAGCACCTCCAGGTGCGTGGAATATATCGCTCCCCCGACAGGTCGGAATAGACGGCGGCTTGCGGCGAAGCCGCCCGGGCCGGCAGGTTCTACCCGTCCTTCCAGTCTCCCGCCGCCATCTGGACTTCTCCCCATGCAGAGACCCTGGGTCCTGATCCCGCTGCTCCTCGCCGCGATGCCGGTCCAGGCGCAGACCCGCGCCGACTCGACACTGGTCGGGCGCATCCTGGCGGCGGAGGACCGCCGCGACTCCGCCGACGCCTCCATCGCCGAGGGGCTGCGGCACGGCGACGCGCGGGTGCGGCTGATCGCCCGCCGCGCGCTGGGGCGCATCCGCGATCCGCTCTTCGCCGCGCGCGACTCGCTGGCGCCGGCCGCCGCGCCGCATGCGTGGCCCGAGCCGGCGTGGCGGCTGCGCTACCGCGCGCTCGCCGACCGCCGCGGGGACTGCGGTGCGCTGCGGGCCGCGCTCGCCGACAGCGCTTGGCAGGTACGGCTCCGCGCGGCCGACCTGGTCCAGCCGTCGTGTGGCGCGGATTCCGCCCTCGTGCGCGTGCTGACCCGCTGGGTCGACGTGCTCCCGCGCAACGCGGGGCGCCGGGCGGCGGACGGGGTCTCGTGGCACGCCGCCGCCCACGCGGAGGCCGCGCTCGCGCGGATCGCACCGAGCGTGGCACGCGCGCGGCTCCCGCGGCTCGCGGCGCACGCCGACTGGCCCGTGCGCATGTACGCCGCGCGCGCCGCGGCCCTGCTTGCGGACACCCCACGCCTGCGCGCCCTCGCGGGCGATGCGGACGGCAACGTGCAGGAAGCGGCGATCGACGCGCTCGCGAAGCTGGTGGGCCATGGCGCCGACGACATCTACCTGCGCGCGCTCAACGGAAGTCAGGCACAGGCGGTCCGCGCCGCCGCCATCGCGCTGAAGGGATCGCCCGATCCGCGTGCCCGCACGGCGGCGAACGAGGTGTTCGAGCGGTGGGTGCGCCGCGCAAACGAATCGGAGCGCGACGCGCGCGTGGCCCTGCTGGAGGCGGCCGGGCGCCCGGCGAGCGACGACCGGCCGCCGGCGGCCCGCACGGACGTCCCGGCGGAGGCGGTCGCGCTCGCGCTCGGCAAGGAGGTGCGCGTCCGCGTCACAATGTCGCCCGCGAGCGGCGGCGGGTCGTTCGTGGTGCGGCTGCGCGGCGACGTCGCGCCGATCATGGCCGCGCGCATTCTCCAACTCGTGCGCTCCGGCTATTACGACGGCGGCAACTGGCACCGCGTGGAGCCGGACTTCGTGATCCAGGGCGGCGGCCCGGGAACGAACGAGTACGTCGGCTACCCCCGCTACCTGCGCGACGAGCTGGGCACCATCGCCCACCCCCGCGGCACCGTGGGGATGAGCACGCGCGGGCACGACACCGGCGACGCCCAGTGGTTCGTCAACGTCAAGGACAACCCGCGGCTGGTGCGCGACTACACCGTCTTCGCCGAGGTGGTCGAGGGGATCGGCGTGGTCGACGGCATCCTCGAGGGAGACAGGGTCGCCTCGATGCGCGTGGTTCGGTGAACGGCGGATTGCTCATCCCGCTTCCTGGAAGCGGCTGTGCATTGAAATGTCATGCTGAAGGCGCCGTTGCTCCACCACCCGATATCGCGCTGAATCGTGGCGGCGCCTGAAGGACCCATAGCCGAGGGAGCGATATCGCCGCTGTGTCGCTGCCGAGGTTGCAGATCCTTCGGTCTCCGCCAGAAGTTGTTGCCGGGAAATGATTTGGCGCAGCGGCTCCCTCAGGATGACATGTTCGGGAGAGCATGCAAATGCACAACGAATCCTCCGATTGGGATCAAAGGGTGCGGAGGCCGCGGGGATGCTCCTCCGTGGCTCTCGCACAAACCCCCTTGACATCGTGTACTGTTTAGTACACACTACATGCCATGGTGAGCCTGGGCGATTTCCTGCGGGAGCGGCGCGAGGCGCTGCGGGAGGGGGACCGGAGCTACTCGCTGCGGCAGGTGGCGCAGCGGGTGGGCGTGGAGCCGAGCTTCCTGAGCAAGGTGGAGCGCAACGAGTCTCCCCCGCCCTCCGAGGACACGCTCCGCCGGCTGGCGGCGGAGCTGGCGCTGGACGCCGACACGGTGCTGGCGCTGGCCGGCAAGGTGTCGCGCGACCTGCAGGAGGTGATCCGCCGCCGGCCCACCCTGTTCGCCGCGCTGATCCGCGAGCTGAAGGACCTGCCGGACCACGCGGTGCTGCGCCTCGTGCGCGAGGTGCGCGACGGCGACTGGTAGCCGCCGCACCGGGCCGGGGTCGACGCCTTCGCCGGCTGTCCCCCGTCCCCGTTCCTGTCCCCTGGCCGTTGGAGGTGTGGGATGATCGAGCTGCGCAACGACTCGCTGGCGTTCTCCTTCCCCGAGGTGCACGCGGACGCGCGCCTGGAGGTGGAGTTCCAGCGTACCCTCCGCATCCCCGACGACGGGAAGAACTACCCGCTCCCGCCGGGGCTCGGGCGCTTCCCCCTGCGGCACGTGGACGACTTCGGCGCGCGCGTGCCGGAGGAGTGGGTGCGCCACGGCGGCGTGATGCTGCCGATGTACCAGGCCGAGGCGCTCTGGATCAACTTCCGCTCCCCCACCGGCTACCCCTTCGCGGTGAAGGTCGCCACGGGGAAGATCAACGCGGTGACGGGGGAGAGCTGGCGCGACGGGCTGAACCGCGGGCCGCAGGACTACGTGGCCGTGCCGGGGCAGCCCTGGCTGGACGGGTACGTGGTGGAGAAGGGGTTCATCCGCCAGTTCGTGGCGATGCCGCTGGGCGCCGGCTACACCGCCGAGGAGCAGGTCACCGGGAAGGCGGAGCACGGCGGGCTGCAGGTGATGGCGTTCCCGCTCAAGCGCGAGGCGTGGGAGCGCATCCTGGCCGAGCGGGCGAAGGTGCTGACGAGGGGAACGGTCGCCCGCGCGCCGATGATGGCGTCGGCCCCCGCCGCGGCGGGGATGGCGATGGGGCTGGGCGCGGGGGGGCGGATGAAGCAGGAGATCTACACCGACCGTACGCCGATGGAGGACTGGGACCTGCGCGTGAGCAGCCGCTGCTTCGTGCACATCGCCAACTCGCTGGTGTGGCGGTCGGTCACCGGCATGGAGCCGCCCACCGTCCCGCCGACGTCGGCGGAGTACACGCGCGCCGGGCTGCCGTGGTTCGACTACTACGCCGAGGGGCGCCAGGCGGTGGAGGGGTCGGGGATCCTGGCGGGGATCAAGAGCGTCTTCTCGCTCGGCAAGGAGAAGGGCGGCGTGCCCCTCCCCGAGAACGAGCCCGTGCAGGTCGGCCACCACGTCGTCCCCCTCCGCGAGAACCCCGCGGCCGTGCGCGAAGGGACGTTCTGAAAACAGCCGTTGCCGTTACGCGTTGCGGCCGTGGCAGTTCTTGTACTTCTTGCCGCTGCCGCAGGGGCAGGGATCGTTCCGCCCGACGTCCGGAGCCGCGGGCTTCGCGGCCGGGGCGCCCGCCTCCTCGCGGTTGGTGCGGAGCTGCCGCTGCGAGGGCGGCACCGCCGCGTAGGGGTTGATCCCCAGCGAGGAGCGCCGCGGCTGCGGCGCCGCCTCGGGCTCGGGCGCCGCCGCCGGCTCCTCGTCGTACTGCGCCTCCACCGGCTCCTCGCCGCGCATGGGCGTGCCGAAGAACATCGGCGGGGGCTCGGCCGGGGCGATCTGGGCCTTGAAGGCGAAGCGCGCGGCCGACAGGTAGAGGTCCGTCATCATCTCCTCGAACATGTCGAACGCCTCGGCCTTGTACTCCACCAGCGGGTCCTTCTGCCCCCAGCCACGGAACCCGATCGACGCCTTCAGGTGGTCCAGATCGTAGAGGTGGTCCTTCCACTTCTCGTCGATGGTGGAGAGCACGATGAAGCGCAGCACCGCGTCGGCCGCCTCGCCGAACTGGTCGAGCTTGCGGTGGTACGCGTCGCGCGCCAGCTCCGTCACGTACTCGGTGACCTCGGCGCGGCTCTCGAAGCTCTCGCCCCCGCTCCCGTCGGGCGCGGGGAAGCGGTCGGCGGTCAGGAAAAAGTCGAGGGTGAGCCGCTGGCGCAGCCCCGCCAGGTCCCACTCGTCGGCGTGCGGCCCCTCGGTGTAGGCGTCGACGATGGGCGGCAGGGAGCGCTCGATCATCTCCCACACCTCGCCCACCAGCTCGCCCCCGCCCTCCAGCGCGAAGGTGCGCAGGTCGTAGATCACCTCGCGCTGCTGGTTCATCACGTCGTCGTAGTCCAGCAGCCGCTTGCGGGCGTCGAAGTTCTGCATCTCCACCCGCTTCTGCGCGCCGGAGATGGAGTTGGTGATCCACGGGTGGGTGATCACCTCGCCCTCCTGCGCCCCCAGCCGGTCCATGATGCTGGCGATGCGGTCCGACCCGAAGAGCCGCATCAGGTCGTCCTCCAGGCTCATCATGAACTCCGAGGCGCCGGGATCGCCCTGCCGCCCCGCGCGCCCGCGCAGCTGCCGGTCGATGCGCCGCGACTCGTGGCGCTCCGAGCCGATGATGTGCAGCCCGCCCACCTCCACCAGGTAGTCGTCGGCCTGGGCGGAGAGGTCCACCGCCGCCTCGGGGTCGGCCACGCGCGGGAGCGAGGCGGGGTCGATCTCCTTCGCCTTCAGCCAGGCGATGGTGCGCGCCTCGGTGACGCCGGGCCCCAGCTTGATGTCGGTGCCGCGCCCGGCCATGTTCGTGGCGATGGTCACCGCCCCCGGCTGCCCCGCGCGCGCCACGATCTCGGCCTCGCGCTGGTGCTGCTTGGCGTTCAGCACCTCGTGCGGGATGCCGGTGCGCTTGAGCATGCGCGAGAGCGTCTCCGACACGTCGACGCTGACGGTGCCCACCAGCACCGGGAGCTCCAGGGCGTGCAGCCGCTGGATCTCCTGGATGATGGCGTTCAGCTTCTCGCGCTTGGTCTTGTAGACCAGGTCGTGGCGGTCGTCGCGCAGCACGGGCCGGTTGGTGGGGATCACCATCACCTCCAGCCCGTAGATCTGGTGGAACTCGTTCTCCTCGGTCTCGGCGGTGCCCGTCATCCCGCCGAGCTTGTCGTACATGCGGAAGTAGTTCTGGATGGTGATGGTGGCCAGGGTCTGCGTCTCGGCCTTCACCGACACCCCCTCCTTGGCCTCCACCGCCTGGTGCAGCCCGTCGGACCAGCGCCGGCCCTGCATCATGCGGCCGGTGAACTCGTCGACGATCATCACCTCGCCGTTCTGGATGACGTACTGCTCGTCCTTGTTGAAGAGCGTGTAGCCCTTGAGGAGCTGGTGGATCACGTGGATCTTCTCGCTCTTCTCCGCGTACTCGCGCTCCAGCGCGGCGATGGCGTCGCGCTTCTCGTCGACCGAGAGCTCCGGGTCGACCTCCACCCGGTGCACCTCCTCGCTGATGTCGGGGACCACGAAGGCCTCGTGGTCGTCGGGCGCCAGCACGTCGAGCCCCTGGTCGGTCAGGTGCACGTTGTGCCCCTTCTCGTCCATGGAGAAGAGGAGCCGCTCCTCCAGCTCGTGCACCTTCTTCTCCTGCATGTAGTCGCGCTCGACCTTGCCGATCACCCTCACCAGCCCGGGGTCGTCGGCGAGCATCTTCAGCAGCCGCTTGTTGCGCGGGGTGCCGCGGCGCGCCAGGAAGAGCCGCTCGCCGGCCGCGTAGCTGTCGTTCGCCTCCAGGTCCTTCTCGGCCTGCGCGATCAGCTCGTTCACGATGCGCGTCTGGCGGCGGAAGAGGTCGGCCACCAGCGGGTTGTAGCGCGCGTAGGCGTCGTTGGTCTCGTTCCCCCCCACCGGGCCGCTGATGATGAGCGGGGTGCGCGCCTCGTCGATCAGCACGCTGTCGACCTCGTCGACGATGGCGAAGGCGTGGCCGCGCTGCACCCGCTGCTCCAGCGCGTGCACCATGTTGTCGCGCAGGTAGTCGAACCCGAACTCGTTGTTGGTGCCGTAGGTGATGTCGGCCGCGTAGGCCGCGCGCCGCTCGGGGGTGTTGGGCTCGTGCAGGTCGATGCACCCCACGCTGAGGCCCAGGTACCTGTACACGTGCCCCATCCACTCGCTGTCGCGCTGCGCCAGGTAGGAGTTGACGGTGACCAGGTGCGCGCCGCGCCCGGTGAGCGCGTTCAGGTAGAGCGGCAGCGTGGCCACCAGCGTCTTCCCCTCGCCGGTGGCCATCTCGGCCACCTTCCCCTGGTGGAGCACGGCCCCGCCCACCAGCTGCACATCGTAGGGCACCATGTCCCACACCAGCGTCTGGCCGGTGACGGGGACCTCGGTGCCCACCAGGCGGCGGCACGCCTCCTTCACCGTGGCGAAGGCCTCGGGGAGGATCTCGTCGAGGATGGCCTCGGTGGCGGCCTTCAGCCGCTTCTCCACCTCGCCCATCTGCACGGCGAGCTGCTCGCGCTCGGCCGAGCTCTCGGAGGCGCGCTTCTCGGCGCGGAGCTGGTCGAGCTCGGCCTGGACGTCGGCCGTGGCCTCGCGGATGCGCTCGCGGAAGATCTCCGTCTGCGCCTTGAGCTCCTCTTCGGAGACTCCCTCCAGCCGCGCCACGTGCTCGTTGATCTGGGCGACCAGCGGCTGCAGGCGCTTGAGCTCGCGCTGGTGGCGGGTGCCGAACACGGCGCGGATCACGCTCTTCAACATCGCTTCAGGACCCTTCCGTCCGCAGAAAGCAAAAAGGAATCAACCCCGGTACAGGCCGTGCCGCTCGATCAGCGCGGCCACGGCGTCGGGAACCAGGTACCGGATCGTCTCGCCGGCGCCCACGCGGCGCCGCACCTCGGTGGAGGAGAGGTCGATGCGGGTGACGCCCACCGCCCGGGCGGGGTAGCGCGCGTCCGCCGGCACCCCCTCTCCCCCGCGCGACACCACCACCAGCCGCGCCAGCCGCACCACCTCGTCGGGCTCGCGCCAGAGGTGCAGCTCGCGCAGGTTGTCGGCGCCGGTCAGGAAGAACAGCTCCGCCCCGGGGTGCCGCGCCTGCAGCGCCCGGAGCGTGTCGACCGTGTACGACGGCCCCTCGCGCTCCAGCTCCAGCCCGTCGGCCTCGAAGCGCGGGTCGCCCGCGATGGCCGCGCGCACCATCTCCAGCCTCACCCCCGCCTCGGCGCCCATCCGCCCCTGCTTGAACGGATGCCGGGCGCTGGGGACCCACACCACCCGGTCGAGCTCCAGCGCCCCCGCCACCTCCGAGGCGGCCACCAGGTGCCCCAGGTGCGGCGGGTCGAAGGCACCGCCGAAGACGCCGAGCCTCACGCCGCGCCCGCCCTGCCCTACGGCGTGGCGGGGGGCGGCGCGGGCGCGGGCGCCGGGGCCGCGGCGGTGGGCGCCGCGGGCGGGGGCGGCGCGGCCGCGGCGGCGCGCGCCTCGGGGCTCTGCGGGAAGTCGCGCAGCAGCCGCTGGCGCGCGGCCTCGGCCTCCTCGCGGTAGCCGATGCGGGTGTACGCCTCCGCGATGCGCGCGAGCGCGGCCGGGGCCCAGGGCGTCTGCGGGAAGCCGTTCGCCGCGTCGTTGAAGTAGATCACGGCGGCGTCGACCGCCTGCCGGCGGAGGTAGAACATCCCGGTGAGGTAGGCCTTGTAGGCCAGCTTCTCCTCCATCTCCTTCACCCAGCGCCGCGCGGTGTCGGCCTGCGGCGTGGCACCGTAGTACTCGGCGTAGCTCTGGCAGTAGGTGCTGGCCGTGGCCGTGTACTGCTGGTCGAGCTGGGCCCTGGGCGAGAGCGCGTGGTAGGCCTCGCAGAGCGCGAAGCGCGCCTCCTGCTGCTCGGCGACGGCCTGCGGGTAGTCCGTCACCATGCGCAGCAGCTCGGTGCTGGCGGTGAGGTACTCGCGCGTGTGGATGTGCGAGATGCCGAGCGCGAGCAGCGCCTGCGGCATGCGCGGGTCGCCGGCGGCGTTGGCGTCCACCCAGCGCTTGAGGAGCTCGGCGGCGCGGTTCCAGCGCCGGGCCTGGTAGGCCTGCATGCCGCGCACGTACGCCATCTCGGGCGTGAGCGGCTGCTCCTTGCGGAACACGGCGCAGGAGGGGAGGAAAAGCGTCACGAGGAGCGCGGCGGCGGCGCGGCGCCCGAAGCGGATTCTGGTCATGGCTGCCGAGTACCCCGCCGGGCGGGGGGATGTTCAATGGCTGTCCGACGCGGCGTTCGGGGCGCCGATTCGGGCGTGGGACCCAGCCGCAAGGCGCGCGCCGCGGCGGGGCTGCCGTTTCGGCGGCGGATCGCGCCGCGGCGCACGGGATTCGTCAGGAACGCTGCTGGAACAGCAGTGCCTAGTCCCTAGTGCCAAGGGACTCTCTGCGCTTCTCCGCGGCTCTGCGTGAGCGAAAGCCGAGTCTGCGCTCGGAGAAACCCCTTGGACGAGGGGACTGGGCACCAGGCACTAGGCACTAGGCACTAGGCACTAGGCACTAGGCACTAGGCACTTCCCTTCTGTCGCTCCAGCATCCCGAGATACCCCGAGACCTGCGCGTTGTCGGGCTGCTGCTGCTGGCAGCGGCGCCACTCGCGCTCGGCGTCGTCCAGCCGCCCCGCGCGGTAGTGCGCCAGCCCCAGGTTGGCGCGCGCGGCCACGAACGAGCCGCGCTCCGCCAGGATTCCCTCCAGCTCCGCCGCCGCCTCGTCGTGGCGGCCCAGGTCGAGGAGCGTGCGCGCCAGCTTGTTGCGGATGTCCATGAACTGCGGGCGCAGCCGCGAGGCCTTGCGGTACTCCTCCAGCGCCTCCTCCGGCGCGCCGGCCTGCAGGTAGGTGTCGCCGAGCTGCGCGTGCAGGTTGGCCAGCTTGGCCGCGGCGGCGCTGGAGAAGCGGCCGCCGGCGGTCTTCTCGCCGTCGGCCTCGGCGGCGCGCTGGAAGCTCTCGCGTGCCTCGTCGGTGCGCCCCAGGTCGTTCAGCGTGATGGCGCGGTTCAGGTGCGCCTCCACGTAGCCGTCGTTGAGCGCCGTGGCGCGCTCGAACGCCGCCAGCGCCTCTTCCGGGCGACCCGAGAGCGACAGGCAGAGCCCGATCAGGTTCTGCACGTCGGCGAACCCGGGGTGCCGCGCGGCCGCCGCCTCCAGGTCTTCCAGCGCCGCCAGGTACGCGCCGCGCGCGAAGCTCTCCTTGGCGCGGGCGATCATCTGCTCCACCGCCGGCTCGATCGCCAATGCTCCTCCTGGGTGGGTGCGGGGCGGGGATGGAAGTCGCGGAAAACTAGGCCGCGTCCCCCGTCCGGGGCAACCGCGAGAAGTGCCTGGTGCCTGGTGCCTGGTGCCTGGTGCCGTTTGCCGTTCCTGGGCACTTGGCACTAGGGACTAGGCACTTGCCTTACGAGCACCCGCGCCATCCCCGCCAGCCAGGCCCCGGGAACGGCCGCGGCGGCCAGGTTCGCGGCGCGCCAGAGCGAGCGCCCGGCGTAGGCCACGCCGGGGAGCACCCGGTCGATGCGGCGGTCGCCCGCGTAGCCGCGCGAGAAGGCGCTCACGTGCGTCCCCACCCAGAGCCGCCCGTACTCGCGCGCGCCCTGCGCCAGCGAGTGCGCGGTGCGCCCCAGCGCCAGCAGGAGCGCGGTGGGGGGATGGTGCCGCGTGGTGAAGGCGTAGAGCAGGTAGGCCGTGGCCGCCTCGCGGGCGAAGCGGTCGTCCGTGGCCCGGCCCGCGGCCAGCGCGCGCGCCATCGCCAGCATCCGCCCCAGCACGTCCGCGGCGGGGTGCGCGGTGGCGCGGCGCTCCACCTCGGCCAGCTCCGCGGGGGTGCACCACCCGGCGGCCGACGCGGCCACCAGCAGGTCGCGCAGCGCGCCGCGGCGCTCGGGGTGGTGCAGGGTGCCGTGGGCGAGCACGTGCCAGAGGTGGGCGGCGGAGCGCAGCCGCAGGAGCCCGGCGAGCGGGAGAGCGACGGTGCCGGCGAAGGGGTCGGCGATCTCGCCCACCGGGGCCACGTCCACGTGCACCTCCACCGCCATCCCGCCGGGGCGGATCCGCCCCGCGAGCTGGTGGCGGTTGGGGGCGCCGGGGGGGAGGTCCACGTCCTCGGGCTCGTACCCCGCGGCGTCGAGCGCCGCCGCCAGCGCGCGCGCCCGGTCGGGGGGGAGGAGGAGGTCCAGGTCCAGCACGTCGAGCTCGCGCCCGCCGCCCAGCACCGTGGCGCCGCCCTTCAGCACCACCGCCTCCCAGCCGTGGCGCCGCAGCAGCGCCGCCGCCTGGGCGGCCTCCTGCCGCAGCGCCAGCACGTGCATGGCCTCGTGCACCGCGCGCGAGGAGAGAGCGGAGCGAGCCGCCTCGTCCGCCTCCTCCAGCAGGTCGGCGGCGGCGAGGGCGTCGCGCAGCGGCAGGGCGCAGCGCTCGATGGCCAGGAACACCGACCAGGCGCCCTCGCCCACCCGGGGCGGGAGCGCGGGCCCGGCCCCGCCGAGCACCGGCAGCGCCCAGGCGCGCAGCCGCAGCGCGCCCCGCGCCGCCTCGCGCAGCCCCGCGCCGCCGCTCATCGCCCGGGCCCGGAGCTCACCCGCCCCCGGCCGCCGCCCCCGCGCCGGCCAGCGCGGCGCCGGGGGCCGCGTCCGCCAGCGCGGCCGCGATCCGCTCGGCGGCGCGGCCGTCCCACCCCTCCACCACGCTCCCCGCCGCGCGCCGCCCCCGCGCCAGCGCGCCCCGGAAGGCGCGGTACACGCCGTCGGCGGTGAGCGGCCAGGGCGCCAGGCGGTTGGTCCCCTCCGCCACCGTCACCGGGCGCTCGGTCTGCTCGCGCAGCGTCACGCAGGGGATGCCGAGCGCGGTGGTCTCTTCCTGCAGCCCCCCCGAGTCGGTGAGCACGATCGCCGCGCCGTCGACCAGCGAGACCATCTCCCGGTACCCCAGCGGATGCGTGGTCCGCACCCCGGCCAGGCGGTCGAGCAGCCCGAACTCCTCGGCCCGGGCGCGGGTGCGCGGGTGCAGGGGGAAGACCACGGGAAGGTCGCCCGCCACCTTCTCCAGCGCGCGGAAGATGGCGGAGAGCGCCTCCGCGTCGTCGACGTTCGAGGGGCGGTGGAGGGTGACCACGGCGTAGCGCCCCCGGTCCAGCCCCAGCGTGGCCGGCACGTCGAGCGCGCGCGCGGCGGGGAGCTGGGCGAAGAGCGAGTCGATCATCACGTTCCCCACGAAGACGACGCGCGCGGGATCGATCCCCTCGGCGGCCAGGTTGGGGTGCGCGTCGCGGCTGGGGGTGAGCAGCAGGTCGGCGAGGCGGTCGGTGAGCACCCGGTTCACCTCCTCGGGCATCCGCCAGTCGCCGCTGCGCAGCCCCGCCTCCACGTGGGCGATGCGGCACCCCAGCTCGGGGCGGAGCTTGGCGGCCACCAGCGAGCAGGCCAGCGTGGAGTTCACGTCGCCCACCACCACCACCCACTCCGGCGCCGCCTCGCGCAGCACCGGCTCGAAGGCCTCCATCACCCGCGCCGTCTGCACCGCGTGGGTGCCCGAGCCCACGCCCAGGTGGTAGTCCGGCCGCGGCAGCCCCAAGTCGGAGAAGAAGGCGTCGGACATGGCGGCGTCGTAGTGCTGGCCGGTGTGCACCAGCACCGCGCGGTGCCCCTCGCGCGCGAGCGCCGCCAGGATCGGGGCGACCTTCATGAAGTTCGGCCGCGCCCCCGCGACCACGAGCACCTTCAAATCGGACCTGCCGGCTGCGGGTGTGGCCCGCGCGCGGAGCGGCCCGGGCGGGGGCGCCGGCCGGCGCGCGCCCGCCCCGGCGCGCGCGGCGGAACGGTAAAGAGGGGCGGAAGATACGGGCCGCGCCGCCCCGCGGCAACCGAAGGTGCGGCAGGGAGCGTGCCCGCGGCGGGCGCCGCGGCGTCACCACCTCCCCAGGCGGCCGAACTTGCGCAGCAGCCGCAGCGGCCGCGCCACCCGGGCCAGCGCCATCCCGCCGCGGGAGGGGCGCGCCGCGTCCCAGTCGCTGGGGGTGGTGACGAAGAGGGTGCGCAGCAGGAAGGCCAGCTTCTGCGGCGCGCCGCGGCGCAGCGCCACCTGCGTGCGCAGGTACCACGCGGGGGTGCGCCGCGCCCCCAGCACGTGCGCGGCCAGGTCGAGCACCAGCGCCCGCGTGGCGCCGTCCGCCCGCAGGAACTCGCCGGGCGCCGCGGGCGCGGGGGCGGCGAAGAGCTCCCCGGCCAGGAGGAGGCTCACCTGCAGCGCGCGCGCGCCGCCCCAGTCTCGCGCGCGACGCACCACCTCCGGCCAGGCCTCGCCGGGAATGGCGCGGGCGAGCACGGCGATGGCGAGCGTCCACTCCAGCGCCGACCAGAGGCCCCGCGAGGCGTGCATCGCCAGCCCCAGCATGTGGTCCTCCGGCGCGAGCACGGGGACCTCGGCGCCGCGCAGCGGCACCGAGGTCCGCCGCGCCCACACCCCGTCGAGCGACTCGGTGAAGCCGAACACGCGCTTGCTGAAGCGCCAGTGCAGCTCGAGCACCACCGGCCCGCGGGTGAGGGTGAGGTGGTGCCCGTCGCGGATCACCACGCGGCGCTGCGCGGCGCTGGCGAAGGGCTGCTCCGCGAACCCGAGCTCCCGGAGCGCGACCACCGCGCGGTCGAGCGCGTCCGGAGGCACCAGCAGGTCCAGGTCGCCGAAGAGGCGGAGCGAGGCGTCGCCGTAGGCCTGCAGCGCCAGCGCGGGCCCCTTGTAGGCGGCGGCGGGGATCCCCCGCGCCTCCAGCGCGCGCACGGTGGGGAGGAGCTCGGCGGTGAGCGTCAGCGAGGAGCGGGCGTCGTCGAGGAAGCGGCCGCGGAAGGCGGCGCGCAGCGGCGCAGCGGCGGCGCCGAAGGAGGCCAGGAAGGGCGCCAGGAGAGGAACCATTCCGTGGCTCGCCGCGAGCTGCCGCAGCCGCTCCGGATCGACCCCCTCGAGGAGCGCCGGGTCGGCCGCGCGCTCGCCGGTGAGCACGGCGCGGGCGCAGGCGAGCAGGAGGCGGTGCTCGCGCGAGGGCGCGGGCGCCGTGAGGGACCGGGAGCGGCGGAGCACGGACTGCCTGTCGGGGATGAGCGGGTGAGGTCCACCCGCGAAGCTATACCCCCGGGCGGCGCCCGTAAAGCCGCGATTCCCTGGCTTCCACCGGCTTCTACGGAACATTTCACGCAGAGACGCGGAGGAACCGGGAGTGCGCAGGGATTCTCCGCGTACCCTCGGTTCCTCCGCGTCTCTGCGTGGCGCTTACCTCGCAGCCACCGAGGCAGGATCTTCCCGCGCCAGGAGGGCGCGCTTGAGGCGGGCCTCCTGCAGGCGCGAGGCGAGGCGCCTCAGCACCCGTGGCAGGGCACGGTGGATGCGGCGGGCGAGCGGCGGACGCGCTTCGACGTTCCCTTCCCAGTAGCTCTCGTAGAAGGACTGCTGCGGGGCGGTGGCGAACGGCTCCACGTCGTGCGTCCGCTTCGCCAGCACCAGGAGCCCGGTGGGGCTCCCGTTGCGCAGGATGATGCGGCGGCCCACGGTGTCGGAGTCCAGCGCGCGGCGCCAGACGCGCGCCTCGCGCCCCTCGTGCAGGTACATCTCCACCACCGCGAAGCCGTTGGCGGGGCTGAACACCCGGTGGAAGAGCTCGGGAGAGAACTGATAGAAGCCGTGGCCCATGTAGTTGTTGGCCATGGTCATCCCCACGAAGTGCCCGCCCACCTCCAGGAGCCGCATGCAGCTCTCGATGGCCGCCGGGAAGTGGAACACGTGCTCCAGCGTGCCGCCGTCGATCACCGCGGTGTAGCGCCCGTGCAGCTCCGCCGGGAGCGGCCGGTTGAGGTCGGCGAGGTGCGTGGCCCCCTCGAAGTCGCTGTAGTCGAGCGAGTGCACCGTCCCGGCGCCCAGCAACTCGAACAGCCCCTCCGCGTTCCCCTGCCCGTAGGCGGCGCGGACCGCGGCCGGGTCGAGCCCGAGGCCGAACTCCCGCAGCAGGACGTCTTCGAACTGGCGGGAGGTCAGGTGCAGCCGCTGCCGCCCCAGCATGACGGTGCGCGCATAGTCGGCACCCCGCATCCTGGCGCGGACCAGGAAGCGGAGGTTGTTCACGTTGATCCCCATCCACGGTCTCCATTCGAATCAGGTTCATCGCAGATTTAGCTGCAGCAGGTCTCCCGCCCGCTCGCACCGATCCCGTCGACGAGTGGCTGCAGGCCGCGCCCGCGCTGAGGATCGAAATTTTTTTTGGAGAGACCCCTCGCTCCTTCGGCAATCGCGAAAGGCTCGGCTTCTAAACGGATCGATCAGGAGCTCACCAGGCGAAGCCGAGTCGCCGTGCACGTCCTCCGCATCGCTGGCTGGATGACGATCCTTCGGCCTGTCCACGAAGGCTGGGCGACGCACGGAGGCTGCGGTGGGCTCGATTCCCCCTGATGAAGCAGTTGCCGAAGCCTTCAGGCGCAGATGACGGGGTGAACGCCCGAACCGGGTGTGCTGCAAAAAAATTTCGATACTCAGCTCATTCCGAG
>JBJMPM010000254.1:0-22582 GCA_045803205.1 Longimicrobiaceae bacterium
GTGACCATGCTGGAGATCGACGACGCGGTGGACCGCATCGTGGCCGGGCTGGAGAAGAAGAACCGGCTGATCAACGAGAAGGAGCGCACCATCGTGGCCTACCACGAGGCGGGGCACGCGGTGGTGGCCGAGCGCGTCCCCACCGCCGACCCGGTGCACAAGATCAGCATCATCCCCCGCGGCGTGGCGGCGCTGGGGTACACGCAGCAGCTCCCCACCGAGGACCGCTACCTGCTCACCAAGCAGGAGCTGATGGACCGCATCGCCGTGCTGCTGGGCGGGCGCGTGGCCGAGGAGATCGTGTTCGACGAGATCAGCACCGGCGCGGGGAACGACCTGGAGCGGGTGACCGAGCTCGCGCGCAGCATGGTGATGGAGTACGGGATGAGCCGCGAGCTGGGCGCGGTGAACCTCTCCGGCCCGCGGCGGATGCAGTTCCTGCAGGCCGACGGCGAGGGCGGGCAGCGGCGGCAGTACAGCGAGGAGACGGCGCGCGAGATCGACAACGAGATCCGCGGGCTGATCGACGGCACCTACGAGCGGGTGCGGCGCATCCTGACCGACGACCGCGCGGTGCTGGAGACGCTGGCGCAGCGGCTGCTGGAGAAGGAGGTGGTCGACGAGGCGGAGCTGCGCGAGATCATGCAGCTCCCGCCGCGCACCCGCGAGCCCGCGCCGGAGCGGGTGGTCACCCCACCCCCCGCCGCGCCCATGGGCGCCGCGGGCGAGGCGCGCGCCGCCAGCTCACCCGCGGAGGAATGAGATGAGAGACGACCAGGACGGGAAGGACCCCCACTACGCCGACGAGAGCCCGCACTCCGCCGCGGAGCAGCCGCAGCCCGAGCCCGAGCGCCCCGTGCCGCCCGAGGAGGCGCGCCGGGGCACGTCGCCCGAGGAGAAGCCGTCGCAGGCCGAGGGCGAGCGCTGAACTGCAATCTCTGCTGTTATACCGGATTGCGGAGTTTCGTTCAGAATCAGGTCCTCGAACAGAAGGGCCTCACACGGAGTCAACGGAGTCAACGGAACTCATCTCCGTTGACTCCGTTGACTCCGGGTGAGGCCTTCCGTCAGAGACTGGAATCCAGAACTGCCCTCGGCAAATGGGTATTAAAAGAAGGGCTCGGAGCGCGCGTTCTTGCGGGTCAGGCGCACCACCACGCTGTCGCGGTCCTTGCGCACGCGCACCGGGACCGCCCATTCCAGCACCTCGTCGGGGAGCACGTACCGCGACACGGCCCACCACCGCCCCTCGTCGGCCGAGAAGGTGGCGCGTCCGGCGGCGTCGGTGGTGTCGGCGAGCTCCGGGAAGCCGTGGGCGTTACGCTCCCTGGCGGCGGTCTCGAAGTCCTTGCGCCGGTCGTTCAGCCACTTCTCCCGCGCCTTGCGGATGCTGTCCAGCCGCGCCAGGTAGGCGCGCCGCTGGGCCGCCACGCGCGCCACGGCGCTGTCGCCGCGCGGACGGACCCGGACCTCCTCGGCCTGGAAACTGCGAATGCGCTCCATCGCGCCCGCCGGCAGCTTCGGCTCGGGGCTCTCCTCTTCCCGCGCCAGCGAATCCAGGATCCCCTGCCGGTCGTAGGGAATCAGGCGCACGGGAAGGTCCGCCACCGGCTGCGCGCCGGCCTCGTCGAGCGACGCGCGGAGCATCACGTTGTCGCCGCCGCCGCAGGCGGCGGTGACTGCGAGCAGGGCGGGCACCCACACGGAACGCTTCATCGGCCGAGTCTGGATGACGGTCTGGAGGAAAGGCTGAACGGGACTCCCGAACGTACGGACGCCCCCGGCGCCCGGCAACGGATGCGATTCCCGCGCCGCCGGGCGGCCGCGGCCTGGGTGGCGCTCGCCTGCGCGCTGGCCGCCGTGCCCGCGCACGCGCAGCTCCAGCTCCCCGCGCCGGTGGGGTACGTCAACGACTTCGCCAACGTGATCGCCCCCGCCTACCGCGACAGCATCCAGGCGGTGATCGACGAGGTGCGCGCCAAGAGCGGGGGCGAGATCGTGGTCGTCACCCTCCCCTCGCTGCAGGGGCGCAACCGCGACGAGGTGGCGCTGCAGATCGGCCGCGAGTGGAAGGTGGGGCAGAAGGGGGAGCCCGGCGACCCCATGCGCAACACCGGGACGATCGTCCTGGTCTCGATGCAGGACCGGCAGCTCAAGATCGAGACCGGCGACCGCACCATGACCTTCATCACCGCGGCCGAGGCGGGGCGGATCCGGCGCGACCTGATCGCCCCCGAGCTCCAGCGCGGCAACGTGGGGCGCGGGATCTTCCTGGGCGTCGCGGCGCTGGCCCAGAAGTACGCGCAGCAGTTCCAGTTCGAGCTCTCGCCCAGCTTCCAGCCGTCCGTGCCGTCCGCGCCGCAGTACCAGCCGACCCGGCCCTACGACGACGGCGGCGGGCGGGGCGGCGGCAACGGGCAGTGGGTGATCTTCGTCCTCTTTATCCTCCTCTTCCTCCTTTCGCGGGGGCGGGTGGGATGCCTGCCGCTCTTCTTCATGGGCGGCGGCGGGGGGCACCGGGGCGGGGGGTGGGGAGGCGGCGGCTTCGGCGGGGGCGGGGGTGGCGGCGGGTTCGGGGGATTCGGCGGCGGCGGCGGCTTCAGCGGCGGCGGCAGCGGGGGTGACTGGTGAGCCCGGGGGAGCGAACCATGGGGAAGGAGATGGAGCGCGCCCGCGACTTCGCGCGCGACCTGGTGGGGGCGTACGGCGACGCGCTGGTCTCGGTGGCCCTCTACGGCTCGGCCGCGCGCGGCGAGTACCGCGAGGGCGTGTCGGACCTCAACCTGCTGGTGCTGCTGCGCGACACGGCGGCGGCCACCCTGCGCCGCGGCTCGGCCCTTGCGCGTGCCTGGGGCACAGCGAAGAACCCGCCGCCGCTGGTGATGGCGGAGCAGGAGTTCCGCGACAGCGCCGACGTGTTCCCCATGGAGCTGGCGGACATCCGCGACGCGCACCTGGTGCTCTACGGCGCCGATCCGTTCGACGGGGTGGAGATCCGCCCGGCGGACCTGCGGCTGCAGTTGGAGCGGGAGCTGACCATCGCGCACATCCGGCTGCGCACCCGCTACCTGACCGACGCGGGCGACGCGGCCCGCTTCGAGCCGGTGCTGCTCAAGTCGTTCTCCACCTTCCTGGTGATGTTCCGCACCCTGATGCGCCTGCACGGCGAGGTGGCGGAGCGCGACCCCGAGGCGGTGGTGCGGGCAACGGCCGCGCGCGTGGGGTTCGACCCCGCGCCGCTGCTGGAGATCGCGCGGGCGCGGGCCGGCGGCGCGAAGCTGCAGATCGGCCCCGAGGCGCCGGTGGTCACGGGGTACCTGGACGCGGTGGCCGAGGTGGTGCGGTACGTCGACCGCTTCGAGGCGGCGGCATGAGACGGATGACGCGGGATCCCACCAGACCGAGCAAGGAGACGGGGATGCGGATGACGAAGATCGCGGCGGCCGTGGCGCTGGCGCTTTCGCTCACGGGGTGCGGCTACAACCAGATCCAGCAGCTCGACGAGCGGGCGGAGCAGAACAAGAGCAACATCGGGGTGGAGCTCACGGCGCGGAACCAGCTCATCCCCAACATGGTGGCCACGGTCAAGGGCGCCGCCGAGTTCGAGCGCGGCACCAACGTGGACGTGGCGCGCGCCCGCGCCGGCCAGCGGGTGGCCGCGGCCGAGGCGCAGCTCAACCAGGCGCAGCAGCAGACCCGCACCGCGGTGGAGAGCAAGGACGTGCAGCAGCTGCAGACCGCCGAGGCGGCGCAGTCGCGGGCGATCGGCACCTACCTGAACGTGGCGGTGGAGGCGTACCCCAACCTGCGCGCCACGCAGAACTTCCAGGGGCTGCAGGACCAGCTCGCCGAGAGCGAGAACCGCATCGCGCAGGCGCGGCGCGACTACAACGAGTCGGTGCGGGCCTACAACGCCTACATCCGGCAGTTCCCGCAGGCGATCACCGCCAAGGTCACGGGCGCGCAGCGGAAGCAGCCGTACCAGGCGCCCGCCGGCTCCGAGCAGGCGCCGACGGTCGATTTCTCGACCGACGCCAAGCAGTAAAACACGTCTCACGCAGAGACGCGGAGGAACTGAGAGAGCGCAGAGTGCTCCTCTCGGTTCCTCCGCGTTTGTGCGTCTATTTCTATTCGGGCTCGGGGCGCCACTCGCCACGGGCGTGGGCGTCGATCACGGAGCTGAGCAGCGCGTCGATCTGCTCCAGCCGCTCGCGCTCGGTGCGCGCCTCCAGCAGCGTCTGCTGCCACGCGGGATCGATCTTGATGGCCCGCGCCAGGACGAAGCTGGGGTCCTGGTCGATGCGGACCTCGGGGAGCGGCGGCTCCTGGCCGATGGCCTCGGTGAGCACGCGGTGGAAGAGCGCCACGGAGCGCCGGCGCCGCTCGGCCATCGTGCGCGGCGCGTCCTCCGGCTCGTCCTCGTACGGCTCCACCACCGCCTCGTAGTAGGGCGCGCCGCTCTCGATCCCGTCCTCGATGCGGAAGCGCTCCTGGCCGCGGCAGAGGATCAGCGAGCGCCCGTCGGGGAGGGGCTGGAACTTCGCGATCTCGGCCACGGTGCCCACGCACCCCGGCTCGGTGTGGAAGGGCCCGTGGCGGTCGGGGTCGTGGTAGACGAGCCCGAAGCGGCGGTCGCCCTCCACGCAGCTCGCCACCATCCGCCGGTAGCGCGGCTCGAAGACGTGCAGCGGCATCGGCGCCCCGGGAAAGAGCACCACCGGCAGCGGAAAGAGCGGGAGGCGGATCAAGCAGCAATCAACGGGTGGGGGCTCTCACAGGGCACTCGGAGGAACAGAGGGGCTTGCACCGTTCTCCGGTCCTCCGTGCCTCTATGAGAGAGTCTAATCGAACAGCTCATCCACCGGGAAGCGCCACCCCGGCACCGCCGGCTCTGCGTCCGCGACTTCACCGCGGCGGTAGATCGTGGGGTTCTCCGGATCGTCTACACGGTAGACGCGGATCAGCTCCTCGCGCAGCACATCCACGTCCCACACCACCTTCGTCCCCGCGGCGAAGTAGTCGGCGCGCTTGGCAGTGAAATGGTCCTCGTACGCTTCGCCGTAGTTGGCTTCGTCGCGGATCTCGGCGGCGAACACAGGCGCAACGGACGGAAACTCGGCTCCAGCGGGCGGCCCCGTGTACCACGAGGCGTCGGGACAGAGAGACCGGCGGTGTGGAAGGTCGACCAGGTACGCGAGAGTCGATCCGAAGGGCCTGCCACCACCGTGCTTGTCGCTGTAGTCCATCAGCCCGGACAGGATCGCTCCCGCCGCACGGGCCGCCGAGAATCCTGCAGGTGCGATCACCACGAGGCGGCCGGCGACGATCTCGGCCTTGCCCTTGAGGTAGTGCAGGTCCGCTACCGTGGCCTCGCGCCCCATATCGAGCACGACCATCTCGCCGGGTTCGGGGACCCACCGGCCCCGCCGGACCCGCACCAGGAAGCGTCGCGCCGCGTAACCGGAAACGCAATCACGCACTTCCGCACTCCCGCACCAGGTTCAGTCCGCCCGAACGTACAGGTCGCGACCCAATCAGACGTGGTTGTCAAATGGGGTCGAACAGTTCGTCCACCGGGAAGCGCCACCCCGGCACGGCCGGCTCGGCCTCGGCCACCTCATCGCGACGATAGACCGTGGGATTTTCGGGATCATCGGCGCGATAGACGCGGATCAGTTCCTCGCGCAGCACGTCCACGTCCCACACCACCTTCGTACCAGCCGCGAAGTAGTCGGCGCGCTTCCACGCCATCTCCCGTTCGGCAGCCGGGCCGTAGTTGCTCTTGCTGCGGATCTCCACCGCGAACGCGGGGGCGCCTGTGAGGATCCTGTCGACGGAGCGTGGGCCAACATACCACGCTGCATCGGGACTGAATGAGCGGGTAGGACTTACAGCAAACCCGGCATTATCGGTGTACGCCCGCCCGCCTCCGTGCGCACGCTGGTGCAGCTTCAGGCTGGTGACGATGTTCGCGGCCGCGGTGTTGTGATAGTCGCCCGTGGGACTCATCAGCACCAGCTTTCCGTTGACGATCTCGGCCTTGCCGCTGACCCGTTCCAGGTCGGCGATGGTGGCCGGGCTCTCGAGCTGGGGGATGCTCATCGTTACCTCCGAGTTCGCCCACGGCGGCGGAAACGTCTGCCGTCCAGAGCGTCCTGTGCGCTGGAAAGCTAACGGATCTGGCCGTAAGGTGTGACAGGTTTCGGTGGCCGCTTTCGGGCGGTCATCTCCGTCAGTCGGCCGCGAAGCGCTCGGGCTCGCGCTCGGCGGCGGCCTTCTCCTGCAGGGCGCGCCAGACGCGCGGGGGGGAGAAGGGGAGCGAGTCCATCCGCACCCCCACCGCGTCGTAGATGGCGTTCGCGATCGCGGGGATGGAGGGGTGCAGCGGGCCCTCGCCGGCCTCCTTGGCGCCGTACGGGCCCTCGGGGTCGATCGACTCCACGATCAGCGAGCGCAGCTCCGGCGTGTCGAGCGAGGTGGGGATGCGGTAGTCGAGCAGCGACGGGGCGTTGTGCAGCCCGGCGCGGCCGTGGTCCGCGTCCTTCACGACGTGCTGCTCCATCAGCGCCTCGCCGAAGCCCATGTACGCGGAGCCCTCCATCTGCCCCTCGACGATGGCGGGGTTCAGCGCGCGGCCGCAGTCGTGCGCCACCCAGATCGTCTTCACGTCGACGAAGCCGGTCTCGGGATCGACTTCGACCTCGGCCACGTGCGCGGTGAAGGAGTACGCCGGGCTGGCGCCGATGGTGCCGCCGCGGTAGTCGCCGTGCACGTCCTTCGGCGTGTTGTAGCAGCCGACGGCGCCCAGCGTGCCGAACTTCACCTCGGCCAGGTTGAAGGCCTCGCGGATCGGCATCCCCCGCCCCGTGTCCTCCCCGTCCATCGCGCGGCCGCCGGCCAGGAGCACGCGGCCGGGGGAAATCCCCCACTCCTCCGCCACCGCCTCCTGCACCTGCTTCTTCAGCTTGCGCGCGGCGTCGACGCAGGCGTTGCCCATCATGAAGGTCACGCGCGACGAGTAGGCGCCCAGGTCCACGGGGGTGAGGTCCGTGTCGGCGGCCAGCACGCGCACGTAGTCCAGCGGCACCCCCAGCTCCTCGCAGACGATGTAGGCCGGCACCGAGTCCGACCCCTGACCGATGTCGCTGGCGCCGCTGAACACCGTCACCCGCCCCGAGCGGTCCACCTGGATCTGCACGGCGGACTGCGGCATGGCGTTGGGGTAGATGGGGTAGTTGGTGCCGCTGATGTAGCACGAGCCCGCCACCCCCAGCCCGCGCCCGTACCCCATCTTCCGGAACTTCGCCTTCCACCCGCTCGCCCGCTCCACGGAGTCCAGGCACTGCAGGAAGCCGTTCGACGTCACCCGCAGCTCGTTGACCGTGCGACGGTAGCCGCCCATGAAGTTGCGGCGGCGGATCTCGATGGGGTCGATCCCCAGCCGCTCGGCGATCTTGTCGAGCGTGACCTCGAAGGCGAAGCGGGGCTGCACGCTCCCGTGGCCGCGCTTGGGCCCGCACGCCGGCTTATTGGTGAAGACGCGGGTGCTGTGGAAGCGGTACGCCGGCATCTCGTACGGCGCCGTGAGGAGCTGCCCCGAGTAGTAGGTGGTCACCAGCCCGAACGACGAGTACGCGCCGCCGTCCAGCAGCGTCTTCGCATCCACCGCAGTGAGCTTCCCGTCGGCCGAGGCGCCCACGCGGTACTTCATCTTGAAGGGGTGCCGCCCGCGGTGCGCGAGGAACACCTCCTCGCGGGTGTAGAGGATCTTCACCGGCCGCCCTGTCTTCATCGCCAGCTTGGCGACGCAGAACTCCAGGTCGAAGGGCTCGCTCTTCCCCCCGAACCCCCCGCCCACGGTGGGCTGCACCACGCGCACCCGCGCCGGGTCCAGCTCCAGCACCTTCGCCAGCTCGCGGTGCAGGTAGTGCGGCACCTGGGTCGATGACCAGACGGTGAGCCGTCCCACGCCCGCGCCGCCCTCTTCCCACATCCCGATGGCGCAGTGCGGCTCGATGGGCGTGTGCGTGGTCCCCTCGAAGAAGTACTCGCCCTCGACCACCACCTCGGCCTGCCGCAGTCCCGCCTCTACGTCGCCGAACTCGAGCTTGACGATTTTGGAGATGTTGCCGTTGTGCCCGGGCTTCTTCGGCTCGTGCACCGGCGTCGCGGCGCCCTCCGGCGTCAGCGCCTGCTCGGGGTCGAGGATGGCGGGGAGGAGCTCGTACTCGACGCGGATCAGCTCCAGCGCCCGGTTCGCCGTCTCCTCGTCCACCGCGGCGACGGCGGCCACGGCGTCGCCGATGTAGCGCACCTTCTCGGTGGCGAGCGCCTGCTCGTCGGGCGTCCAGACGATGATGCCGTACGGCGTCGGCATCTCCGCGCCGGTGACGACGGCGAAGACGCCCGGGAGCGCCTCGGCCTCCGCGGTGTCGATGGAGAGGATGCGCGCGTGGGGATGCGGGGAGCGCAGGATCTTCCCGTGCAGCATCCCCGGGAGCACGAGGTCGTCGGCGTAGCGGGCGCGGCCGGTGCTCTTGGCGAGCCCGTCGGTCTTCCGCATCCGCCGGCCGATGACGGTGAGCTCGGCGTTGTAGCCGTCCGCCCGCGGATGCAGCGGCACGGAGCCGCCCACCTCCGGGCGCTCCACCTCGTTCACCAGCGGGGTGCCGGTGCCGCCGCCCTCCGCGGGCGGATCGGAGGCGCGGGTCCAGTCGCTCATCGCGCAGCCTCCTGGTGCTCGGCGATCGGGGCAGGATCAGGAGCGCGCCGCGGCATCCCCCCCTCCCCCGGCCCCTCCCCCACCAGGGGGGAGGGGTGGGTGAGGGGAGAACTGCCCGCGAACGCGGCCCGGATGCGCGCGAGGGTGCCGATGAGGTCGAAGATCACCTCGTCGTGCGTCACGCGGACGAAGCGCAGGCCGAGCGATTCGAGCGCCTCCTGCCGGCCGGCGTCCTCGCGCTGCTGGCGGTCGTGGATGGGGCCATCCACCTCGACGACGAGCCGCTCCTCGGGACAGTAGAAGTCGACGATGAAGGGACCGACGGGCTGCTGTCGGCGGAACTTGCGGCCGTCGAGCTTCAGCCCGCGCAGCGACTCCCAGAGCAGCGATTCGCTCGGCGTCGGATTCTTCCGATGTTCCCGTGCCGCATCCCGGATCGCGACCCGCATCCCGTCCGGCACCTGCCACCGCACGAGCGCTTCGGCTTGCGAAGCACTCTCCCCCGCGTCACCCCTCCCCCCTCGTGGGGGAGGGGCCGGGGGTGGGGGGGTGCCGCGGCCGGGCCATTGTCTGCTCACAGCACCACCTCCTCGGCCGCCTCGTCCGCCGCGGCGGCGAGCGCCTCGTCGCCGGGGAGGAGCACCTCCAGGCCGGCGGGGTCGCCGTCGGCCACCGTCTCGCCGCGCAGGCGGGCGGCGGCGAGCTCCACGGCGTCGAGGATCTTGGTGTAGCCGGTGCAGCGGCAGAGGTTGCCGGAGAGCGCCTCGCGGACCTCGTCGCGGGTGGGGCGGACGTTCTCCTCCAGCAGCGCGGCGGCGCTCATCAGGATCCCCGGCGTGCAGAAGCCGCACTGCGCCGCGCCGCAGACGTCGAACGCGTCCTGCAGCGGGTGCGGCACCCCCGGCGCGGTGCGCAGCCCCGCCAGCCCCTCCACCGTGCGCACCTCGTGCCCCAGCGCCTCGTACACCGGCGTGATGCACGACAGCGTGGGGACGCCGTCCACCCACACCGTGCAGGCGCCGCAGTCGCCCTTGTCGCACCCCTGCTTGCTCCCGGTGAGCCCCACGGCGTAGCGCAGCGCCTCCAGCAGGGTCCAGTGCGTGGGCACCGCCACCTGGTGCGTGTCGCCGTTGACGCGCAGGGTCAGGAGGTCCTTCATCGTCCTCTTGCAGGGGTGCCGGAGCGGGGCTCCAGGTGCGTGGAAGTTACCGCCACGCGCGGATTTGCCATGCCGAACACTACCCCGCGCGCACCCCCTCTGTCAACCGCGCCTCGAACGCTCGTTCGAACGCGGAGCGGATTGCGCGACGCCCCGGAGCCGACGGGTTGGAAACCCGCCGCTGGAACGGCACGAAGTCCGCCTTCGCGGACGATGCCGCGGCCCCGGTGTGTCCCCGGCCGGCGGCGATGCACCCGCATTCACACGCTCCGTTGCAGGCCTCGCCTCCGTCGCGGCCACCTCCTCTCCCGGTACGGGAGAGGGATTGCGCTCTCAGGCGCAGGGAGAGGGCGCCGCGGCCGCGGTCGGCGACGGCCTGTACGTCCCGGCTCGCGCCCGTGGGCGTGACAGCGGGCCGGCCGCACCGCAGATTCTCCGCGCGACCACCAACTGACTCCCTCACGACCGAGACGATGCGGCGACTCATACCGGCGGCGCTCCTGCTGATTGCGGCCGCGCCCCTGGCGGCGCAGCAGCCCACCCGGCTGACGGCGGACGACTACGCACGCGCGGAGCGGATGCTCGGCGCGAACACCAGGCCCCTGGTGAGCGGGCTCGCCGGCGCCCCCACCTGGCTCGACGACGGCCGCTTCTGGTACCGGGTGACCGTGCCCGGCGGCGCGCAGTTCGTCACGGTCGACCCGGCGCGCGGCACGCGGGCGGCCGCGTTCGACCACACGCGGCTCGCCTCGGCGCTCCAGGCCGCCACCGGCGGGAGCGTGGATGCCGCGGCGCTCCCGTTCAGCTCCTTCGAGTACCGCAAGGACGGCCGCGGCATCGAGGTGGCCGTGGGCGGCCGGCGCTGGGCCTGCAGCCTGGAGCGGTACACCTGCGCCCCCGCCGACAGCGCGGCGGCCAACGCCTCTCCCGCGGCGCCCGAGAACTCCGTCACGTCGCCCGACGGGCGGTACGCCGCGTTCGTGCGCGACCACGACCTGTGGGTGCGCGACCTCGCCACCGGCCGCGACCGGGCGCTCACCACGGACGGCGTGGAGGATTTCGGCTACGCGACCAACAACGCGGGGTGGATCCACAGCGACGAGCCGGTGCTGCTCTGGTCGCCCGACTCGAAGAAGATCTACACCTTCCAGCACGACGGGCGCGGCGTGAGCGAGATGTACCTGGTGTCCACCAACGTGGGCGCGCCGAAGCTGGAGCGGTGGCGCTACCCGTTCGTGGGCGACTCGCTGATCTTCCGCATCCACCGGCTGGTGGTCGACGTGGAGAGCGGGCGGGTGGTGCGCTTCCAGATGCCGCCCGACGCGCACCGCTCCACGGTGGTCGACCACGTGGCCGACGGGAGCACGCCGCTCGACGTGCAGTGGTATCCGGACGCCTCGCAGGTGGCCTTCGTCTCCGTGTCGCGCGACCACAAGCAGGCCGCCCTGCGCGTGGCCGACGCCGCCACCGGCGCGGTGCGCACGGTGCTCGAGGAGAGCTCGCCCACGCAGTTCCAGTCCGGCTGGGCGTCGGTGGGGCACGGCAACTGGCGCGTGCTCCCGGCCAGCAACGAGGTGCTCTGGTGGTCGCAGCGGGACGACTGGGGGCACCTGTACCTCTACGACCTGCGCACCGGCGCGCTCAAGCACCAGGTGACGCGCGGCGCCTGGAACGTCGCCGACCTGATGCACGTGGACGAGCGTGGCCGCGCGCTCTACTTCACGGGGGTGGGGCGCGAGGCGGGGCGCGATCCCTACTACCCGCACTTCTACCGCGTCGGGATGGACGGGCAGGGGCTGGCGCTGCTCACCCCCGAGAACGCGTACCACGCCGTCACCGTCTCTCCGGACGGGCGGCACTTCGTCGACGCGTACTCCACCCTCTCCACCCCGCCGGTCACCGTCCTGCGCCGGATGAACGGCTCGGAGGCGATGACGCTGGAGCGCGGCGACATCTCCCGCCTGCTGGCGGCCGGGTGGCGCCCGCCCGCGCGCATCACCGTCAAGGCGCGCGACGGGAGGACCGACCTGTACGGGTTCATGTTCACGCCCACGCGCATGGACAGCACCCGGCGCTACCCGATCGTCAACTACATCTACCCGGGCCCCTGGGGGAGCAGCGCCGGCGAGCCGGTGTTCGCGCCCGCGCGCGCCGACCACCAGGCGCTGGCCGAGCTGGGCTTCGTGGTGGTCGCGATCGATGCGATGGGCACCGAGCTGCGCTCGAAGTCGTTCCTCGACGCGTACTACGGCCGCATGGGCGACAACGGCCTCCCCGACCAGGTGGCGGGGATGCGCGAGCTCGCCGGCCGCCACCGCTGGATCGACCTGGACCGCGCCGGGATCTGGGGGCACTCCGGCGGCGGCTTCGCCACCGCCGACGCCATGTTCCGCTACCCCGACTTCTTCAAGGTCGGCATCTCGGAGTCGGGGAACCACGACAACCGCAACTACGAGGACGACTGGGGCGAGCGGTTCCAGGGGCTGCTGCAGCGGCAGGGCGCCACCGACAACTACGCGCCGCAGGCGAACCAGCTGCTGGCGCGGAACCTCCGCGGCCACCTGCTCCTGGCGCACGGCGGGATGGACGACAACGTGCCGCCGCAGAACACCTTCCTGGTGGTGGACGCGCTGGTCAAGGCGAACAAGGACTTCGACCTGGTCATCCTGCCGCAGCAGCACCACGGGTACGGCACCGACGGCAGCTACATGACGCGGCGGCGGTGGGACTACTTCGTCCGCCACCTGATGGGGGCCGAGCCGCCGCGCGAGTACCAGATCGGCCGGCGCTGATCGTCCGATGCCGCAGCTCCACGCTCCGCCGAAGCCGCGCAAGTCCCCGCCCCCGCCGCCGGCGTTCCCGCTGCGCCTGGCGGCGGTGGACGTGGGCTCCAACGCCATCCGCTTCCTGGCGGCGGAGTTCACCGCGCTCGGCGAGTACGAGGTGCTGGAGGAGGAGCGCGTGGCCGTGCGGCTGGGGCACGACGTCTTCCTCACCGGCCGGCTCGCCCCCGAGGCGGTGGAGGCCGCGGTGCAGGCGATCGCGCGCTTCCGCGGGCGGATGGAGGGGCTCGGCGTCACGCACTACCGCGCGGTGGCGACCAGCGCCACGCGCGAGGCCCGCAACGGCGCCGAGCTGGTGGCGCGGGTGCGGAAGGAGGCGGCGGTCGAGCTGGAGGTGATCACCGGCCACGAGGAGGCGCGGCTGGTGCACCTCACCATCGCCAACCGCATCCCGCTGGGCGACGACCGCTGGATCACGGTGGACGTGGGCGGCGGGAGCGTGGAGGTGTCGCTGGTCGACTCCACCGGCATCCTCTGGAGCGAGAGCCACGTGATGGGCTCGGTGCGGCTGCTGGAGGAGCTCTCCACCACCGGCGACGACCCGGGACGCTTCCAGCGGCTGCTGCGCGAGTACGCGGCCACCCTGCAGATCCCGGTGATCGCGCAGCACTGGAAGCCGAAGGGCACCATCGCCACCGGCGGCAACGCCGAGGCGCTGGCGCGGCTCGCGGGGTTCGAGGCCTCGCGCGGACGCCCCGCCGCCGTGCCGCTGCAGACGCTGCGCCGGCTGGTGGCGCTGCTGGCGAAGATGCCGTACCGGCAGCGGGTGGAGAAGCTCGGCCTGCGCGAGGACCGCGCGGACGTGATCGTGCCGGCGGGGATGATCTACGAGCGCGTCGCCACCGTCGCGCGCGCCGACGAGCTGCTGGTGCCGGCGGTGGGGCTCAAGGACGGCGTGCTGATCGACCTGGCCGAGGACCTGGCCAGCCACGAGGCGCACGAGGACCGCAAGGACCGGCAGGCGGTGGCGGGGTCGCTGGCGCTGGGGCGGCGCTACCTCTTCGACGAGGCGCACGCGCTGCAGGTCTCGAAGCTGGCGGGCTCGCTCTTCGACCAGCTCCGCAAGGTGCACGGGATGGGGCCCGCGGAGCGGCGGATGCTGCTCGCGGCCGCCGTGCTGCACGACATCGGCGCCTTCGTGGGCTACAAGAAGCACCACAAGCACTCGCTCTACCTGATCGCCAACAGCGAGGTGCCGGAGCTCACGCAGCGCGAGACGGAGATCGTGGCGAACCTGGCCCGCTACCACCGCAAGGGCGTCCCCGCCGAGCACCACGAGGCCTTCATGGCGCTCCCCGACGACGACCGCGACCGGGTGGTGAAGCTCGCCTCGATCCTCCGCCTCGCCGACGCGCTGGACCGCGAGCACCTGCAGGCGGTGCGCGGGGTGGCGGCGAAGGTCACCCGCGGCGGCAGGCTCAAGCTGGAGCTCGACGCCGACGGCGACCTGCTGCTGGAGCGCTGGGCCCTGCGCCGCAAGGCCGACCTCTTCGCCGCCACCTTCGGCCTCGAGGTCGTCCTCGCCGACGATGAGAAGAAGCGATAGGCTGCACGCGTTCTCTCTGTGTCTCTCTGCGTCTCTGCGTGAAATGTCTGTCGACTTTGCCCGGGGATCACGATGAAGCTCACCCGACTCACACTCATCCCTGTCGCGCTCCTGCTCGCCTCGCCCGTCGAAGCGCAGGAGCGGTATCCGACGCTCTGGTCGCCGGGCGTGGCGAGCGCGCCGGCGGTGCGGCAGGCGCTGGCGTGGCTCGACGGCAACTTCCCGGCGCAGGTGCAGGAGTGGATCCGCATCACCCAGATCCCCGCGCAGTCCACGCACGAGCAGCGGCGCGCCGCCTACGTCGCGGAGCAGATGCGCGCCGAGGGGCTGGAGGTGTCGATCGACTCCATCGGCAACGTCACCGGGCGGCGGCGCGGCGCGGGGGGCGGGCCGGTGGTCGTCTTCGCGCCGCACCTGGACACCGTGCACCCCCTCGACACCGACGTCACGGTGAAGGTGGACGGCGGCACCCTGCGCGCCCCCGGCGTCTTCGACAACTCGGCCTCGGTGGCCGACGTGCTGGCCGTGGTGCGCGCCCTCAACCGCGCGAACGTGCGCACCCGCGGCGACCTGGTCGTCGTCGCCACGGTGCAGGAGGAGCTGGGGCTGAGGGGGATGGACTGGTGGCTGGCCCACAACCCGCGCCCCGACATGGTGGTGGCGGTGGACGGCGGGCTGGGGCCGGTGAGCTACGGGGCGCTGGGGATCTACTGGACCCGCTACCACTTCACCGGCGAGGGGAGCCACACCAACGGCTCCACCGGCAAGCCGCACCCCGCCCGCGCCCTGGCCGACGCCGTGCGCTCCATCTACGAGCTGCGCGTCCCCGAGGGGCGCGGCGGCGCCGTCTACAACGTGGGGATGGTAGGCGGGGGACAGGTGTTCAACGCCATCCCGCAGGAGGTGTGGTTCACCGTGGACCTGCGCTCGGTGAACCCCGCGCTGCTGGACTCGCTCGACGCCGAGATCAACGCCCGGGTGGAAGCCGCGGCGCGCGCCAACCGGGTGCGGTGGAGCCGCGAGCCGGTGCAGCACCAGGCGGCCGCGGGGACGGAGGAGATGCTGCGCGACCGCCGCGCCCATCCCCTGGTGCAGACCGCCCTCGACGTGCACCGCTTCCTGGGGATCGAGAGCCGCGCCGAGGCCACCGGCTCCACCGACTCCAACGTGGCGGTCACGCGCGGCATCCCCTCCATCTCCGTGGGCCGCGCGCGCGGGGGCGACCAGCACACGCTGAGCGAGTGGGCCGACCGCGACAGCGCCCTCCCCGCCACCCGCATGCTCCTCCTGCTCGCCGTCTCCCTCGCCGGCCTGCGCTGAGGAAATGGCTCTCACAGAGGTCACAGAGGACGTCACAGAGGACACAGAGGAAGCACTGCAGGTCCTCCGTGACCTCCGTGACCTCTGTGAGAGGATTGCAGTTCGAATCTGTTCATCCCCCCTTCCGTTGACTCCGTGGGCTCCGCGTGTGAGCATTCCAACAGCACTTGCGTGCCCGCGAGAGCGCTGGTTATCATCGGTTTCCGCCTAGCTTTTCCGGACACCTTTCCGCCAGCGCGAAGTCCGCCACCCCTGCTCCGAGAGCCGCCGTACCGATGATGGAACCCTGGCAGGAGAGCCGCCCCGACCCCGGCGAGTGGCTGGGCACCCGCTTCGTCTGCCGCGTCTCGGGCGCGCCGGCCGACAGCGTGGACGCCCTGCGCGGCGAGCGCACGCTGGAGCTGCTCGACCGCCTGCTCGCGGCCGACGAGGAGCTGCGCGCACAGCGCGAGGAGCTCTCCGCCACCCTCTTCGCCGCCATCGGCGCCGCGGGCGACGACAGGCCGCTGCGCAACCGGCTGATCACCCTCAAGCGCGAGTTCTACAACCTGCGCCCCGCCGCCGCGGCGAAGGTCGACGAGGCCGCCGGACGGCTGGATCCGGCCGCCGGGGAGACGCTGCGCGCCTTCGCGGCGCGGCTGGAGGAGCGCGCGGGGCTGGAGGCGGAGCTGCGCCGGGCGTACGCCGCCGAGACCCCGGAGCTGCGCCGCCGCTTCCTGGCGCTCCTGGACGACGCGGACTTCCACAAGGGGCTGATGATCTCCAGCCGCTCCCTCTACAACGCGCTCGGCCGCTACGGCGACGCGGCGCGCGCGGCCGGGGCGGAGCTGGGCGGGAAGGACGAGAAGACGGAGCGCGGGCTGCTGCGCTACTTCACGCGCATGGCGATGAAGGCCACGCCCTTCTCCACCTTCTGCGCCATCATCCCCGGCGCCTTCGTGGACGAGAGCGAGTTCGACGGCGCCGTCCGCTTCGTGGGCGACCCGCGGAAGAAGCGCAGCTACGTGCGCGTCAACAAGTTCATCTACGGGCTCCTCTTCGACCACCTGAAGACGCGCCCCGCCGTGCGTCACGCCCTGCACGTGGAGCCCAACCCCACGCTGCGCCAGCAGGACGGGCGGCTGGTCTTCCTCACCGCCATCGAGTCGCGCGAGGTGTTCCAGCGGCTGGCGAACAACGAGGTGCTGGAGCTGATCGCCGCCACCTTCCGCGGCGGCGACAGGCCCACGCTGGGCGAGCTGATCGACGCGCTCTGCAAGGACCCCCAGATCGAGGCGACGCCGGAGGAGGCCGAGGCGTACCTGGACAAGCTGATCGAGATCGGCTTCCTGCGCTTCCACACCGGCATCCGCGAGCAGGACGCGGACTGGGACCTCCCCTTCCGCGCGCTGCTGGACGGCATCGACGACGACCACGCGCGGCAGTCCTCCGCGCTGCTGGCGGAGCTGCGCGGGGTGGTGGAGCGCTACACCGACGCCGAGGTGGGCGAGCGCGCGCGGATGATCGAGGAGATGCACACGCTGCTCACCGACGCCATCGAGTCGATGGAGATCAAGCAGCGGCTGCGGCGCGACATGCCCTTCTACGAAGACGCCACCTCCGCGGCGCGCGCCGAGGCGGCGCTCACGCCGGCGCTGCGCCGCACCTTCGAGCGCTGGTCGCGGTGGACGCGGCTGACCTCGCGGGTGGCCTGGCCGCGCGCGGAGCAGGCCACCATGCGGCACTTCTTCGACGACTACTACGGCAACAGCAGCAGCGTGCCCCTGCTGGTGTTCTACGAGGACTTCTACCGCGAGCACTTCAAGGCGCACGTGGAGAAGGAGGCCAAGGCGCGCGCCGGGGTGAAGGACGATTCGCTCAAGGGCTACAACGTGGGCAACCCCTTCGAGCTGGAGTTCGTCAGGCGGCTGGGGGCGGCGCGCGACGCGCTCGGCGAGGTGCTGCGCCGCAAGTGGGAGGGCGCGCCGGAGGCGGAGGAGATCGACCTCTCCGCCGGCGAGGTGGAGGAGACGCTGCGGGGGGTGGAGAACACCTCCGGCGTCTGCCGTTCGATGGGCGCCTTCGCCTGTCTGGCGCCCGCGGGCGAGCCGGGGGGCGACCCGCGGCTGGTGCTGCAGGGGGGGAGCTACACGGCGGGGTTCGGGAAGTACTTCTCCCGCTTTCTCTACATGCTCCCCGACGACGTGCAGGAGCAGGTGCGGCGCGAGAACGCCGCGCTCACCGACGACCTGCTGGCCGAGATCTGCGGCGACGCTCAGTTCAACGCCAACCTGCACCCGCCGCTGCTGAAGTGGGAGATCAGCTATCCGACGGGGGAGAGCGGCGCGGCCGAGGAGCAGCTCCGCAGCAGCGAGATCGGCGTGGAGCCCGACCCCGACGACCCCGACTCGCTGCGCCTGGTGCACGCGCCCACCGGCCGCCGCGTGGTGCCGGTGGACCTGGGCTTCCTCAACCCCCGGATGCGCCCGCCGCTCTACCAGCTGGTGTCGCGCTTCACCCCGCCGGCCATGTTCGGCCCGCCGATCCCCGAGAGCCCCGAGGCGCGCCAGGTGCCGCCACCCGCGCCCGAACCGCCGCCGGCGGACACGGCCGATGCGGATGCCGTCGCGGCCGACACCGCCGTCGCGGACCCGGCCGGGGGTGATGCTCCGGCCGCCCCCGCGGGTGCGGCGGATGGCGACGCCGCCGAGGGCAAGGCGGCCGTCGCGGAAGGTGCGGCCGAGGGCGCGCCGCCCGCGGCGATGCCCGCGCCGCCGCCGCCGCGCATCGTGGCGCGCCCGCGGGTGACGTTCGAAGGCTCGCTGGTGCTGGCGCGGCGGCGGTGGATGGTCCCCGGCTCGCTCTTCCCCCAGCGCGAGCCGCACGAGGCCGCGGCCGACTTCTTCGTGCGCGCCAATCGCTGGCGGCGCGAGGCGGGAATCCCGGAGAGCTGCTACATCCGCATCAACCCGCTCCCCGAGCCCTCGGTGGCCAAGCCCGACGGCGACCCCGCGGCCGCGCAGGCCGAAGCCGACGCCGCCGCCGAGGCGCAGGCCGCCGCGGCCGCCGGCGAGGTCCCCGGCTACGAGGCACCCGCGGAAGAGCACGCCGGGGAGGAGCACGAGGAGGCGCCCCAGGCCGAGGGCGCCGCGGCCGGCGAGGGCGGCGAGGCGGCGGAAGGGGCCGAGGGCGGGGAGAAGACGCCGGCCAAGCCGCGCACCCCCGGCTCGCGCGACCTGCACAAGCCGCAGTTCATCGACTTCGGCAACCCGCTGCTGGTGGGGCTGCTGGGGAAGATGGGCGCCAACCTCAAGGTGTGGCAGGCGATCGTCGAGGAGCGCCTCCCCGCGCGCGACGGGCTCCCCCGGCACCAGGGCGAGGCGTACGCCAGCGAGGTGGTGGTGCAGCTCTACTTCCCCGCGGGCACCACCTCCGACGCGGCGCACGCCCCCACCGGCGAGGAGGGCCATGCTGCCGCCGTGGCCTGAGGGCACCCGCTGGCTCGCCGCCCACCTCTTCTTCGACGTCCACACCGGCATCTACACCGGCGAGTGCGACGAGGTGGTGCTGGGGGTGGCCGAGCCCTTCGTGCGCCGCTGCCAGCAGGAGGGGTGGATCGACGGCTGGTTCTTCATCCGCTACAGCGAGTACGGCCCGCACGTGCGCCTGCGCCTGCACGGCCCCACGGAGGTGATGGACGGGACGGTGTGGCCGGCGCTGCAGGCGCACGTCCGCGCGCTCTACCCGGAGGTCGTCTTCGAGCGCCCCGAAGGCCCCGCGATGCCCGCCTGGCCCGCCGCCGCGGCCTCCCTTTCGACGGAGGGTGGGGAAAAACAGGACGAGCCGCTCCGCATCACCCACGCGGCACTGATCGAGTACGAGCCGGAGACCGAGCGCTACGGCGGCCCCGAGGCCATCCGCGTGGCCGAGCGCTTCTTCGAGGTGTCGAGCGAGGCCGCCTGCGCGCTGCTGCGCAAGACCAGCCGCACCGAGCGCTCCTCCCGCCTGGGGAAGGGGCTGCTCACCATGGTGGAGCTGATGCACGTGTTCAGCCGGGGGAGCCGGGCGGCCGCCGCGCGCTGGGCGGAGCAGTACAACCAGGGATACCTGCGCGGCGTGGCCCGCGACGAGGAGGCGCGCGGGGCGTGGCTCGGCGCCTTCGACAGCGGCTACGGGAGCCAGGCCGACACCCTGGGCGAGTACGTGGAGGAGGTGTGGAGCCGGATGGACGAGGGCGAATCCCTCTCCGACGCGCTGGACCTCTACCGCGACGGGCTGCTGGAGGTGCGCGGCCACTTCGCGGAATTGCACGACGCGGGGAAGCTCGCCGGCGCGCAGGGGCCCTACGCCGCCTGGGAGCAGGCGGTGGGCGCCATCTGCTCCAGCTACCTGCACATGATGAACAACCGCCTGGGGATCACCATCCAGGAGGAGAGCTACCTGGCGTACCTGATCCTGCGCACCCTGCAGAGCCCGGCCGGGAGCGTGGCCGCGGCCGGCGGCGAGGACGCGTGACCGGCGTGGACGCCCCGAACCCGAGCACGAGACCCAGCATGCAGCATTCGCCGCACGTTCCCGCCGCCGAGCCCGGCACCGCGGAGTTCTTCCTGGAGGTGGCGCTGCGCGTCGGCCGGCGCGTGGCCGCCGCCGCCGAGTGGCAGGGCCAGGGCGCCACCTGGACCATCATGTCCCCCGACCGCGACAACCCCGAGCTGCGCGTGGGCAAGCCTGCCACCGCCTCGGGCACGCTCTACGAGGGCACCTCCGGCATCGGCCTCTTCCTGGCCGAGCTCTGGAACGCCACCGGCCGCGCCGACGACGAGCTCGCCCGCACCGCCCTGGGCGCGCTCCGCTTCGCGCTCGACGAGGCGCCGCAGCTCCCCGAGAGCTCCTTCGGCTTCCACGGGGGACGGGTGGGGATCGCCTACGCGGCGGCCGTGGTGGGGCGCCTGCTCGGCCGCCCGGAGCTGCTGGAAGAGGCGGCGGCGGTGCTGCGGCCGATGGCCGGCAGGGAGAGCGAGGACCGCGGCCTGGACGTGATCGGCGGCGGGGGCGGGGCGCTCCCGGCGCTGGTGGCGCTCTCGGCCTGGCTCCCGGACGGCGAGCTGCCGCTCTCCATCGCCCGGCGGCTGGGCGACCACCTGATCGAGGTCGCCGCGCACGAGCCCGAGGGGTGGTGCTGGGGAACCATGCACGGCTCCGCGGTGCGCCACCTCTGCGGCTACGCCCACGGCTCCGCGGGGGTCGCCCACGGGCTGCTGGAGCTCTACCTGGCCACCGGCGACGGCCGCTACCGCTACGCCATGGAGCAGGCGTTCCTGTACGAGAACGCCTTCTACGACGAGGCCGCGAGCAACTGGCCGGATCTGCGCCACAACGAGATCGGCGAGTACCTCTTCGCCGGCCGGGTGGACGAGCTGCGGGCGCGGCTGACGGCCGGCCCCGGGCTGGAGCCGCAGCCGATGCGCTACATGAGCGCCTGGTGCCACGGCGGGCCGGGGATCGGCCTCGCCCGGCTGCGCGCCTGGGAGACGCTGCGCGAGCCGCGCTACCTGGAAGACGCGCGCGCCGCGATCCGCGCCACCGTCGCCTCGCTCGATGACCCGCGGATGAACTACTCCCTCTGCCACGGCCGCGGCGGCAACTGCGAGACGCTGATGGAGGGCGCCCGCGTGCTGGGCGAGCCGGAGCTGCTGGAGCGGCCGCGGCAGGTGGCGATGGAAGGGTGGGAGGCGTACGAGGCGAAGGGGCTCCCCTGGCCCTGCGGCACCATGCAGGGCGCCAGCGACCCCGGGCTGCTGCTGGGCGAGGCGGGGATCGGCCTCTGGCTCCTGCGGCTGGCGCGCCCGGAGACGCCGTCGGTGCTCGTCGTCACCCCGCCCGCGGAGACGCGCCGGATGGACGACGGCGGCGAGGGCTACGCCGCGCTCCGCGACCAGACGGTGCACGAGCACTTCGGGCGGACGCTGCGCGTGTTCTCGGCGCTGGGGGTCGACGTCGCCTTCCCGCCGCGCGGCTCCGGCGCCCCCGAGCGCTCCGACTCCGACGCGGCGTGCGAGGCGCTGCAGGCGCGGGTGGAGGCGGAGCCCGAACCCGCGCGCCGCGGGCTGCTGGAGGACGCGCTGCGCGTGGAGCGCGAGCGCTACGACCTGGCCTGCTCGGTGACCGACTTCACCGACGAGTTCCTCGCCTCGCTGGCGCGTGTCCCCGAGCCCGAGGTGCGCTGGCCCGAGGCGCGGGTCTCGCTCTCGCCGCGCGCGCGGGTGGTGCACACCGCCTACGACTGGGACGCGTGGCTGGAGGCGGAGGAGGACCATCCCCCCGCCGAGGAGGACGACACCTTCTACCTCCTGCAGGCCAGCGGGCGCGCGGTGAGCGTGCGGCGGCTGAGCCCCTTCGCCGCGCTGGTGCTGCAGGCGGTGGAGAGCCCCGCCACCCTCGACGAGGTGGTGGACCGCGTGCAGGAGGCGGTCGCCACCGACGACGGGGGACCGAGCCGCGACTGGCTGGAGGACCGCGTGACCGAGCAGCTCCGCCAGGCCTACCGCGCCGGCTTCGTCGCCGTCCAGAACCCGGTCCCCGCCGGCGCCGGCTGAACCTCCGCCGCCCCGCGCGGAGAGCCGCGGAGCCGGGGAGGGGCACGGCGCCTCTCCCCGGCCCGCATCCCCATCCTCACCTCACCCGACCGGAGAACGCACGATGAAGAAAATGGCGCTCGACCTCGACGCGCTCGTGGTGGAGAGCTTCGAAACCGACATCCCGCAGGAGCGGGGGACGGTGCTCGGCGCTGAGAGGCCGCCGGGCGGCGGAGGCACGTACCCCTACTGCTCGGAGATCGACGCCTGCCCCAGTGCGTTGGGCTGCACATTCTACGACAACTGCACGAAGGAGTTCTGCGGAGAGGACACGTTGGCCATAAGCTGCGGCGGCACCTGTGACTTGAACTGCCCCTCCGACCTCTGCTAAGGATCTCATTATCACACAGAGACGCGGAGGCGCAGAGAGAGCCAGCG
>JBJMPM010000256.1:0-67857 GCA_045803205.1 Longimicrobiaceae bacterium
TGATGTCGCCCAGCCGTTCGAGTGGAAATTCACCCGAGCGGATCTGGCCGCCCTCATGGCGAAGCTGACGAACGATCAACCGGAACCTCTCGCTCTCTGTGCATGACCAATACGTCACCGAACTTGCGAGCGGGACCACTTAGCGTCGGACGAGGCGGCATCCGCGAGCGATACCCGGTCACGAGCTCGAGGAACCATGCACACGCACCCACCAACGATGACCACGCATGAGAACTTCGATCGGACCCACCGGTCCCCACGATCCGAGAGCGGGTTCGGTATCATTGTGGGAACTCTGCTGGTAGCCTGGGCCCTCCTGGCCAGCGGGCGCGAGGCACCCGAACGGGTTCTCGCCATTGCTGCCGGCGCGACATTCCTGATAGTCTCTGCTGCGTACCCAGCAATCCTTCGTCCGCTCGATCGAGCGTGGCGTGCGATCGGGAGCGGTCTCAGCCGAATCACTACCCCAATCATCCTCGGTATTTTCCTCTACCTTGTGATGACCCCGATCGGGCTGCTGGTGAGGTCGCTCGGGAAGAATCCCCTCTGTCTGCGCTTCGCACCCGGTGAAGCAAGCTACTGGATCCGGCGCGATACACCCATCGAGTCCCCGAAAAGCATGCGAAACCAGTTCTAGGCGCGCATACCATGGATTTCCTGCTCGAGCTCTGGTCTTTCCTACGCGCGCGGAAGAAGTTCTGGCTCTGGCCAGTGATCGCGCTCATGCTGATCCTGGGCGGACTGCTCGTGTTCGTGCATGGATCCCCGGTCGCGCCTTTCATTTACGCGCTCTTCTGACCCCGCGGAGATGCGTATCCTGGGGATTTCCGCGTACTACCACGACAGCGCGGCTGCGCTGATCCATGATGGACGGATCGTGGCGGCGGCCCAGGAGGAGCGCTTCAGCCGGATCAGGCACGACGCGGCATTCCCGCACCTTGCACTGCAGTACTGCCTCTCAGCGGGGGCGTTCATCTCGACGACATCGATCGCGTCGTCTTCTACGACAAGCCGTTCCTCAAGTTCGAGCGGCTCCTCGAGACCTACCTCGCATTTGCGCCGAAAGGATACCGGTCGTTTCGCAGGGCGATCCCGCTCTGGCTCAGGGAAAAGCTTTTCCTGAAGGACTTGCTTGTCCGAGAATTCCAGTCGTACGGGCCGACAGAGAAGGTGAAGGACGGGCTCCTCTTCGCGGAGCACCACCAGAGCCATGCCGCGAGCGCGTTCTTCCCTTCACCGTTCGACGAGGCGGTCGTCCTCACGATGGACGGTGTGGGCGAGTGGGCCACGACCTCGATCGGAGTCGGGCGTGGCAACGGTCTGGAGATCGATCGCGAGATCCACTTCCCGCACTCGCTCGGGCTGCTCTACTCGGCATTCACCTATTACCTGGGCTTCAAGGTCAACTCGGGCGAATACAAGGTAATGGGTCTCGCCCCGTATGGGGAGCCGAGGTACGCGCGGCAGATCCTCGACCATCTCATCGACCTGAAGTCGGACGGCAGCTTCCGGCTAGACCTGTCGTACTTCGACTACTGCACGGGTCTGAGGATGACGAGCCGGCGCTTCCACGATCTTTTCGCCGGTCCACCGCGGGCACCGGAGGGCCCGCTTACGCAGCGCCACATGGACCTTGCCGCTTCCATCCAGGCAGTTACCGAAGAGGCGGTCGTGCGCCTCACCCGCGCCGCGGCGGCCGACTACGGAATTCGCAACCTGTGCATGGCAGGGGGCGTGGCGCTCAATTGCGTCGCAAACGCGAGGGTGCTTCGCGACGGCCGGTTCGACCGGATCTGGATCCAGCCCGCTGCGGGGGACGCGGGGGGAGCACTGGGGGCGGCATTCGCTGCGTATCACCAGGAGTTGGGGCAGCCTCGCGAGCCGCCTGGGACGAGGGACGCGATGCAGGGCAGCCTCCTCGGACCCGCCTACTCGCAGGAAGCGATCGAGGGCCGCCTCCACTCCTGTGGCGCGTGCTATTCAGTCGTTCCCGAAGAGGCCGAGTACGTCGGCCGTGTTGCCCACGCTCTTGCTCAGGGGGCCGTCGTCGGATGGTTTCAGGGCCGCATGGAGTTTGGTCCGCGCGCACTCGGTGCGCGATCGATCCTGGGGGACCCACGCTCCCCGTCGATGCAGCACACGCTCAACCTCAAGGTCAAGCACCGCGAATCGTTCCGCCCCTTTGCTCCGGCGGTCCTTGCGGAAGACGCACCGGCGTGGTTCGACCTCGACTGCGATAGCCCGTACATGCTGCTGGTGGCGGACGTGCAGGAGTGGCTGCGGTGTGAATTGAGCGAGTGCGAGCGTTCCCGTACCGGGCTCGACCAGCTCGACGTGCTCCGCTCACGCATCCCCGCGGTGACGCACGTTGACTATTCCGCTCGCCTGCAAACGGTCCACGCCGACACGAGTCCGCGATTTCACGCGCTTCTCTGTGCTTTCAAACAGGTAACCGGGTGCCCGGTCCTCGTGAACACGAGCTTCAACATGCGAGGCGAACCGATCGTCTGCACCCCCGAGGATGCGTACGCGTGCTTCATGCGCACCGGGTTGGACGTGCTCGCCATTGGCGATTGTATCCTCTTGAAGCAGGAGCAGCCTTCGCCGAGCGCAGGGCTGGTGGCGCAGGCATTCGAGGCGGACTAGCAGAGACGAACGCCCGTATTGCGTTTTCGAAAACAACCGTCTACAGTGACAGAGCGCGACGTGGCGCGAACTGGCCTGCCCCTGCCGCTCCGGGTTGTTCAAACGCTGAACCCTCGCGATCCGCCGCTGGTTCATCTCCCCGGGAGGTACCATGAGAGAATCCCTGCGAGACGTCATTCGTCGGGTCGTGTCCGGGTCGATCCTGGTGGGCGGAACCACGGCGCCGGCTTCGGCGGCCCTGGCGGCGGAGCATCCCACGGTGGATGTTCCGCCGCCGGCGTCGGAAGCTAGCGTCACAGGAAACCCGGGCGTGATGGTGCTCCGGGAGCGGCGCCCACGGCTCGTGCTGACGCGCTCGTCGGAGACGGTGCTGACCCTCGTCTCGTCCCACCGCTCCCACCGCTCGCACTACTCTCATCGCTCCCATTACTCGTCTTCGCGCGGCGGCGGGGGGTACTCTACGCCTCGCTCGACCCCCCGGCGAAGCGTTGCACCGCCGACGCCGCTGGTGGGAGCCTACTGCGTCCCCACCGAGCACGCCTTCGGCTCGCGCCTCCTTCGCCGCGGGATGTGTGGCTCCGACGTAGCGGAGCTGATGCAACTCCTGATGGCGCAGGGCCATCTCACCTCCGCGCAGATGAACTCGAACGCGACGTTCACCGTTTCGGTAGAGAACGCGGTCAGGCGGTTCCAGCGCGCGCACCGGATCACCGCTGACGGTAAGGTCGGCCGGGTGACTGCCCGCCTGCTGCGGAGAGCGCGATGATGGTGCACGAGGCAAGCGCGAGCCACTTGGAGCTCCGTCTCCGACCGGATCTCTACAGCGAAGCGGTCGTTTTCAAGTGCTTCTACTGGTATGGAAGCGAATTCGATGTGACCATCGACCGGGCGGACGATGCGCATAGGTCCCTGGCGGTGGTGCTTTCCGCGCGTCGACCGCCGCTCTCAGGTGAGGACCTCGAGCGGCTGATCTCGCGGGTGAAGCGAGACCTGGTCGATTTCAAGACGCGCGACATCGTCGCGAGAGAGACTCAGGCGATCCGGGAGTTGCTGGTCGCGAAGGCTTTTGCCAGCTCGGACGAGCTCGACGAACCTTTGCTGGGAAGCATCACGGACCTTGGCGGCTCCGAGCCCAGGGCGATCCATCATGCAGGGACTTAAGATCTTTCACCCACCGCGGTCGTTCGCACCGCACGAGCCCGGTCCCTACCACCTTCTCCCCTTCCGCTTCCACGCGCTGAACGAGTCCCGCGAGGTCCTCGTCAACGAGGTTGGCGACTTCCTGCTGTGCGCGAGGGGCACGGCGACGAGGGTGGTAAACCGGGAAGTTGCCGCGGACGAACCGCTCTACGCGGACCTCGTCGCAAACTTCTTCATCTCGCCAGGCCCGACCCCGGCCCTGGTCGATGTACTCGCGACACGATACCGAACCAAGAAATCCTTCCTCGACTTCTTCACCGCGCTCCACATCATCGTCGTAACACTCCGCTGCAACCATACCTGCCACTATTGCCAGGTGTCCCGGCAAAGCGAGGATGCGAGGATAAGCACCAGTTCGACATCTCGCTGCCCGACCTCGAGCGCTCGCTCGACCTGATCTTCCAGTCGCCTGCGCCGGAGCTCACGATCGAGTTCCAGGGCGGAGAGCCGCTCCTGGCGTTCGACCGGGTGCAGCACGCCGTCCTGGGCGCGCTCGAGCGGAACCGCGTGGCCGGTCGGTCGATCAAGTTCGTCGTCTGTACCAACCTCACGGTGCTTACCGACGAGATGCTGGCGTTCCTCAAGGAACATCAGGTCGTGGTATCCACCTCTCTGGACGGCCCGGCCGCGCTGCACGACGGCAACCGTCCGGTGAAAGGGGTCGAGAGCTCTAGGCCTGAAATAAGCGAGTATCGTTCCCGGGCGCCTTCACGAAGGCCTGTTTCGGGTCCGACTGGTCTGTAACGCGCCGCGCGTCGGCCTTCGGGAGCGATTTCTCGCCTCCCCACACACTCCCGAGCGCCGGGAGGCATGCACTTTCTGTTCGCTTTTTGCGGATTCCGGTCCTTCAGCGCAGGGGTGAGCCGCCGTCTCGCCGAAGCTTGCCGCGAGACGGTAAGGCACTGCTGGCTGGCCGTACCCTGCTACGTAAAGCCCACGCTCTCGATCATGCGCCAGGTGCCGAAGAGCCGGTCCAGCGTGGGATGGCACCCGATGAGCCGGATCGTGATCCCTCGCGCTCGCCGCTCCACGCGTGCCGGGATCAGGATGAGCGCATGGAGGAAGCGCCGGAACTCCATCCGGATGTACTCGGCGCGGTCGCTCTTGCGGTGCATCATCAGGGCGAGCCAGCTCTTGAGGTTCCACGCCAGCGCCGCCATCACCATGTAGGCCCAGTTGCTCACCAGGTCGTACAAGGGCACCCGCAGGGCGTTGACCCCGTTCTTGAGCTGCTCGATCACGTTCTCCTGGTCGCAGCGCTCGTTCGCGCACCGGACCACCTCCGCCGCGCTCAGGTCGGTGCGCGTGGTGATGTAGAAGAAGTAGCGGATCTCGTCGAAGAGCAGGTTCTCGCCCTTCATCTTGCTGATGTTCTTGCGCAGCGCCACCACGCGGTAGCTCCGGCCGCATTTGCCCGGCTGGTACTCGAACTCGGCGACATTCTCGTACTTCAGCTCGAGGTTCACGTACCCGCGCTCCTTGACGATCCGCTCCTTCTCGTTCGGCTGCCGCCGGCGCGTCTGCTCCGTCAGCGGTGCCCGCTTCGGCGTACGCTCCAGCCTGCGCCAGCACCCCTCCTCCAGCGCTTCGGCACGGCTGCGCAGCGCCTTGCTGCAGTCCATGCCGAAGATGAAGTCCGCCCGCTCCGCCCAGCGGTCGAAGTGGGCGGTAAGCGAAAAGTCCGTGTCGCCGCGCAGGCACACCCGCGGCGCGTGCGGGCAGACCAGGTCGAGCGCGCGGTCGATCCACTGCGCCGCGTCCGTGTGGCTCGGCGCATTGCCCGGCCGGTTCACCACGTACAGCACCTCGCGCGTGTTCGCCACCGAGATGATCAGCGGGGCGTATCCCCAGATCCCCTTGTAGGAGAGTCCCATCCCCGCCTTCTGCTCGCCGTCCGTGGGCGTATCGGTCCCGTCGGCGTCGACATACGTCACCGGCCCCAGCATCTCCTTCGCGCGTCCCCGCCACAGCTTCGGCCGCACCGCGTTGATGCACTCCATCAGCGTCAGCACGTGCTCTTCCTCGAAGCGGCGGCAGAAGTCGCCCGCAGTCGTCGGATCCGGGATCAGCTCCGCGCCCAGCGCGTTCATGTACGCCGTGTCGTGCCGCAGCCGCTCGATGTCCTCCAGCCGTGTGCCCCCGCACATCACGTTGTACGCGAGGTTGAGCACGTGGTCCGACTCGTGGTAGGGCAGGTGCACCTTTAGCAGCTTCAGCTTCTGGTCGATCTCCCGCGCCAGCCCCAGCCTCGTCACCAGCCGGTGCACCGCGGCAATGCCCCCGTAGCTCGTCGCGTCCGTGTTCGCGCCGATCTCGTAGTGCACTTTACCGATGCCCAGCATCGGCTTCGGCCGCGCCGTCCAGTGCCCCGCCCGCGCGTGACGGCGGGCGACCCGGCGCTGGCGCCGGGCACTGTTCTTTCGACTCTGGGCGTGCGATATTCTCTTCACCGGAAAGGCTTATCTTGGGCGGCGGAAGTGATTCCTGGCAGAATCCCACCTACGCCAAGCAAGATAAGCCTTTTCGCTTTCTTTTGCCCCTCCCGCAGGCTCAGATCACGCTTACTGTGGGTCTAGGCTGCTGCGCGACGGGATCGAACGCGCGCGGGCCGCACTCGGCGCCGACATGGTGGGCGCCCTGATGACCACGAGCCGGCAATCGCTCGACCAGCCGGAGGCCATCATCGACTGCTACCGTGAGAACGGGTTCGACCATGTCTTCCTTCGTCCGATCCACCCCTACGGGTTTGCGAAGCGCCTCTCGCCCCAGCTCAGCTATGACGCCTCGCGGTTCCTGGAGTTCTACAAGCGCGGCCTCCTCTACATCCTGGATCTGAACCGGGGCGGGGAGTGGTTCGTCGAGGACTACGCGGCCATCATCCTGAAGAAGATGCTCACGCCCTTCCCGGTCGGGTACGTGGACCTGCAGTCGCCGTCCGGACTGGTGAGCGCGGTGGCTGTCTACAACTACGACGGCGGCGTGTACGCGAGCGACGAGGCGCGCATGCTCGCCGAAACGGGGGATTTCTCCTTCCGACTCGGCCACGTCACCGATCCCTATGAGGAGTTGTTCCACGGTGCGGCCGCACGGCGAATGACCGAGCTCAGCGTCAACGAGAGCCTTGCCGGGTGCGCTGACTGCGGCCTGCAGGCCTATTGCGGATCGGATCCCGTACGCAACCACGCACAGCACGGTGACATCGAAGGGTACCGCCCGTCGTCGGCTTTCTGCGCGACCAACATGGAGATCATCCGGTTCCTCCTGGAGCTCATCGACTCCGACTCCGAGGCGGAAGGGATCTTCCGCCGCTGGACGGCATGAGAAAGGGGAAGGGGAACGATGATCTCGCTGAATAGACCGGGTCTCGCCACCGGTATACCGGTTACGACGGTGGGCCGCCTCGTGGCCGATCCGTGCTGGGGCGGCTTCTTGGTCGCCGAACCTCGGAACCTGGAAGGAGCTCGGCTGCGGGATCCGCTCCGCGTCGCCAGAGACGCACACCCCGACGAGGGAGGGGCCACTGGGGACCCCCACGTGCTCGTGGAGACGCTGGAGGATCTGGAGGAGGGCGACATCGTCGCCCTCCATCCCTCCGGCCGGATCGACACCTTGTTCCGCATCGCCTCGCCGAACAACGGCCTCTTCGTGACCGAGCGGTGCAACAGCCGGTGCCTCATGTGTTCGCAGCCGCCCCGGATGGTCGAGGACGTCGACTACTTCTTCGCACTGAACCGGACCCTTATCCCGCTGCTTCCGAAGTCCCTGCCGGCGCTCGGGATGACCGGGGGCGAGCCGACGCTGCTGGGCGACTACCTGGTCCGGCTGCTCGAGCTCCTTGCAGTGGAACTCCCGCAGACGCAGATCGAGATCCTGAGCAATGGGCGGGCGCTTTCAAGGCCCGCGATCACCCAGGCGATCGCGGCTGCCTCGACCCCCCGGACGCTGTTCACGATCCCGCTGTATTCTGACTATGGCCCGCAGCACGACTACATCGTTCAGGCTCGCGACGCGTTCGCCCAAACGGTGCTCGGGCTTCACAACCTGGCCCGGTTCGGAGTTCGGTCCGAGATCCGGGTTGTCCTGCACCGCCAGTCGGTCCCCCGCCTTGCGGCACTTGCCCGCTTCATCCACAAGAACCTGACGTTCGTGGAGCACGTGGCGTTCATGGGCATGGAGCACACGGGATACGCCCGTATCCACGACGACCTCCTCTGGATCGACCCGCCGGAGTACGCCACCGAGCTGGAGAGCGCGGTCGAGTATCTCGACAGCTTCGGCTACGCGGTCTCCCTCTACAACCTGCAGCACTGCCTCGTCACGCCAGCGCTCTGGCCCTACCTCAGGACCTCCATCTCGGACTGGAAGCGCGAGTACCTGCCGGAGTGCGAGGCTTGCGCGCTGCGGTGCGAGTGCGGCGGCGTATTCGGAACCTCGAAGCGCCAGAGCCAGCTGATTCACGCGATCGCGAGGGAGGCGTGAGCGGCCGTCTCGTTCGCCGCCGCGCCTTTGGCAACGCCGAGCTAGCCCTGCTCCTTCTTGGAGTGCTGGCGATCAACCCAGTCGTCGTCTACATGCTCGTGCCCCGAGCCTGGATCGCTGTGGGGCTCACGCTCGCGACGGCGGCCGCGCTCCAGCTGTGCTACCGCCGCTTCGGGAAGCGGCTCCCCACCGTATACCTCGTCAACCTCATCTGCGTCCTGGGGCTGTTCGTCCACGCGGAGGTTCTGGTCCGCTACAGGTTCTCGGACTACGTGATGGACGATCTCTACTGGATCCGCGACGGCTACTACGTGAACCGGTCAGGGCTGCGCTCGCGGCTCACCGACAAGGAGTACTCGGTCAACTACCTGACCAACCGGGACGGGTTCAGGATCGGCTACAGCCAGCAGGTGGACGTTTCGTACGACAGGATCGACTGGCTCTTCCTGGGCGACTCCTACACCCAGGGAGCGCAGGTCAACTTCGAGGATCTCTACACCACGCGCGTGTACCGGCGCTTCCCCGACAGGATCGTCGCGAACGTGGGCATCAGCGGCTGGGGTGTCCCCGAGGAGGTGAACTACTTCCGGCAAGTGGGCCGCCGGTACGGGCCCAGGATCGTGTTTCTGCAGGTCTCGATCTTCAACGATTTCATGAAGGTTCGCGAGCGCTCGGCGGGCGTTTCCGACCATCTCATGCAGCACTCGCAGTTCGTGAGGCTGCTGCTGCAGGACTTCAAGTTCGAGAACCCGGTCCGGCTTCCGTTGGGGCGATGGGCGGAGCCCTTCTACGCAGACAGCGCGGCGAACCGCCGGTACAACGTCTTCTACACACTGACCGGGCCCGAGAAGGAGCAGGACCTGTTCGCATACCGCGAGTACCTGGCTCGCTTCGTCGCGTCGGTGCGGCAGAGCGGGGCGAGGCCGGTCATCATTCTCCTGCCCACCAAGGAGCAGATCCGTCCTGCCTACCTGGATGAGGTGGTGCGCGAGTTCGGGATCGACCGGCGTGACCTGGACATGCGGCGTCCCAACGTCCTGATGCACCACCTCGCCGACTCGCTCAGAGTAGACCTGATCGACGTGCTGGACGAATTCACCAGGGCTCCGGGCGAGCCGTACTTCGCGTACGATGAGCACCTGAGTCCCTACGGGCACCAGCTCCTCGCGGACATCATCGCCGAGTGGGTAGCGCGGGCGGGCACACCGACGCCACCCCGGATCCTGAGCGCCGATTACGCAGGGGACCGGTACCCGTCGTACCTCGGCGACGGCCGCTCGGTGCTGTTCCAGTCCTTCGCCGATGGCAACATGGAGCTGTTCTGGAGCGACAGCACGTTTTCGGGAGCGAACCGGATCACGTTCAACGACGTGGACGAAAGCCACCCCACGTTGGGCTATCCGGGGGACCGGCTGGCGTTTACTCAGGGCGATGCGGCGGCCGGGAACACGAAGGTCGTGCTCTCCGACCTCTCCGCACGCGTGCGGAGGCTGGTGACCGACCGGCTGAACGAATTCGGTGCGATCCCGAGCTTCTCGCCCGACGGTCAGAGCCTGGCATACGCCGGCTGGAGCGGAGACCCCCGGACCCGGAGGTACACGACTCCGCGGATCATCATCTGCGACTTGGCCACGGGAGCCAAGCGGGAGATCACGAATGGTCGCTCGGAGGCATGGCGGCCGGTGTTCTCTCCCGACGGCCGCAGCATCGTCTACATCTCGAAAGTAGGGACGCAGTTCGATCTCTTTCTGCAGGACCTCGCGTCCGGAGCCGTCAGGCGCCTGACCAACACCCCGTTCGACGAATGGGATCCGCAGTTCTCACCCGATGCCAGCCAGGTCGTCTATGCCGCCCGCGGGTCGGGCAACTGGGACCTGTTCGTCCTGTCCGTCGCGACGAGGCAGCGCCGCCAGCTCACTGCGACGCGCGGAAACGAATGGGACCCCGCCTTCTCGCCCGACGGTGAGAGCGTCGTCTACGGAGGCGAGTACGGCATCTTCCGCGGCATCTACCGGATGGCGCTGCCGGGTGTGGAAGGAGGACGTCCATCCTCTTCAACTCGTTCGGGTTCGTAGCCCTTTACACAGCCACGCTCGCAGCATTCCTCGTCACGCGCGGTCCGGTTCGTCGACGGGTGCTGCTGGTGGCCAGCTACGTGTTCTATGCCGCGGACTCGGTTCCCCACTTGGCGCTGCTGGTGTTCATCACCCTCGCGTCCTATCACGGTGCGAAGATGCTCTCGCGCCAGCCGAAGCGCTGGCTCCTGGCGGCGTGCGTCGGCGTGACGCTCGCGCCGCTGGCGCTCTTCAAGCTGGGCGGACTTTTCGGTTGGCAGCTCCCGGTTTTCGGCACGCAGACGAGCGAGATCGGCCGAGCGACGGCGATCCCCATCGGGATTTCGTTCTACACGCTCCAGGCTGTCAGCTACGTCGTCGACGTGTATCGGCGGACTGGCGAGCCAACGCCTGACCTCGAGACACACGCGCTGTACCTGGCGTTCTTCCCCCAGTTGCTCGCCGGGCCCATCGAGCGTGCGGGCCGCCTCGTGCCCCAGCTCCGCGATCTGCGCACTCCCTCCCCGAGCGACCTCTACATCGGGGGGAAGACCATGCTCTGGGGGTACTTCTGCAAGTTGGCGGTCGCGGACAACATCGGCGGGATCGTCGACCGGGTGCTCGCGAGCGTGAGCCGCATGCCACCCGCTTCGGTGCCCGCCGCCTTTTACCTGTACTCCTTCCAGCTCTACTTCGATTTCCTGGGCTACACGATGATCGCGATCGGGCTCGGCCGAACATTCGGCGTCCAGCTCAGCCCCAACTTCGACCGCCCCTATCTCGCACAGTCGATTCGCCAGTTCTGGAGACGGTGGCACATCACCCTATCCTCCTGGCTCCGCGATTACGTGTACCGGCCGCTCAGGGGGCAAAGCCGTGGCTACACGCGTTTCGCCCTCGCGATCGTGGTGACGTTCCTCGCGAGCGGCCTGTGGCACGGTGCCGGAACCAATTTCCTGGTGTGGGGCGCGATTCACGCAGCGCTGTTCCTGACCGCCGACGCGCTGGGTCGGATCAGGTGGCTGCGGTGGATGACGGTGGAGGCCCGGATTCGGCAGGGGACGCGGGTGGTCCAGGTGGCAATCTGCTTCTCCACCGTCTCGTTCGCCTGGTTGTTCTTCCGAGTAGAGAACACCGGCGCCGCGATGGACATCCTTGTGCGAATGGCAGGCTGGATCGGCAGCGGCGCATCGTTTGAACTCGCGCCGCTGTTCTATCGCATCGACTCGGTGGTGTTTTTGGTGATCCTGGGGGTGGCGTTCATTCTCGATTCGACCCGCTTTGCTGAGAAGGTGCTGGAATCCGTTCCCACCACGGTGCCACAGCTGGGCAGAGAGCTCGCGCTGATCAACCTGGTTGGCCTATCTCTCATTTTGTTCGGCGATCTTGGGAGCCGTCAGTTCATCTACTTCCGGTTCTGACCGACTACACTTGATAGCAATGAGGTTAGGGTCGGGTAGGAGCCTTCTCGACGGCCTGGTGTCACCTCCTTAAACGGGAAGAGCCATGAAACACGTGGGACGGGCGTTCGCATAGTCGTGGTTCGGCTTCGCGCAATCCCCGTAGCAAGATCGGTAGCAAGGTGATGGGTCGAACACCGCGCTTGCAAAAGCTGTCCAGTTCGTTGAGGGGAGGTTTACTGCTGCGACCAGGGTAAGTCCATGAGAGGCGATAATGGTTGGGTTGCAGCCTGGGTAGCACCCCAAGTGTCCGCAGGTGTCCTTTAGCGTCCCCATAGAGTTCGAATAGACTTCCTAAGTGCCTGCAGGTGTACGCTAGTGTCCTCAAACTCTGCAAAATCCACAGCACTCGAAATGCGGCGGGCGCAAGCCTTTGGGGGTTCGAGTCCCTCCGCCTCCGTTTGTGGAGCAACGAATTACGGCCCTGTCGCCCTCGCGGGTGGCAGGGCCGTTTTCGTCGTGGGTTACAGATTGGGTTACAAGCGAAACCTCCGTCAGCCGGCCTTCAGATGCAGGCGATTGAGGCCGAGGAACTCGACCGTGACCGTGCGCGAAGGAGTGCACCAGCTTCAGCGGTACCACTCAATTCGGCCATCACGCAGGTAAAAATGGGAGCGGCAACCAATTGTGCGGTTGACTGAAGGACTCAGAGAGGCGATGCCACTGCGGTCCTCGTAAACCCGCCAGCGGGGGCGGCCTTCCGGCAGCAGGCTCAGTTGAAGGATATCGCCGCACCCGCACGGACAGCGCATCGCCGCGTAGTAGTCGATCCCCTCCTCACCCACGACGTACACAATGCGGTCACGCGGAGTATCGGGCAGTTCGTCGCCCCGCTCGAGTTCCCATCTTCTTTCCGGTTGCTGGGACAGCCACGCCCGGACGGATCGGAAGGCAGCCGCAAGCCGGACGGCCGCCCAGCGAATCATCGCCGCACTCCGAGTTCTGGGACTCCGAGAAGCGGGCTGCAGTCTCCTCGGCCGACCCGCGGCGCCAGCGCTGGGCAAGGAACCCCATCTTCATCAGCGATGAGCCGAGCCTGGGTCAGGCTCATGCCAAATGCGGCGAAGCCGGTATTGCCGTCGTCCCGATACCCGTGCAGCCGCGCCAGCAGCTCGTTTACCCCGAGGGCCGCGAACAGCATGTTCACGCTGATGACGGCCGGGCGCTCCACCCGCACGCCGCGCAGGTAGCCGGCCCGCACCAGCTCTTCATAGGCAGCGGGATTGGTGCGGCGCAGGGACGCGGCGCGCACATCGGCGGGGGTGAAGATGCTGCGGCTGGCGAGGCTGGAGCCGCCCGGCTGGAGGTAGTGGACCGTCCCGCAAATCTGGTCCACCCCGCCGCGTCCGTCCGCCTCGAGTGCCACGCCGACGTCCAGATATGGAATGCAGTAGAAAGCGGCCAGGCGATTCAGCAGGTCTCGCCCGTCTACCGTGTCCATGCATCCGAAGATGACGTCCGCCTGGGCAACACGCCGCACCACGCTTGGATCCCAGAGATTGCGCGCGATCGGCACCACCCGCGTTCCGAAGCCCATTCGCCTCACGGCCTCGCCGATCACGTCCACCTTGTACGCCGCGGCTGCGGCATGCTCCGGGAACGTGTTCAGGATACGGCCGCGGTTCTTGTTCTCCACTCGGTCGTCATCGACGAGGATCAGCTCGCCCACGGCCAGTCGGGCAAGCATCTCGACAGTCGGGCTGCCCGTGCCGGATACGCCGATCACCGCGGCGGAGAGTCCTGCCAGGATGTCCGTAGTACCCGGCCCAAAGGCCTGCCGGGTACGGACCCGCAGCTTCTCATCACCCTCGGCGCGACCCGTCTCATCGTGCCGGAAGAATCGAATCTCCTCGCCCGCCACCGTCACCACGTCGATGGGCGTGAAGTTACGACCGCTGACCAGGCGAGCGAACACATGGCCGGACGGCAGCATCACCGCGCTCGCATGGGGCAAGTCGGTGCCCACCCACTCGGCGACCCCGGGAAAGAGATCGCAGTCCGACGCGTCGTCGACCGCCGAAAAACGGGGATAGCCGCCCGGATGGGAATGGACCTTCAGCAAAGCCATTCCCTTCTTCTCCGCTTCCACCAGGAGTGGAATGATCAGGTCGGTCGGCCAGATGACTCGCTCTTCTGTTCGAACCGTGCAGACGTTATGGGGCACGGGCTCAATTCGGTAGACGGACAGGCAGCGCCGCTGCCCCGCTTCCCACTCTCCACCGCCTTCAGCTCGGCCGCAGAGCGCGACCGCGACAGCCTCCTTCCCGTCCCCTGGGAAGAGGTGGTCGTAGAGCTGGCGGTGCTGACGTTCGGTCATCCGGAGCACGGCGCTGCTCGAATCCTCTCGGCGGGTAATCATCAGCGGAGCTCCCGCCACAGCCACTCGCTAACGGCCCTCAGGTGCGACGCCAGCGTATCGACCCCAACCCGGAACGGGTTTGTACCCGTATAGTGCCGCGACCACTGCTGGAACGTGCGGCCGTCGACTTGGAGCACGCTGACCGCCTTGATCGCACGTCCGTCGGCGCGCCGGAGCGGCGGGTCGAAGTAGACCATATCCAACGCGCCGCCCGGGTAGCCGGTCAGCCGGACCCCGGCTACTAGCGATTCGATCGCCCTCCCGTATGGGTCGGTGTAGCCGTCGGGCACTGCGAAGTCCTGAACGAACACCCAGGGATTGCGGCTGCCGCCCTGCTCCAGCGCATTGACAGTTTCCCACTCCATCCCCACAGCCGAGAGCTCGTCCTCGTCCTCCTCCGGCAGGTCGAACTCCCGCCGCAGCACGTCGACGGCCCGAGCACCTTCGCGCTCCCCCGAGGGGGCCGTTCCGGCCCCCTCGGTCTGGTCCAGCGGAAGCGTCATGAACTTCTCGATCCCAGGCTCCGTGAAGTCCACGATGTCCGTCGCCTCGATCTTCTTCACCGCGCCGCCCCGCATCTTCCTGTCGAGCCGGTGCGTGCTCGGGGTCTTGTCCACCAGCCCCAGAATCTGAGCTCCCGTCATCTCCCGAACATCCACCACCTTGTGCTGCTTGTCGATGCGGATCCGATACCGCCTGCCCGGCTGGTGCGGCCCAGGGTCGCGGCCTTCCTTCGCGTACCGTTCCAGTTCGACTTCCTCGTCCCGCGTCCCACCGGCCTCCGGCGGACGCCCGGCGTCACTGCGGTTCGTGAGCATCGTCACTCTCCATGCTGGTACGAGCGAAAGTCTTGCGATGGGGCTGCGCTCGTTATAGCTTCCCATCACGGAGAGCAATTTATCACTCCGTGTGATGCGCGTCAAGACGCGTACGACCCCTTAACTTGTATCCGATGATGAACGAGCTCAGGACTGAATCTTTTGGCGCCCGGCTGGCCCGGCTCCGCGAGGATGCCGGCATTTCGCAGAGCGCGCTCGCCCGGCGAATCAATGCATCCCAGTCCGCGATCTCACAGATCGAGGGCGGAGATCGCAACCCGTCCTATACGATGCTCTGTGATTTGGCCGAAGCGCTCGGTCTGAGCACGGCCTACTTGGTGGGCGCTGAGGTCGAGGGACTCACCGCGGATGAGGTAGCGCTCTTCCGGCGTTACCGCAGCTTGCCGGAGGATGCTCGGAAAGAGCTCAGCCAGTACACCGAGTACCTCCACACTCGCCACGGGAAACGCGGCTGAACGTGCCCCAAGCGACGTGGTCCGCCAGCCGGGATGCCACGCTCGACGTCTGTGAGCGCAAGTACTACTACCAGTACTTGATCTCGGACGCCCCCGAGCTGGAAGAGCTACGCCGTGAGATTCGGCGTCTGAAGCAGCTCAAAAGCCTGGAGATGTGGCAGGGGGAGTGCTTCCATCAGGCTGCGGCGGATCTCGTTCGAAAGGCGAAGAGGCGGAAGGGACTCGGGACAGACGAAATCGTGAGCCGAGTTGAGAGTGGAATGCGGGCGACTTGGACGAAGGAGCAGGCTGCCAGGGCGCTCCCCGGAGAACTTGCGGACCGGCCACTGTTCTTCGAACACGAATATGGCTTGGAGTTCCCGTCTGACGCGCTCGAGTTGTCGGTTGCCCGGGTTCGTGTGTGGCTGGACCGGCTCGCAGCCTGGTTCGCGAACGAGGGGGTGGAAGAACGGATCGCCAGTGCGAAACGCATCTGGGTCGAACCCAGCATGTTCGCAGAGGATGCCCCTGGTCTTCGGCTCAAGCACGTGCGCCTTCTGGCGAAGGTGGATCTAGCACTCGTGACTCCGGCAGACTCGTTCGAGATCTTCGACTGGAAGACTGGGGTGCCCCCCGCGAGTGGGATTCGCGAAAGTAACGAGTGTCAGATTCGGGTCTATCAGCTATGGCCCCACGTCCAGTTGCATTACCCAGTCGAGCGGATCCGCGCGAGCCTCGTATACGTGGCCGCGGATCCACTTGTATCGAATGACTACGGACTCGACTGGAACGAGCGAGACGTCGCCCTTCGCCGGATCTGGCAGAGCATTCAACGTGGCGAGTACCTCGAGCGGGTCGCGGCTGCGGAAGGATCGACGGCTGCGGACTTCGACATGGCAAACCATCCGGCACTCTGCCGCCAATGCGCGTTCAAGCGGATATGCCAACGGGGAATCCATGGATCCTGACGACACCTGCCTCCTGGGTGCGACCCTATTCCGGCTTCCGGGCTTTGAGGATGTCCCGCACCGGTTCCGCGTTCTCCGCGTGCAGGAGATGCTGCCGGACGACAACATGAGAAGCCAGCGGCTTCAGGGATGGGCGGACTACCTGTGGCGGCGCGAGCTCCGCTGCCCGGTGTATGCGACCCACCGCTTTGGATTCCCCGGCTTCTTGATCCCTGAGGCGGGCTCGCCGCCAATCGGAACGGTCCTCACTGTCCAAGGCGTTCCAGACCTTACGTACCACATCGAAGTCACGGACCGAAACCACACGGTTCTGCCAAAGACGGCGACCGGCGCTGAGAAGGAGCTACTCTGCCAGATGCTCGGCCGGCCTTTCATCGACCGGTTGAAGGCGCAGCCAGAGGCGTTCTGGCGAGGCGAGCAGTGGCAGGTCTTCTACGCCAACCGAGCTTCGAACCACGCTGAACGACGGGACAGGCTCGACGCTTTCCGTGGAATTCAGTTTCGCGTCGTGCTGCTTGGCGGTGTTCCTCATCTCGCCGCGGACATTCGCACGCGCTACGTTGGCCGGCGACCACTGACTGATTACTCCGAGGACGAGAGGCGGCGCGAACTGGAAACCCACCTCAGTACCAAGATCCGGCCCGATGACCGCGCCCAGTTCCTCAGGAACAATGGGGGCGTCCGCTTCGGATGCAGATACGTCGGGGAAACAGGTAAGACCATCGGGGTTGCCACGTACGACGCGAGCCAGGAGACCGTGTATCAGTACTACAAGAGGCGTTACCCGGCACTTCGGCTCGATCCCGCAGGTCCTGCGGTCTACGTCCAGGATCGGCCGGGCAAGGGTTCCATAGTTGTACCCGCCGCGTGTTTGTATCCGCTCTTCACGACCGCGGACGAGCGAGTCCGTAACTGCTCAGTGCGGCCACAGATCTCGCCTGAGGATCGGCTGAAGCTGCTCGCGGAACTGCTACCCTCGCTCGAAGGGGCAACTTACGCCGGACAGGTCATGCGCATTGATCTGAACCCCGTTTTGGACGGAGATGTGTTCCTGCCTCCGCGGCTGGAGTTCGGCGGCGGTAAGCTGGTCGATCCCATGAGTGGGCGGCGCCCGCCTGTTCCGGCGCGGGAGTTCGAGACTCGGGTCACCCGGTTCGGCGATCAGAAGATCGGATCGCTCCAGCGACTCGGCCCTGCGTCCAATGAGTCGCTTCCGGACGTCGTCCTCTTTTATCCGGAGGAGTTCGGCCGGGAGCAGCGAGAGCAACTAACAAAGGTCTTGGGCGCGGAAATCCAGAAGCTCACGGGTCAGGGTCTGCGCGTAGTTCGGCAGGAAGCCTATCCGGTCGGAGCCGCGGAGCGGGAGGGTAGCTCGCTGATGAGAGCGGCCAAACGCCTCGCTCTGGATCGAAGCGACCAGCTTGCCATTATCGTCTTATGGGACCGGTTCGCTCCGGACGTTCACAACGCTCTCAAAGAGGTGCTTCAGAGCGTGCGTTCGCAGTGTGTAACGCTTCGGAAAGCGCGGGAAATCGCGACCGGGTCCGATCCGACGCGTCTTCCAGGCCTGCTCCGCAACCTTGCACTCGCCGTGATCACCGAAGCGGGCATACAGCCCTGGCTTCTCGCGGATGCGCTTCACCACGATGTCCACCTCGGGATCGATCTGCTCTACGGGCACATCAGCTATCAGATCTTCTCGGGCAAGGGCGGCCGATATATGCATTCGGCATCGGGTGTCGCCCTATCCCGCGGCCGGATGCATGAGAAGATTAAGACCCCTGAACTCAAGGCTCGCCTCGAGGAGTTTCTCCGGCACGTCGTTGCGTCCGGCCAAGCTGTGCGTAGTCTGATCATCCACCGCGATGGCCGCTGGTGGCCCTGCGAGGGCGACGCGTTGCGGCAAGCGATCGAGAGGCTCCAGCAGGAGGGGATACTTTCAGGAGACTTCCGCGCTGCAGCTGTCGAAGTGCGGAAGAACCACCTTCCCGTAAGGCTGTTCAGCGCGCCTGGCCGAGCCGAGTCCCGAACGATCAGGAACCCGCTTCCGGGCAGTTACCTCGTCTTGGACGAAGAGCGTGCCCTTCTGGCCACCACGGGCCGGCCCGGCTCGTGGGACGGCAAGCGGGGACGATCCGCCAGCAGCCTCCTGCTTACTATCGCCGACGCTGTGGGCTCGTTCGACATCGAGGAGATTGCGGAGGATGGATATCGGCTCAGCCACCTGAATTGGAGCGCTCCAGAAATCGAGATCGCGCTGCCGGTCACCATACGCTGGGCGGACAAGCACCTCCGTGAGTCGTTTCTCCGAGAAGCCGCTGAGGACGATACAGCCAGTCAGTCCTACCGCGAGGAGGTGGCCTGATGAGTTCACTCGGATTTCTCTCCGGCGAGTTGGATCGCGAGCAGAGGCGGCTCGCCGAGCTGAACTCGGCTCTGATTGATCTGGAAGCTCACGCGCTTGGCTTCTCAGAAGCGTTCGAGTTGCAGCCTCAAGGGCTCGACGCGAGCCGCTCCGTTCTGCTCAACTTTGCCGAAGCGCTGACCGCTGCGCTCCAGGCGTCCACTCCCGATCCCGACCTGCAGGGACTCGTGGAAGTGCTGCGCAGTGGAAGCAAATCGGATCAGGACTGGATTGACGACCTTCGCATGGTCAGGGCCGAGCTCAGCCGGTCGGCGACCACGTCGCAGGAGGTGCGCGGGATCATCAACGCCATCATCGGCTCGCTCGACACAAAGTTCGCCCGCGACCTGAGGCAAATGTACGGTAGGCGGTGATCATGGTTCACTTTCATCGGTTCCTAACTGCCAAGGCGACCGATTTCGGGCTGATGATCGAGTGGCTTGAGCACGAGTTCGGCACCCTTGAAGCTCGAATGCCTGGACGCGAGCATCTGTACCAGGAACTCCGTGTCGAGGTCGCGCGAGCGAAACAAAAGCTTGCGACCCTGCAGCTCATTCTCGGATTCGGAGTCACGCCGCTCCTCGACCGCGCGCACCCGCTCGTCCATAGCATCCAGTTGGCGATGAACGTCCTGACAGATCACTATCTTCCCGCGTTGCAGCGGGAAACGGACGGTGATCGGTTCGTCAGGGCCCTGATTCTTGACGCCAGCAAGCGTTTTGGCATCGATTGGATCCGGGACGTAGTCGTGAGGCTCGACAGCGCTCACGCGACATTCTTGGCGTTCCAAGAAATCCCCCTGTACTTCGCTCCTGCCCGCCACATGGTGTCACTCGCCGACATGGCAGGGCTGTATCACGAAATGGGACACGGGGTGTTTAATCGGTTCCCGGAGATCCGCCAGCGGCTCGCCGCGGTCGTCAAACGCTATTTCCAGCAGCAGCTCTTAGCTGCGGGGCACCTGATTCCAGCGAAGAAGGAACGCCGCGACGAGGGGCTTCGCGATGGTGCTGCGTACTGGACGCCGGCTCGGCTCAACGAAGTTTTCTGCGACGTCTTTGGAACCTTCACCTGTGGACCCGCGCACTACGTGTCGTTTGTCGATCTAGCCCTCCGTTCGAAGGAGGACCCCTATGAGATCGACCTCGCTGACGCGCACCCGCCGCTCAGCGCCCGCGTCTGCGCCTGTTTCGAAGCCCTTATCCTTCCCCACCGGCGGGAAGACATGGTCCTTCTGGCGAGCGGAGCTTGGGGGAGCCACGAGGCTTCCCTCACAAAGAGCAACCAGTACCAAGTCGCCTGTGCGCAACCGCTGCTGAACGCGCTGGTCGGCGAATCCCTGTCCTGTATTGCAGACTATCTGTCGGGGGCGGCCCGGTACTCCGAGACAGCACTTGGAGAGGGTGCTTTGGAAGCCGTTCGGCCCCACGCCTCAATGGAGGCCCTGCTAAACCAATCCGCCCAGTTGCTCCTTCTTCGGCCGCACGCGTACGCTGAGTGGGAGCGTCAGGCCCTGCGTGAGATACGCGCACGCTTCGCCGCTTGACCACGTCCTGCGACGGCTCTCCGGGGGGTGGCCATCCCACTCTCGCCTTGGTCGGCTCTGCTATTATGGGTTACAGATTGGGTTACAAGCAGGGTGTACCTGAGCGTCCCTGAGCGTCCTTGCAGACGCGTGCGGAGTAAGGAATACTGCGATTTTTGTACCCCAGCGTACGGTAATGTACCCCCTATCTCCGCACTCGAAATGCGGCGGGCGCAAGCCTTTGGGGTTCGAGTCCCTCCGCCTCCGCTGTTGCGGTGCAACGACTCAGGCCCCGCCGCCCTTCTGGGCGACGGGGCCTTCGTTTTTGGCTGGTGTCCCCAGCGGGTGTCCCGCCGTTTCAGGGGGCTTCGTCCGTCGCGTTCAGAGCCGTTTCAAACCGGGCTCAGGGGCTTCGCGGGGGCTTCGGCGTTCCGGAACGCCGCCTCTCCGGCGTCCGACACCTGGACCCACTTCGGATCGGGCGCGGCCTCGGCCTCGTAGTTGTCGTGCCAGTTCCACCACTTGTACGGAGGGGTCTGCGGATAGCCCTCCGGCGAATCCTCCCACGTCTCCTGGCGGCCGAGCGGGGTGAGGTCGAGGTAGCTCCAGGTGGTCCCCATCGCCTCGTCGCCGCGGTTGTTGATGAAGTAGGTGCGGAAGATACGATCGCCATCGCGGATGAACACGTTGTGGCCGTGCCACTCGTCCACGCCGAAGTCGGCGTCGAAGCCGTCGGTGATGGTGTACCACGGCATCTCCCACCCCATCCGCTCCTTCAGCCGCGCGATCTCCGCCTGCGGCGCGCGCGAGGCGTACACCAGGGTGGTGTCGCGGGCGTTCAGGTGGGCGAGGTGCGCGACCTGGTCGGCCCCCAGGGAGCAGCCGCGGCAGGCGTGATCGGGCCAGCCGAACACCCCGGGCTCGAAGAACGCGCGGTAGACGATCAGCTGGCGGCGGCCCTCGAACAGGTCGAGCAGACTCGCCTTTCCGTCGGGCCCCTCGAACTCGTACTCCTTCTCCACCGCCATCCACGGCATCCGCCGGCGCTCGGCGGCCAGCGCGTCGCGAGCGCGGGTCATGGCCTTCTCCTTCACCAGCAGCTGCTCGCGCGCAGCCTCCCACTCCTGCGGCGGAACGACCGGCGGCGTGCGCATGCCGAGCGTCTCGTCCCTGCGGTCGCTCCCGGGTGAATCGGACATGGTCGTTCCAGCCTCCGAATCAGAAGATGAGGTGGCGTGCCGCCGCACGCTCACGGCGAGACCGGTCCCGCGGCCGCGCATCCGCACGGCGATCGCGGCGAGACCGCCGGTGGAGGTGGCGCCGGCGGCGATCGTCGCCAGCGTGGACAGGCAGACGGGGCAGATCATGAATCCTCCAGGCTCTCGGCGATGCGCTTGATGGCCGCGAGGCGTGCGTCCCACTCCGACGCGAGCCGCGAGACCCACTGCGCGGCTTCCTCCAGCCGCTCGGGGCGCACGTGGTAGCGAACCTCGCGGCCGCTGCGCCGCGCGCCGACCAGCCCGGCGCGGCTGAGGACGGACAGGTGCTTGGCGACCGCCGGGCGGCTGACGGGGAGCTGCGCGGCCAGCGTGGTGGCCGTCTCCTCGCCGTGCGCGGCCACCAGGTTCAGCAGCCGCCAGCGCGTGGGGTCCGCGATCGCCACCAGTGCGTCGTCCGGCGGGGGCAGGCCGGTGGAGCGGAGACGCGGTGTCATTCCGGGCCCCTCTCGACGTACTCGCGCAGCTCGCCGAGTTCGGACGTCCACCCGTGCTCGTGCCCGCGGACGTACTCGCGCAGCCCCGCCTCCGCCATCTCCAGCCCGCGGATGCCGCTCTCCACCATCCGCAGCACGGTGCCGCTGCCGTCGGGCGTCAGCGTGAACTCCACGAGCGTGTGGTTGCCCGGCTCCGGCTCCTCGTGGCCGCCGCGTATCCAGCGGAACGAGAAGAGCGTGGGTGGTTCCACGCGCTCCACCCGGCCGCGCGCGGTCCCGTTCTTCTCCCATGCGAGCGTGATCGCACCGCCGGGGCGCAGGTCGATGGTGGCGCCCGCGTCGCCGAACCACGTGCCCAGGTGCTTCGCCTCCGTCAGCGCGCTCCACACCCGCTCCATCGAGGCGGCGATGCGGATCTCGCGTTCGATTCGGTCGGGGATCATCGCCCTTGCCGGTGGGAGTGAGTCGATCTGAACGTAACTACATAGTTACACGTCGGAGCGGATTCGCGCAACCCTGAAGTTACACGTCAGGAGCCGGCGGGGCCTTATCCAACGGCGCCGATTCGCTTTGCGCCAGAAACGCCGCGACGTCGATCGGTGGGCCTGAACATTCATGGGGATCGTCGTCCCACCCGCGCGGCGACCCTGCCTCCGATGAACCCTCATGCGGCGACAACTGTCCAGGGTTCCGTTGGCAGAAAACGGCCAATTGGCGCGTTACGTCATGGTTCGTTCGTTCAACCCACCCTCCTCAGGAGCATCGTCATGCCCGTGAAGACCCAGGTGAAGGCCGGCACCCGCTACGCGCTGGCCTCCAACTAGCGCCGCCGGCAGAATCGAGAGGAGGCACTCCGGATGGAGTGCCTCTTCGCGGCCCCGCCGCTCATCCGAGCAGCGGGGCCGTTTCGTACCGGGTGGCGGCAGCGGGAAGTCTAGAGGCTGTTGCACTCCGACTGGCTGGAGACCTCGTCCGCGGCGCCGTCGATGCAAAACTGTGACTCTGAGACCCTCTGTGAGGGCCCATTTCGTTTTCTATGCCTACAAAAACGAAGTTTATCTTGACACAAGTAAATTTTAAGCTAATCTAATAATCGTCTCTCACCCTGTCGCTGCCGATGGAGCTGACCGACACCGTCGAGGACTATCTCAAGGGCCTGCTCGCGCTCGCCACCGAGGCGGAGGCGGCGCGGACCGTTCCGCTGGCCGACCTGCTCGGCGTCAGCGCGGCGGCGGCCACCTCGATGCTGAAGCGCCTGGCCGCGGCCGGGCTGGTGGAGTACGCGCCCTACTACGGCGCGCAGCTCACCCCGCGGGGCCGCGACGAAGCCGTGCGCGTGCTGCGGCGGCACCGGATCCTGGAGACCTTCCTGGTGCGCGTGCTGGGCTTCCCGCCGGAAGCCGTGCACCCCGAGGCCGAGCGGCTGGAGCACGCCGCCTCGGACGAGGTCGTGGAGGCGATGGCGCGCTATCTCGGCGCTCCCGAGCGGGACCCGCACGGCGCGCCGATCCCCGCCCCCGCGAAGCGGCGCCGCGGCAACGCACATGGGACGCAACCGGACATCATGGGCGCCGCGCTCCGCGCGGCTTGAACGGAGAACGACGATGGACGTGGACGCTTGTCCGGCGCACCCCGCCGGATCCGATTCACCCCCTCCCCCCGGGCTCACGCGCCGCGAGCTGCTCCGCGCCGGGGTGCTGGGCGGGGCCGCGCTGGCCACCGCGGCGGGCTCGCTCACGCTCTCCGCGCAGGCCGCGGCGAGCGCCGCGACGGGCGGCGTGCCGCTGGGCGCCCACGGCTCGCACGAGGGCATCGTGACGGGCGGGGTCCCGCTGGGCGCCCACGGCTCGCACGAGAGCATGATGGCGGTGGGCGAGCTGCGCCCGGGCGGGTTCGACCCGGCAGCGTTCCTGGGCCACTTCGACGGCGGCGCCGTCTCGCGCCTCCCCTCGGGACAGGTGCTGCGGGAGTACGAGATCGTGGCGATGGAGCGCGAGATCGAGGTGGCGCCGGGGGTTTTCTTCCCCGCCTGGACGTACAACGGGCAGGTGCCGGGCCCCACCATCCGCTGCACCGAGGGCGACCGCCTGCGCGTGCGCTTCGCGAACGCGAGCAGCCACCCGCACACCATCCACTTCCACGGCATCCACCCCGCCGGGATGGACGGCTCCTTCGAGATCGTGCCGCCCGGGGGGAGCTTCGTCTACGAGTTCGACGCCGAGCCCTTCGGCCTGCACCTCTACCACTGCCACGCGGTGCCGCTGAAGCGCCACCTGCACAAGGGGCTCTACGGCACCTTCATCATCGACCCGCCCGGCGGCCGGCCCCCGGCGCGCGAGCTGGTGATGGTGATGAACGGCTTCGACACCAACCTCGACGGCGAGAACGAGGTCTACGCGGTGAACACGGTGGCGCACCACTACCAGAAGCACCCGATCGCGGTGCGCCTGGGCGAGCTGGTGCGCCTCTACCTGGTGAACGTGACGGAGTTCGACCTGATCAACTCGCTGCACCTGCACGGGAACCTGTTCCGCTGCTACCGCACGGGGACGGACCTGGAGCGCTACGACTACACCGACACGGTGATGCTCTGCCAGGGGGAGCGCGCGGTGCTGGAGTTCTCGTTCAAGTACCCGGGGAAGTACATGTTCCACGCGCACCAGAGCGAGTTCGCCGAGCTGGGGTGGACGGGCGTGTTCGACGTCCAAGGGGCGGCCCATGCCTGAGACGCAGTCGCCGCCCGCCGCGCGCCGCCGGGCCGCTCCCCGCGAGCAGAGCAGGTCGCGCCCGCTCCCGGCCTGGGCGAAGGGGGCGGGACCGCTCCTGCTGCTGGCGCTGCTGGTGTTCGCCTTCCTGCGCTTCGGCCCGGTGGGCGTCTTCCGCAAGGCCTTTCCGCCGGTCGAGGAGCTCTCGGTCGAGCGGATCGTCCTCCCCCGGCCGGGCGAGATCCGCGTGCCGGTGGTCAACAGCGGCCCCGCGCCCGTGACCATCGCGCAGGTGCTGGTGGACGACGCGGCGTGGGCGCACTCGCTGGACGGCGGACGCACCCTCGAACGGCTGGAGCGGCGCACCCTCACCATCCCCTATCCCTGGGTGGAGGGCGAGCCGCTCGCCGTGACGCTGGTCACCTCGACGGGGCTCACCTTCGGCGGCGAGGTGGCGGTGGCCACCGAGACGCCGCAGGTCGGCGGCCGGTTCGTGGGCACCTTCGCGCTGCTCGGGATCTACGCGGGAGTGATCCCCGTCTTCCTGGGGCTGCTCTGGCTGCCGTTCCTGCGCACGCTGGAGCGCCGCTGGATGGACTTCTTCCTGAGCCTCACGGTGGGGTTGCTGGTCTTCCTGGGGGTCGACGCGCTGGGCGAGGCGCTGGAGTTCGCCGCACGGGTGCCGGGGCCGTACCAGGGCACGGGGCTGGTGCTGCTGGGGGTGGTGGGAACGCCGCTCGCGCTCGGCGCCCTGGGGCGGCGCGGGAGCCCCGCCGCCGGGGCCGCCTCGCCCTTCGCCGTGGCCACGCTGGTGGCGACGGGGATCGGGCTCCACAACCTGGGCGAGGGGCTGCTGATCGGGAGCGCCTACGCCACGGGCGAGATCGCGCTCGGCACCTTCCTGGTGGTCGGCTTCCTGATCCACAACACCACCGAGGGGCTGGGGATCGTCGCGCCGCTGGCGCGGGAGCGTACGTCGGCCGCGCGCCTGGTGCTGCTGGGCGCGCTGGCGGGGGTGCCCACGGTGCTCGGCGCCTGGATCGGGGGCTTCACCTACTCCCCGTTCTGGACCACGCTCTTCTTCGCCATCGGCGTGGGCGCCATCGCGCAGGTGGTCTTCATCCTCTGGCGCATGCTGGCCGGCCGGGAGAGCGGCGCGCTGCTGCGGCCGCTGAACGCGGCCGGCCTGTTCGCCGGCCTGCTGGTGATGTACGCGACCGGGCTGCTGGTGCCGGCGTGAATCCGGCTCCGGCGATGGCGTGCGGTCCGCGGGATCACGCGACGATGCGACTGAAGTCGCCGCTACAAAAGCACGCAGTCCGCCTTCGCGGACTTCAACGACACAAGCTGTTCTTCCGGATTTCGGATGAACGTGAACCCACCAATCGGAAAGCATACGACCGATGAAGCGCACGCTCCCTCTCGCCCTGCTCCTGCTCGCGGCCCCGCCCGCGCTCGCGCAGGATCGGCCCGCCCCGATCCAGGACAACAGCTTCCTGATCGAGGAGGCGTACAACCAGGAATCGGGGGTGGTGCAGCACATCAGCGCCTTCTCGCTGGCCGAGGGAGGGCGCTCCTGGGCGTACGGCTTCACCCAGGAGTGGCCGATCTTCGGGCGCCGCCACCAGGCGAGCTTCACCCTTCCCCTCCAGAACGCGGGCGAGTCGTTCGGCCGTGGCGTGGGGGTGGGAGACGTCGCGCTCCACTACCGCTACATGCTGGCGGGCGTGGATGGCGGGGCGCTCGCGGTGGCGCCGCGGCTGAGCGTGATGGTGCCCACGGGGAGCGCGGAGCGCGGGCGGGGGGCGGGCGGCGCGGCCGTGCAGGTGAACCTCCCGGTCAGCCTCGTCCTCTCTCCGGCGCTGGTGGCCCACACCAACGCCGGGGCCACGCTCACGCCCGCCGCGCGCGACGCGGCCGGGAACGAGGCCCGCACCACCGGCGTGAACCTGGGCCAGAGCCTGGTCTGGCTGCTTCACCCCAAGGCGAACCTGCTGCTGGAGGCGGCCTGGGCGCGCGACGAGGAGGTGACCGGCCCGGGCGCGCGCGCGGGGACGAACAGCCTGTTCCTGTCGCCGGGCGTGCGCTTCGCCATCGACTTCCCCTCGGGGCTGCAGGTGGTCCCGGGCGTGGCCGTTCCCATCGGCGTCGGCCCCAGCAGCGGGGAGCGCGGCGTGTTCCTCTACCTGAGCCTTGAGCACCCGTACTCCCGCTCCGCACGCTGATCCGGAACGCGCAGGTCAGCCCGAAAGGCACCGTACTCGAAATGCGGCGGGCGCAAGCCTTGGGGTTCGAGTCCCTCCGCCACCACGGTGCAGGTGCAACGACCTGAGGCCCCGTCACTCCTTCCTGGGTGATGGGGCCTTGGTTTCGTTGTGGCACAGTGCCGTCTCAGTCGGCCTGCTTCTCACGTGGCGCCGGAAACGCGCGCCTGATGCGACACTCTTGTTGCCTGCCCTCGTTCGGCCTATCGTGCATCCAGGACTGCGTCTCAATCGGACCGGCGGTCCCCCCAGGACGCCCCGCGGGCTCCTCCCACCTGACGCGCGCCCTCCCCCCGCCGGCCTGTTGGCAGGCGCCCTGCGCCTTCGCGACGGTATGGACCGCCCCGCCCTTCTCCCGCGAGCTTCCCGCTGGAGTCGAGCTGAAGGCGCGTTCCTCCTGTCGCTCCTTCCGCGAGGAGGCACCCATGGAACACCGTACAGACGCGCGAAGCGAGGCGTCGCCACCCTGGGGCGACGGCCTGCTGTGGATCGGCGAGAGCTACCGGTCGGTCGCCCAGTTCCTGGAAGAGGCGGGAGAGAGAGGCTGCTGCCGGAAGGTGAGCGGGTGGCCCGCCTGGATACGGCCCGCGAAGAGCCGCATGTTCCTGGCGCACCCCGGCGGCAGGAGCGGCGACCGGGCAGTGCTCTTCGGCTACTTTACGGTCGCGGGTGTCGACATCGTCCTGACCGAGGCGGACTGCGAGCGCTACCGCACGCTGCACCACGATACGCAGCCGTCGGCCGGGGATGCGCGGGCCTTCTGGCGGACGCCGGGGGGAAGGGCGCAGGTGGAGCCGGTGCTCGAGTTCTGGCGGACCCGCACCCGCAAGGGCGCGCTCCCCGTCCGGGTTCCCGAGCGTGACGAGACACTGAAAGACGAGGTGGTCGACTTCCTCATGGACCTCCTCGTCGACTGCGGCGGGGACATCGTCTCGACCTCCCAGACGGCTTGCGAGGCCCGGCGCTGGTGTGGGCTCCGCCCGACGGAAGAGGATCGCGTCGCCTTCGATCTGCATGCCGGCGACGACGACGTTCCCGCGTTCTACCTGGTGGACGCGCTCACCCGCAAGGTGGACGAGTGGTTCTGCGAGCTGTTGAAGGAGCTGCTGCCGGAGGGGCTCGAGCAGTGCCCCGGCGACCGTGCCCCCGCCACGGCGCCGCGCCGGTCTGGGCACCGCGACCTCGATTTGCTGCTGGCGGGCGTGCGGCGGCGCGACGACGCTGGGCTGGAGCGGGTCCGGGGCCAGTTCCGCACCGCCGTGGGGAGAGCCGCGTCGGAAGTGCGCGCCGAGGCCCCGCCAGACCCTGCGTGGAGCTCGTCCCGCGGCGCCATGGTCGTCTTCCACGAACCCTACCCGTTCTTCCAGCGCCGTGGCCGCACCCGCTCCTTCCGCTCCCTCGTCCGAGTGGACGGCGACCTGCTGCTCCAGCGGATTGCCGAGGCGTACCGGCACGAGTCGAAGGACCGCCTGGTCGCCATCCCCTACCACCGCGGGGGCCGGGCGCACGGCGCGGGCGGGCCGGCGACGAAGGAGCAGATCGTCGTCGACATGGCGTGCGAGCTCCAGGTGACCAAGGCCCTCGCCGGCCGGGTCCTGGACTGGGTGGCACAGCGGATCGCGAGCGAGCTGTCCAGCGCGGGCTCCGTCCGTCTCAACCGGATTGGGACCTTCAAGGTGGACGTCCTGCGGGGAGCCAGGCTCGTGGACTTCCGCCCCAGCCAGGCGCTGACCCGCGTCGCCGAGACGCCCTGAGCCTCACGGAATCAGGCCGGGTAGACGGTCTTTTTCCGCTTCTAGCGCTCCGCGAGGTCGCGGATGCTGACGGCCAGGAGGCGCACCTTGGCCGCGTCGCTGGAGCCGGGGGCGTAGGTCCCGACCATGGAGGCGAGCGAGAAGAGGGCCAAGCGCCGGGCCTCGCCGGAGGCCGCCTCCGCGCGGGTGAGCGCCGTGCGGGTGGCGGCGATCCGCGCCGCGCTCATTCCGCGCGAGCGCTCGAGCTGGTCCAGGTACGCGTGCGAGAGCGCGAAGCTCGGCGGCCAGGTGATGCGCCGCTGCGACTGCGCGTTCAGGAAGTCCACGCGCACCGTCTTGGCGGCGTCGATCTCGTGCTGCGTGAGGTCGGGGCCGGGCACCAGCTCCAGCACGTCGAGCCCGCGCATGATCTCGGAGCTGTAGATCACCCCGTTGTACCAGTACGCCGACCAGCTCCCGGCCAGCGCCAGCCGCGCGGCGTCCACCGGCCCGCGGTCGAAGAAGGCGATCTCCTTCGGATGGGCGGGGTCGGTCCAGTCGAAGACCGACACCCCGCCCTGGTACCACGACTGCACCATCACGTCGCGCCCGGGGATGGGCACCAGCGAGCCGTTGTGCGCCACGCAGTTCTCCTGCGGCGTCTGCGGCGCGGGGAGCTTGTAGTAGCCCTGGAAGCGCAGCGCGTTGCCGGTGCGGGTGAAGAGGGCGTCGGCCCCCCACGCCGCGGGGTCGGTGGAGCGGCACTTGGGCTGGGCCCCGCCGCCCCACTCGTCGGTGAAGAGCACCTTGCCGGCGTCGTTGCTGAAGGTGGCGGAGTGCCAGAAGGCGAAGTTCGAGTCCGCCACCGCGGCGGTGCGCACCGGGTGGGCCGGGTCGCGGATGTCGAGCAGCAGCCCGTACCCCGCGCAGGCGCCGCCCGCGATCCCCATCTCCGGGTAGACGGTAATGTCGTGGCACTGCGTGGGGCCCGCCCCCGGGCGCTCGCCGGTGAACCCGGCCATGATCGCGGGAAGGGCCGCGCGGAGCGCGGCGCTGTCGGCCGCGGTGGGCGCGCCGGTGCCGCCGCGGGCCTTCACCATGTCGGCGAGCATCGCCCCGCTGAATTCCGGCGGAACGATGAACGGCGAGCCGAGCACGTTCACCACGAACTCGCCGCGCGCCCGGGCGGCCGCCGCCTCGGCCTCGTCGGCCGGGGTGCCGTGGTGGCGCGGCGGCTCGACCAGGCCGCTGAACACCCGCGGCGAGCTGACGATGGCCGCCTGCTCCGGGTGCGCCACCGGCACGCGGATCACCTCGAGGCGGAAGAGCGCGGTGTTCGGGTCCTGCGCCAGGTCGGCGTCGGAGCACCCCGCCAGCTCGCCCGCCGAGCGCACCACCGAGGTGCCGGAGACGTAGACGTAGACGGTGGTGGTGTCGCGCGGGTCCGGCAGCAGCGTGTGCGTGTGCGAGCCGCGGCAGGTCTGCACGGTCGCCACCGCGCGGGGATGGCGGATGTCGCGGATGTCGTAGATGCGGATGCCGCGCATCCGGTCCCGGCTCTCCGGCTCGGGGACGCCCTGGTCGCCGCAGTCCACCCGGCTGCTCATCGACTCGGCCGAGACGAAGAGCAGGTGCTTGTAGACGGAGACGTCGCCCTGCTCGGTGGGGCAGACGACCGACGCCGCCAGCACGGGGTGCGCCGGGTCGGCGATGTCCCACACCTGGAAGCCGTTGTAGTTGCCCTGGATGGCGTAGTGGCCGGTGAACGCCAGGTCGCTGTTGTCGGCCTCGGCGAACCTGCCGGTGCGCGGCGCGCTGGCCACCAGGCGCAGGCCGCGGATCGCGATGCCGGCGTCGTTCATCCCCGCCTTGAGCCCCACGCGCGGGTCCGGTGCCTGGGCGTGCGCGGAGCCGGCGGTTACGGCGGCGAGGGCAAGGAAGAGGACAGGGCGGATGGAACAGGGGAACGTCCTGAACACGGGTCGTCGCTCCTGAGCGTGTGACGGGTGATCCTGCGGAAGGACTTTACGTCGGCAGTGGGGCGGACGGATTTCGACCGGGCGCATCGTGGGTCTGCAGTGTACGCGCCGGACGGGAGAACGGCAATTCTTCACGCGGAGGCGCGGAGGAACAGGGAGAGGCCCGGCAGGCTCGTTGACATTTCATCCAGCATATCATAATCATAGTTACAATTACGATAGGGAGGGCAGATGCTGGTTCATCCACCCAGGCAGGCGCGGAGCGAGGCGTCTCTCGGCCGGCTGGTGCAGGCGGCGGAGGAGGTGCTGCGCGAGAAGAGCTTCGACGAGGCGGGCCTCGCCGAGATCGCGGCGCGCGCGGGCGTCACCACCGGCGTCTTCTACGGGCGGTTCAAGGGGAAGGACGGGCTCCTGCGGCACCTGGAGGAGCGCGTCTACGAGGCGCAGGCGGCGCTCGTCACCGCGCAGGTGGAGCGGCTGGCGACGGATACCGGCGCGCCGCTGTCGTCGCTCGTGTTCGACCTGCTGATGGGCGTGACGGCATTCTACCGCGAGCACCGGGGGACGCTCCGCGCCCTGGATCTCCGCGCCCGCTCGGACCGTGCCCTCCGCGCGCGGATGGACGAGGTGAACCGCCGCACGCTGGCCGCGCTGGCGCCGATCGTCGAGGCGCGGCGCGGCGAGATCCGCCACCCGGGGCCCAGCCAGGCCTTCCCCTTCGCCATGCTGTTGGTCGGCAACACGCTGCGCGAGGCGGTGCTCTTCGACACGCCTTGGCTGGCCGAGGCCGGCTGGTCGGACCCGAAGGTGGCGCGCGAGCTGACGCGCGCCTTCCTCGCCTACCTGGGGATCGAGGAGACTCTGTGATCGAGCCGGGCAAAGCGCCTCGCGCAGAGACGCAGAGTCGCGGAGAGAGGTTCCGCCGCCTCCGTTCCGCGGCGCTGCTGCTGCTCCTGGCCACGACGGGGGCGGCGCACCGCGGCATGCCGCAGCCGGGGTTGCGGCGCTGCTGGATCGAAGGGGTGGGGGGCGAGGTGCGCTGCGGCGTGATCCGCGTTCCCGAGAACCCGGATGCGCCGCGGGGGCGCCGTCTCGCGCTGCGGGTGGTGGTGCTGCGCGCCCGCGCGACGGCGCCGGAGCGGGATGCGGTGTTCTACCTCACCGGCGGCCCGGGGCAGGCGGCGACGGCCAGCGCGGCGGCGGTCGCGCGGGAGCTGGCGGAGGTGCGCGGCCGGCGCGACATCGTGCTGGTGGACCAGCGGGGGACGGGGCCTCGCGGGCTGTACTGCTCCCTCGGCCGGCCCGGCGCGACGGCCCGGGCGTGGATCACGGGCGACTTCCCGCTCGATCGTCTGGAGGCGTGCCGGCGCCGGTGGGGCGCGGAGCTGCGCCTCTACACCACCGCGAACACCGTCGAGGACCTGGAGCGGGCGCGGGCTGCGCTCGGCTATGCGCAGGTGGACCTGGTCGGCGTTTCCTACGGCACCCGGCCGGCGCTGGCGTACCTGCGGCGCCATCCCGAGCGGGTGCGCACCCTCACGCTGCGCGGCGTCTATCCTCCCTCCGCGCCGCTGCCGCTGAACGTGGCCCGCGACGCGCAGGCGGCGCTGGACCGGCTGGCGGCCGGGCACCCCGCGCTGGCCGGCGACCTGGCGCGGGCGCTCGCGCGGGCCGACAGCGCGCCCGCGCGGCTGCCGGTGGAGGGGGCGAGCGAGGCCGACACGCTGGTCGTCACCCGCGACGTGCTGGCCGGTTCGCTGCTGATGGCGCTCTACGGCCGCGCCGGCGCGGAGCAGGTGCCCGCCGCCGCGCGCGCCGCCGCCGAGGGGCGTCCCGAGGCGCTGGTCTCGATCGGCGGGGGCGCGACGCTTCCCCTGGCGCAGACGCTGAGCCCGGGGCTGTACCTCTCCGTGGTCTGCAGCGAGGACGTCGTGCAGATCCGGCCGGGGGAGGGCGCGGCGCCCGGCACCTTCCTGGGCGGCGTGCTGGTGCGCAACCTGGAGCGGGTCTGCGCCTCCTGGCCCCGCGGCCGGCCGCCCGCGGGGTACACCGAGCCGGTACGGTCGGACGTGCCCGCGCTGGTCATCAGCGGCGACGCGGACCCGGTGACGCCGCCGCGCTGGGGGGAGAGGGTCGCGTCGACCCTCTCCCGCGGCGCGCACCTGGTGCTCCCGGGCGAGGGGCACGTCCCTTCGTTCCCGCCCTGCGCGCAGCGGGCGACGGCGGTGCTCATCACCACGGGGAGCGCCGCGTCGATCGACCTGGCGTGCGGGCGCGCAGCGGTTGCGTCTTCCCTGCCGTCCGACACCGCCGCGGTCGTGGCGGACAGCACGGGGGCGCCGGCGAACGTGGCGGGCCGCTGGGCGCTGTTCTGGACGACGGCGAACGGGCCGCGCGAGAGCGGCTGGCTGGTCCTGCGGCAGGAGGGGGCGCGGGTGGAGGCCGAGCTGCACGGGCAGGGAAGCATCGAGGCGGAAGGGACCATTCGCGGGTCGCTGCTGGTACTCAGCGGACGCAGGATGCTGGTGCCGTTCGAGCTGCGCGCCGCCGCGAAGGGAGACACGCTGACCGGCGTGCTGCGCGTGCTGGCCGTGCGGCGTCCCTTCACCGCCGTGCGGCGGTAAACTCCGGGGGGCGGCAAAAGCATCTCACGCCGAGACACAGAGGCCCGGTGAGCCTCCCTGCCGCATCCTCCTTCTTCCCGGTTCCCATGCACATCCTGAGACGCTCCATCGCCCTGGCGGGGCTGCCGCTGCTCCTGCCGGCCGCCGGCCTCGCGCAGGCGCCCGGCGCGGGCCTGCGCTGGCAGTGCGCCGCGCCCGTGCCGCCCGCGCGCGACCACCACGTCGTCTTCCACGCCCGCGTGGGGCGCAGCGACGTGATCTACGCCGGCGGCGGGACGAATTACCGCGCGATGTTCGACTCCGTTGCGCGCACCGTGATCGGCGCCGACGGGATGCCGGGGCCGTGGGTGGCGACCGCGCCGCTCCCGCGGCCGCTGGCCGGGGCGAGCGCGGTGGCCGCGCGCGGGTACGTGGTGCTCACGGGCGGGCAGGTCGCGGCGGAGGGCGGGCTGCGCGGGCTCACGCGCGTGGCGGATACGTACACCGCGCCCATCGCCGCCGACGGCTCGCTGGGCGCGTGGACGGCGGGGCCGCCGCTGCCGGCGCCGCGGTTCCATCACCCGTCCGTGTACCACGACGGCCGGGTGTACGTGGTGGGCGGGCAGGGCGCCGCCGAGGCCGAGGCGGGGGTGTTCGCCGCGCGGCTGGGGGCGGACGGGAGGCTGGGCGCGTGGCAGACGCTGCGGGCGCTCCCCGAGCCGCGCTCGCACCACGCGGTGGTGGTCGACCGCGGCGCCGTCTACGTGATCGGCGGGCTGGGCGGCAACCCCGCGCGCAGCCCGGTGCAGCACCCCAGCGTGCTCCGCGCGGAGATCGCGCGCGACGGCACCCTGGGCGAGTGGCGGCGCGTGGGCGAGATGCCGCACGCCTACGCCACGCACTCCGCCTTCGTGCACGACGGCGCCCTCTGGGTGGTGGGCGGGGTGGAGGACAACGCGCGCTTCAGCGAGCTGGTCTGGCGCGCGCCGCTGGGGCGCGACGGCACCCTCGGCGCGTGGAGCCAGGTCGCCCAGCCGCTCCCGTTCGGGCGGGGGCACGTGCACGTGACGCCGGTGATCGGCGGGCGCGTCTACTCCGTGGGCGGGCGGCTCGCACCGAGGGAGGGGGCGCCGCCGGTGACCGACGCGGTGGTGGTCGGCACGCTGAGCCGATCGCCGGAATCCGCGCCCGCCGCGGGATGCGCAGCCGGATAGGGCGTATCAACGGACGGAATGGACTCACACGGAGTCAACGGAGTCAATGGAGAACCCAGGCAGTCCTCCGTTGACTCCGTTGACTCCGTGTGAGACCCGTCTGTGCTGGTCTCTACGAATGCACAGTCATGAGGCACGGAGGCACGGCGCACGGGTTGGAAAGCGGGTGGTATGCCGAATGCTCCCTCGCGCCTCCGGACCTGCGACGGAAGGGAACGACGGGTGATGAGCACGCTGCGCGTGGTGCTCGCCGACGACCACGAGGTGGTGCGCGCCGGGCTGCGCGCGCTGGTCGAGGCGACGCCGGAGATGGAGGTGGTGGGCGAGGCGGGCGACGGCCACGAGGCCGTCGCCCGCGCGCGCGCTCGCGCCCGACGTGGTGGTGATGGACGTCTCCATGCCGGGGATGGACGGCGCCGAGGCCACGGAGCGCATCGCGCGCGACTTCCCGGGGGTGAAGGTGATCGCGCTCACCGCCCACGACGACCGCGCGCACCTCGTGCGGCTGCTGCAGGCGGGCGCGGCGGGGTACGTGCTGAAGCGAGCGGCGGCCGACGAGCTGGTGCGCGCCATCCGCACCGTGGGGTCGGGCGGCACCTACGTGGACCCGGTGCTCGCGGGGGCGATGCTGCGGCGCTCGGTGCAGCCCTTCCAGGCCGAGCCCGCCGCCGCGCCCGCCGAGTCGCTCAGCGAGCGCGAGGAAGAGGTGCTGCGGCGCATCGCCTGGGGCGAGAGCAACAAGGAGATCGCGCACCGGCTGGGGATCAGTACCAAGACGGTGGAGACGTACAAGGCCCGCATCGCCGACAAGCTGGGGCTCAGGAGCCGCACGGAGATGGTGCGCTACGCCCTGCAGCGCGGCTGGCTGGCGGAGGGGTGATGGAGAGGAGAGGCCCGTGAGCGAAGCGCGGGACCGTCCGGAGGGGGCGGGCGAAGGGGTCTTCCCGGGGAGCGCCGAGGCGACCTCGGAAGACCGGCTGCGCCGCGCGATCTCGATCGAGACGGTGGGCGTGCTCTTCTTCCGCCTGGACGGACGTATCCTCGACGCGAACGCCGCCTTCGAGCGAATGAGCGGCTACACCGTGCGGGAGCTGCGCACCACCACGCTCTGGGAGACGCTGACGCCGCCGGAGTTCATGGAGGTGGCCGCCCGCGCCGCCGCCGAGCTGGCGGAGCGCGGCGAGACGGCGCCGTACGAGAAGCAGCTCCTGCGCAGGGACGGCTCGCGCTGGTGGGGGCTCGTCGCGCCCACGCGGCTCGCGGGACACGGCCGCGGCTCCGAGTGCGTGGAGTTCGTGCTCGACATCACCGCCGCCAAGGAGAACGAAGCCGCGCTGCGCGCCAGCGAGGAGCGGCACCGGCAGATCATCGAGGGCGCGCGCGACTACGCCATCTTCACCACCGACGCCGAGGGGCGGATCGAGAGCTGGTCGCCGGGTGCCGAGGCGGTCTTCGGCTGGACGGTCGGCGAGGCGCTGGGGAAGCCGGTGGACATCACCTTCACCCCCGAGGACCGCGCGGCGGGCGAGCCGGAGAAGGAGCGCGCGCACGCCCGGGAGCACGGGTCGGCGCCCGACGTGCGCTGGCACCTGCGGAAGGACGGCGCCCGGGTGTTCATCGACGGCGTGACCCGCGCGGTGGCCGGCCCCGGCGGCGAGGTGCGCGGCTTCCTGAAGATCGGCCAGGACGTGACGCAGCGCCGCGCCACCGAAGACGCGCTGCGCGAGAGCCGCGAGCGCTTCCGGACGCTGGTCCAGAACATCCGCGACTACGCCATCTTCCTCACCGACGCGCGGGGGGTGGTCACCGAGTGGACGGAGGGGGCGGAGCGGGTGAAGGGGTACACCGCCGAAGAGGCGGTCGGGCGCCACCTTTCCCTCTTCTACACCCCCGAGGAGGTCGCCGCCGGCGAGGTGGAGCGGGAGCTGGACGCGGTCGTGCGCGAGGGGCGCGCCGAGCGCGAGGCGTGGCGGGTGCGCAAGGGCGGCGCCCGCATCTGGGTGAACGAGATCACCACCGCCATCCGCGACGGCGAGGGGGCGCTGGTGGGCTTCACCTTCATCGCCCGCGACCTGACCGACCGCATGCGGGCCGAGGAGAGGCTGCGGGAGCTGAACGAGTCGCTGGAGTGCCGGGTTCGGGAGCGCACGGCCGAGCTGGCGGAGAGCAACCGGGCGCTGGCGGCCGAGATCGCCGAGCGGGAGCGGGCCGAGGCGTCGCGCAGCGACGTGCTGCGCCAGCTGGTGACGGTGGAGGAGGAGGAGCGGCGGCGCATCTCGCGCGAGCTGCACGACTCGCTGGGCCAGTTCGTGACCGGGCTGATGCTGGGGCTGAAGGCGCTGGAGCACCACCCGGGGCAGCTCTCCCGCATCCAGGACCTGGAGCGCCTGGCCGACCGCATCGCCCGCGAGATGCAGGACCTGGCGGTGGAGCTGCGCCCGCCCGCGCTCGACAACCTGGGGCTCGCCCCGGCGCTGCGGAACCACCTGGAGGAGTGGAGCCGGCGCCACGGCGTGGCCTGCGACTTCCACGCGCTGGGGATCGAGGGCGGGCGGCTGCGCCCCGAGGTGGAGACCACCGTCTACCGGGTGGTGCAGGAGGGGCTGAACAACGTGCTGAAGCACGCCGGCGCCAGCCGGGTGAGCCTGGTGCTGGAGCGCCGCGGCGGCGTGCTGAGCGCCATCCTCGAGGACGACGGCGGCGGCTTCGACGTGGAAGCCACGCTCGCCACGCCCGAGAAGGCGAAGCGCCTGGGGGTGCGGGGGATGCGCGAGCGGGTGGCGCTGCTGGGCGGCGAGCTGGAGATCGAGTCGTCGCCCGGCGCCGGCACCTCGGTGTTCGTCCGCATTCCCGCCCCTCCCGCCGACGGCTGAAAGCACGGCGAAAGAATTCTCTCACAGAGGTCACGGAGGTCACGGGGGGAACAGCACGGTTCCTCCGCGGCCTCCGTGAGAGATCAAGCAGAATTTCCCTCATGCTCCAATACCGCCTCATGAGATTGGCTGTGCAAAAAACGACGTCATCCTGAGGGAGCCGCTGCGCGGAATTCGCATCGCCGAGAAGCCCGGCGGCGACCGAAGGATCTGATAGCAATACCTTTCGTTGACATCAGATCCTTCGGACTGCCGGCTGCTGCCATGCCGGAAGTTCTGCGTGGCCGTCCTCAGGATGACGTCTTTACGCAGAGCGAATTCTGGAAAGCGGTATCATTGCCGGCCCTGTTCGTTTTCGTTCCATTTTGTGGGGGAACTCCCCGACGCTCTCCTCGCACACTCCCGATACCCGGCCGCCATCCGTTTCGCGTACAGTGGAGCGTTCGCCGCGATCCCGCGCGGCTTCCGACGCCTCCACCGGCAAGGTCATGGACCGGACCGCCCAGCCGAAGCACCTGCGCACCCTGATGGAGCAGGCCCAGCAGCGCGCGGAGCTGATCCGCGGGCGCATCGCCTGGGTCGACGAGCGCCGCCGCGAGCTCTGGCGGCGGATGGACGAGCTCGAGGCGGCCACGGGCCGGGTGGGCTCCAGGTTTTCCGCCCGCGCCGAGGCGGCGGAGATCGACCCCGTCCCCGTCTATCCGCTGGGCTGACCGCATCACCGCAGCCGTTCCGCACGCGCCCATTCCCGGAGCTCCTGGGGTGGGCGCTCGGCTTTTCCAGCCCTTGCGTATGCCGCCCGGAGAAGTAGATCCTGTGTCTCTCCGTTCCCCTCAGCGCCTCTGCGTGAAATAAAAGCTGAGCCGGTGTCCGGACGATACCAGGGAAGCGCCTTTTTTCTCTCCTCCCAATCGCGATCTCCCATGCGAAGCCGACTCACCGCGGCACTCGCCGCGCTCGCGCTCGCCGCGCCGCTCGGTGCGCAGCAGGCCGATTCGTCGCGGCTCACGCTCGAGCGCATCTACGCGGGCGCCGAGCTGCAGCCGCGCTCCATCAGCCAGCTTCGCTGGAGCGAAGGCGGCGCGGCGTACATCACGCTCGAGCCGGCGGCCGACGGCAGTGGGAGGGAGCTGGTGCGCCACGAGACGGCGACCGGCGCGCGCACCGTGCTGGTCTCCGCCCGCGCGCTCACGCCGGCAGGCGCCGAGCAGCCGCTGGCCGTGCAGGGTTACGAGTTCTCGCCGGACGGCGGTAAGCTGCTGATCTACACCAACTCGCGGAAGGTGTGGCGGGTCAACTCGCGCGGCGACTACTGGGTGCTCGACCGCGCCAGCGGAAGGCTGACGCAGCTCGGGGGCGGCGCGGCGCCGTCGACCCTGATGTTCGCGAAGTTCTCCCCCGACTCGCGCCGCGTGGGCTACGTGCGGGAGAACAACCTCTACGTGGAGGAGCTGGAGGGCGGACGCATCGTCCCGCTCACCCGCGACGGGTCGCGCACCACCATCAACGGCACCTTCGACTGGGTGTACGAGGAGGAGTTCGGGATCCGCGACGGCTGGCGCTGGAGCCCGGACGGGCGCCGCATCGCCTACTGGCAGCTCGACGCCACGGGGGTGCGGGAGTTCAGCCTGATCAACGACACCGATTCGCTCTACTCCTTCGTGGTGCCGGTGCAGTACCCCAAGGCCGGCGGCACCAACTCCGCCGCGCGGGTGGGCGTGGTGCCGGCCGGCGGCGGAGCGACCACCTGGCTGCGGGTGCCCGGCGACCCGCGCGACAACTACATCGCGCGCATGGAGTGGGCGGCCTCGAGCGACGAGGTGGTGCTCCAGCACCTGAACCGCCTGCAGAACACGAACGAGGTGATGCTCGGCGACGCGCGCGGCGGCGCGGTGCGCACCGTGCTGACCGAGCGCGACAGCGCCTGGCTCGACGTGGTGCGGCAGGTCCCCTGGCTGGACGGCGGCCGGCGCTTCCTCTGGCAGAGCGAGCGCGACGGCTGGCGGCGCCTGTACGCGGTGTCGCGCGACGGCCGCGAGGTGCGCCCGGTCACCCCGGCGGGCGCCGACGTGGTCGACGTGGTGCAGGTGGACGAGCCCGGCGGATGGGTCTACTTCCGCGCCTCTCCCACCAACGCCACGCAGCTCTACCTCTGGCGCGCGCGGCTGGACGGCAGCCGCGCCGAGCGCGTGACCCCGGCCTCGTTCACCCGCGGGCGGCACGCCTACAACCTGGCGCCGGGCGCGGGGTGGGCCGTGCACACGTACTCGTCGTTCGGCGATCCGTCCGTCTACGAGCTGGTGCGGCTCCCCTCGCACGAGCGCGTCCGCACCTTCGAGGACAACGCCGCGCTGCGCGCGCGGCTGGGGACGCTCGCCCGCGGCCCCGTGGAGTTCTTCCGCGTGGACGCCGGCGGGGTGCCGCTCGACGGGTGGGTGATGAAGCCGCCCGGCTTCGACCCCGCCCGCCGCTACCCGGTGCTCTTCTACGTCTACGGCGAGCCCGCGGGGCAGACGGTGACCGACGACTACGAGCCCTTCTCCTACCTCTGGCACCTGCTGCTCACCCAGCGCGGCTACGTGGTGGTGAGCGTCGACAACCGCGGCACGCCCAGCCCGCGCGGCCGGGCCTTCCGCAAGGCGATCTACCAGGGGTTCGGCGTGCTGAACGCCGCGGACCAGGCGGCCGCCGCGCGCGCCGTCCGGCGGTGGGCGTTCGTCGATTCCACGCGGGTGGGGGTGTGGGGGTGGAGCGGCGGCGGGTCGACCACGCTGAACCTGATGTTCCGCTACCCGGAGCTCTACGCCACCGGGATGTCGGTGGCCCCGGTGTCGGACCCGCGGTACTACGACACCATCTACGAGGAGCGCTACATGGGGCTGCCGCAGCGGAGCCCCGAGGCGTACCGCGCGGGGTCGGCCGTGAACGTGGCCGGGGGGCTGCGCGGCAACCTGCTCATCGTGCACGGCACCGGCGACGACAACGTGCACTACCAGAACACCGAGGCCGTGGTCAACGCGCTGGTGGCGGCCAACCGCCCCTTCACCATGATGGCGTACCCGAACCGCACCCACTGCATCTGCGAGGGCGACGGGACCACGCTGCACCTGTTCAGCCTGCTGACCCGCTACCTCGAAGAGCACCTGCCGGCGGGGCCGCGGTAAACAACCACTCATACCACGTTGCCGAGCTTCGATCAGGATCAAACCTCCTGAACTGAATACCTCACACGGAGTCAACGGAGTCAACGGAAACATCAACTCCGTTGACTCCGTTGACTCCGTGTGAGGTCCTTCTGTTGGTAGTATCAGAGGCACGGAGGCCCGGAGAGAGCCGCTGAGCCCTCTCGAGCCTCTGTATCTCCATATGTGGGACAAGAATGGGACAGTTGGGCCCGCCTGCCGCTCATGCAGCCCTGCGTGGCGAGCCGGCGCGCAGATGCGGGAGAGGCGCTCAGCCCTGTTTTTCCCTGGCATCTGCCGGTCACCGTCCTGTTCGAGGGACACCCGATTGACTCCGATTGAGAACATCTGTATCTTCTCTATCTGAAAGGTACGTAATACTTTAGGCGATCTGAAACGGGCGGATTCCTCCTTCGGGGAGGCTTCCGCCCATTGCTTGGAAGGACCTTCCATGCGGCTCCGGCGCGGTGACGATCAGAACGTGGGCGTCCTGCTGGCGACGCCCACCCGGTGGATCCCCGACTTCACCCTGCAGCTCGCGGAGGGGCGGTCGAACCGCCTGGTGCTGGCCACCCGCCCCGAGGGCGGGCTGCGCGGCCTCTGCGACGAGGGCGAGGGGGTGGTGCTGGTGCTCGACGGGGGGCCGCAGGAGGGGGTGGTGATGGCCGCCTCGGCGCCCTGCCGCCTTCCCTTCGGGGGCGAGGACGACCTGCTGGAGCAGGCGGCCGCGCGCGTGGCCGCGCTCCGCCACGAGCGCCTCCGCCAGGCCAAGCGCGAGCGCCTTCCCGACCACCTGATCGCCTTCTTCCTGGAGCTGAACGCCGCCGACACCGAGGCGGCCGTCTACCACGCGCTGGCCGAGCACGCCCTGCGCATGGTGGGCGCGCACACCGCCCTGGCGCTGGTGCGCGACCCCGCGCGCGGGATGCTGCGCGCCCCGGAGCGCCCCGGCGCCAGCCCCCGCGACTACCGGCCCGCCCTGCTCTGGGAAGACCGCTACGCCCGCCCCGGGCTCCTGCTCGCGGTCGACGCGCGCCGCGACGGGGCGTGCCCCTCGGCGGCGCCGCTCTTCGGCGACCCGGCCACCGCGCAGGTGGCGCACGTGCCCGTGGCCGACGAGGGGGTGCTGGTGCTCACCGAGCGCCGCGACGACCGCATCTTCGAGCCCGAGGACTGGGACGTGCTGCGCGCGCTGGCGCTGCAGGCCGAGATGGCGCTGCGCCGCATCCGCCTGATCGAGAGCGTGCGCTCCCTCTCCCTCACCGACTCGCTCACCGGCCTCGCCAACCGCCGCCACATGGACGTGGTGATGGAGCACGCCTGGGCCGCCGCCCGCCGCGGCGACCCGCTGGCGGTGATGGTGATGGACCTGGACGGCTTCAAGGCGGTGAACGACGAGCAGGGGCACCAGGCGGGCGACCGGGTGCTCTGCGAGGTGGCCGACGCGCTGAAGGCCGAGGCGCGCGGCAGCGACGTGGTGGTGCGCTACGGCGGCGACGAGTTCCTGGCGATCCTTCCCGGCGGCTCCTCCTCCGCCGCGCGCTCGCTGGCCGACCGCGTGTGCGCGCGGCTGGGCGGCCAGGTGGGCGTGAGCGCGGGGATCGCGGCCTACCACCCCGAGCTGCACTCCCCCGACGAGCTGATCCGCGAGGCCGACCGCGCGCTCTACGCCGCCAAGCCCCGCCTGGTCGTGCGCAGCAGCGGCGGCGCGCCGAACTGAAGCAGGGGTCTCACGCGGAGACGCGGAGGCACGGAGGAGACGCCGGTCTCTTCCGTGGCTCGTCCATTGAAGCCCGTCGCACCGGCACCCGGTAGGATCGGCGAGGCCGGCTGTGCGCTCCCGGCGGCCCGCCTCGGGCGCGCTCCATGCCAAGGCATTGTCAGGGTTGAACTTCCGCGAGATTCCATGTGACCCCGGGTCGCCCGTGATCGTCCCCGTGGCGAACCCCACCTGTTCCGCACCACCGAGGTGCATGATTCGCCCGTGGTTCCGTTGTGCCAGGCTTGTCTGTTTCGCGGCCATGGCGCCCGATTTGCCGCCGGATCGATCCGCTGAACAGGTCTGACTGTCGATCGCGCGTTCGCGTGCCGAGACGGCACGGCTCCAGCCGGTATACCGGGACGCACGCTCCTCGGAGCAACCCATGAATCGATTTAGAACCCCCCGAGGGTACCTCATGCAGATCGTGGTGGCCGCCGTGCTGCTCGCGGCGTGCGGCCCGCCCGAAAGTTCCGGGCGGACGGGGGCGGCGGCACCTCCGCGCGTGGCCACGGCGCCCGTGCGCGCGAGTCCCGACACGGCCTCGAGGCACCTTTCCCTGACGCGGTTCGCCCCGGGAGACGGGGAGGGTGTCCCCGAGGGGCTGAGCGGCTTCTGCCAGTCTCTGCGGAACGCGCCCGGACCCGGGCCGGCCTGGTTCGACACGACGACGGCGCAACGCATGCCGGGCGCTCTCCTGCGCACCGACATCGAGTCGCACCTCGACGCCCCGTTGCGCTGCATCGTCCGGAACCAGCGGGAATGGGATGCGATCCGCCCCCTCACGAGCATCCATCCGGACTCGGTGTTCCCTGCGCCCGCGCCCGATTTCCGCAGGGAGATGCTGGTCGTCGCCGCGATGGGCTCGCGCCCGACGATCCTCTACGACATCGTCGTGAACGGCACCTGGCTTCGCGGCGACACCCTGGTCGTGACGGTGACCAGCGCTTCACCGCAGGGCGACGTCGTGGGCGACATGGGGACCAATCCCGTGGTGGTGGCCAGGGTGCCCCGGGCCCGGACCGTGCTTTTCCTCGAGCGCGAGTGAGCGCCCCCCTCGCGAGATTCGGACGGTGACCGGCGCGCAGTTCGCGACGCGGACGTGGCGAGAAACATAGACGCGGACCCGGAGGCCCGCGATCGCGCGGCCCTGTAAACATTTGTTCTTTTCCCGGGGCCTTTCAGCCCGTGCTGCGGTGGCCCTGCGCCCTCTCCGGCGCGGGGTTCCACAGGTCGTGATCCTTCGAGTTTTTTCTGCTGCGCGAGCCGCAGCTCCCTCCGGCACCCTGGTACGGTCACCTCACGTCACCATGAAGACATCTCTTTCGCTGCTCGCCGCCGCGGGCGTCGTGCTCCCCCTGCTGGCGCTCGCCGGCGCCTGCAGCGACGCCACCGGCCCTGCGGCCGCGCCTTCGGCGCCTGCGTACGGCGCTGGCACCGTTGCCAGGCTCGCCTGCGCCGGCGACCTCCAGACCCTCGCGCTCGACTGCCGGCCGGCGGATGTCCCGCAGCCGGGTGGCTCGCGCAAGGCCATTTTGGGCACGCCCTACGTCAAGCTGCGGTCGAGCAACGTGCTCTATGACTCGACCACCCGGATCTTTGCCTTCGACGTCACCCTGCAGAATCTGCTGACAGAGGCGATCGGCACCCCCGACGGGACTACGGCAGTCGGCTCGAAGGTGTTCTACCACGAAGGCCCGAAGGTGACCGCGTACTATGCGCCCGGCGACACCGGGACGATCATCGTCGCCAACGCGGACGGATTCGAGAGCTTCACCAAGGCGAAGCAGCCGTACCACTTCTACCCCGAGCTGCTTGCGCCCAATGCGGTTTCGGCCGTGAAGCGGTGGCAGCTCCTGATGCCGCCCACGGCGAAGACCTTCTCGTTCATCCTGTACGTGTTCACGGCGCGGCCGAGCGAGCCCAAGGTGACCGCCCAGGCACCCGACGGCATCCCGGCGGACATGTTCGCCGCGGAGAACATCGGGACGGACCTGCCGGGGATGACGGGGCAGTACCTTCGCCGGGTGGTCGCGGTGATGTTCAACCCCGGCGCCACGCTCGCCGAGCGCCAGGCCGCGCTCGACCAGGTAAAGGGCAAGGTGATCGGCGGCTCGCCCGCTCCCGAAGGCGAGGGTATCTACTACATCCAGATCGCCGGGGACAGCACGGCGTATCCGCTGCTCGACGCGCGCGCCACCCTCGAGTCGCTGCCGCAGGTCAGCGGCGCCGCCCCGCAGTTCGTCACTCCGATGGACGAGGGCGTCAACTACGCCTACGCGGCAGACGGGCCCGACTACAGCCGATGGCGTCTCGACCCCGAGCAGGCCGACAGCATGAACTGGGGGCTGGAGGCGATCGCCGCGCCCGACGCATGGGGGTGCGCGACGGGTAGCGGGGACACCCACGTTGCGGATGTCGACATCGGCTTCCACTTGGTCCTGAACCCGGACCTCGCCGCCAACGTCACCCACACGCACGGGGTCGATCTCTGGCCACAGTTGATGGCGCACGGCACCGAGACGAGCTCGATCCTCGCGGCGCGTGGGGGCAATCAGTTGGAGATGACGGGGGTGATGTGGAACGCCCGCCTCTCGCTGTACGACGTCGCGACCGACCCTCACGGTAATCCGGTGACCCGGTACGACAGCGCCACGCAGAAGACCGTACCCGTGCTGGCGTTCACGAACGCACGCGTGTTCGAAGCAGGGATGCGCGGCGCGCGCGTGATCAACGTGTCGCTCGGACTCGAGAACCGCGATCCCGCGAAGCTCGCGCGTCTTCGCCAGAACGCGCCCACGGCCGCTGACGAACGCGGCGCGGAAAACTTTGCGCACGGCATGGAGATGGTGATCCACGGGCTCCTCAGCTCGGGACGGGACCCGCTGATCGTGTTTTCCGCGGGGAACGACTCGCTGGACGCGAAGTGGAATGGGTATCCGCGCCTGGCGACCCGCTTCCCGGAAAACGTGATCGTGGTTGGCGCCGTGGCGAAGGGCGGCGCGGGGTTCCGGCGCACTCTGCAGTCGGATTTCGGGCCTCTCGTGGAGATTGCGGCACCGGGAGATACCATTGGTGCGCTGGACGGGTTCGGCATGCTGTTGCCGCACAAGTACGGCGGAACGTCTTTCGCGGCGCCGCACGTGGCGGGGGTCGCGGGCCTCCTGTTCTCGTTCGATCCGCGGCTGACGGCGGGGATGGTCAAACAGCTGCTCATCACCGGCGCGCAAACGGGAGGACGGTCGATCGCGAACGGCGCAGCGAACACTTGGCTCCTGAACGCGCACGAGTCGCTGAAGCTCGCGGCGCAGCTCCCGGGTGCTCCGCTCTGCGGCAACCGGGTCTGGGTGGAGAACGGGAACGTGGTGGTCGAGCGGAACCTCGCCGGGTCACGAAACGTCGAGACCATCCAGACCGGCGACCCGGACGTCGTGGAGGTGAACCCGCTGCACGGCGGCCGGCGCCTGGTGATCACGTCGTACCAGGCGTCGCGCGCGTTGCGCTGGAGCAACGGCTTCTGGCTCCCTGACACCGCGGCCATCGCGTACACCCGGCCGGGGGGCGCCGGCGCGGTGAACTCGCTGCGTGGCACCTCGCACAGCCGTGACACCACGGTGACCTTCTACTCCACCGAGGTGTGGCGCCAGGTGGCCAGGACCGACTCGTTCGTCGCCACGATCCCCAACTCCGGCTTCAGCTCGCCGTACGTGCAGTACTGCACGCACGAATACGTGGGCCCCGTGTCCCTCCCCGCGGACACGGCGCAGCAGCGCGTGTACGGGGAGTGGGTCACGGCGCACAGGTACAACCTGGAGAAGTGCGAACGCCGCACCAGCTACACCGCCAGCTACCGCAGCCCGAGCAACTGGATCGCCTACTCGCCGCGGTCCGACTCGGTGATGGCGGTGGTGAACTACGTGAACGGGTCGGAGTCGATCTCGGCGCCGAACCGGTGCGTGGACGTCGTGCGGCTCGGGGTGGCGCCGGCGGACAGCTTCGACGTGGAGGTCGAGTTCAAGTGCATCGATTACAGCCGCGCCGAAGACAACGCGGGCCGCGACGTGTGGATGGTGTCGGTCAAGACGGGGGGGATGCGGCCGGTGCAGAAGGCCAACTTCCCCAATAACTCCCTGGCCTCGGTGGGGCTGGCGGAGGACGGCCGCGAGATGGTGTCCCGGTACGCCTCGCGCTCGTGGCGCTACGCGTCGACCTGGTGGTACGATCCGTCCATGCGCAGATGGGCGCAGACGTCGCAGACCATCACCGATTCCGGTACCTGCGTGATGATGTACGAGCTGATCGCGACGGGCACGATGATCCGGTCTACGCCCTGCGGCAACGCCACGCCAATCCGGACACCCGCCACGCTCAGTCCCTTGCGCAGCGGCGGTCCTCCACCCGTCCGGGTACGCGCGCCTCATTCCCCCAGGCGCGCGGCGCAGGGGAAGAGAGGCGAAGCTACACTCTTCAGCCGGGTGTCAGGATGGTTCCGGAGGTGAGCGTCCGTAACGGGTGCCGCCGCCGATCCGGAGGGGCGGGATCGCAGGCCCGCCGCCGCCGCCGCCGCTCGTGGATCGGCGCGGCTGCGCTCGCCTGCGCCTGCCGAGGCGCGGGCGATGCGCCGCAAGCGCCAGCGCGCGGGGAGCCTGGCGCGATTCACGAGCCGTCGTTGAGCCCTTCTGCGGCGTCTCCGCCCGCCGTTCCCCGCGCAACCCGCTTCGCCCCTGCGGCGGCTGATACGGTGCCGGCCCCGCTCGCCGGGTTCTGCCAAACCGCACGGCGAGGGGTGGCGAGCGCGGGTGAGCCGTTGGACACGGCGGCGATGCCCCGCTCACGGCGTTCCCTGGTGGGTGTCGCCGGGGAATCGAATTCCATGCAGCCGCTGCGGTGCGTGGTCCGGACCCGGGAGGAGTGGGCCGTGGTCCGGCCCTTCATCCTGCTCGGCACGGACCCTCACCCGGACATCGATTTCGGGAAGGAGATGGTGATCGTCGCGTCGATGGGGTTCAGCCAGCCGATGTTCTCGACCATCCTGGTGGACGGCTCGTGGTCGCATGGAGACACGCTGGTCGTGGCGGTGCGGCACGATCGCGCTGACACGCCCGGAACGGATGCCGGCAACGCGAGCCCGGCCGTGGTGGTCCGGGTGCCGCGGGTGGCCGGACCGGTGTTCTTCATCGAGCGCTGACTCTACTCAAAGGACCTCGCGCGGAGGCGCGGAGAGAGCCACCGTGGGTCTCTCCGCGCCTCCGCGTCGCCGCGTGAGGTCGTGTCATTTCTTCCGGATCAGCAGCCAGGCCAGGAACCCGCCCGCGGCCAGGTCGAAGCCGATGCAGAAGGGCGGCCACCAGGGTGGCACCCCCGGGTTCTCCACCAGCCGGTCGTGCACCACGTCGAAGAGGCCGTGCCCGGCCAGCGCGGCCGCCGCCAGCCACAGCTGCCGCCGGAACCCCGCCACCGCGAGCGCCGCGAACGCCAGCGCCCCCGCCGTCTCCACCACCAGCGCGCGAGTGGTGCCGTCCATCGCCGCGAAGAGCACGTAGTACGACGCCACCACGATCGCCAGCGTGGGGTAGAAGGCGCGGTCGCGGTCCATCCCCGCCGCCCTCGCCAGCCCGCACACCACCAGCGCCAGCACGGCCCCGACGACGTATCCCATGCGGGTGGCTTCCAGGGAAGGTCTCGCCCGGAGGCACAGAGTCTCTGTGCCCCCGGGTGAGATACTGTCATTCTACGAGGCGCGCCGCAGCAGCATGCGGTCGGCCAGGCCGGGGAGCACCAGGCACTCGGCCCACGAGTCGTCGTCCGGGTCCGCCGCCGCGGGGGTGTCGACCACCGAGAGGAAGGCGTCGACGATCCCGGGGTCGAACTGGGTGCCGGAGCAGCGCCGCACCTCCTCGCGCGCGTGCGCCTCGGTGTATGCCTCCTTGTAGCTCCTCCGCGTGATCATGGCGCAGTAGGCGTCGACCACCGCCACGATGCGCGCCGCCACCGGGATCTCCTCGCCGCGCAGCCCGTCAGGGTAGCCGGTGCCGTCGTAGCGCTCGTGGTGGTGCAGCACCACCTCGGCCACCGTCTGCAGGATCGGCACGTTGCGCAGCAGGTCGTGCCCCACCCGCACGTGCGCCCGCATCAGCTCCATCTCCTCCGGGAGCAGCGGCCCGGGCTTGTTCAGCACCCCGTCGCTCACGCCGATCTTCCCCACGTCGTGCAGGAGCGCCGCGTAGCACACCACCGCCTGCTCCTCGGGCGGCAGCTCCAGCCGCGCCGCCACCAGCCGGGCGTAGCGCGAGGCCATCTCGCAGTGGCCGTGGGTGTAGGGGTCCTTGGCCTCCACCGCGTCGGCCAGGATGCTCACCGTGCTGACGTAGGCGCGCTGCAGCGCCTCCTCCAGCCGCCGGTTCTCCACCGCCACCCCGGCCTGGTGCCCCACGCTGATCAGCGTCTCCACGTCGTCGGGGTCGAAGCCGCCGGCGTGCTTGTCGGCCACCAGCACCACCCCCGCCAGGTCCTTCATCAGCACCACCGGGCTTCCCACGAAGTTGGCGAAGCGCTCCTCCTCGCGCTCCGCCGCGGGGATTCCCTCCAGCCCCACCGAGCTCCCCTCGTTGCACACCGCAGGCGCGCCGCGGTCGACCACGCGCCGGTAGACGGCCTCCACGAACGCGGACGGGGCCTCGCGCGGATACCCGTCCACCCCCACCGAGGCGCGCACCCGGATCCCCCCGCGCGGGCGCGACGCGATGTACACCCCGCGCGTGGCCCCCGTGATCTGCAGGCAGGCGCGCAGGATCATCTCGTAGACGTTGCCGCCGAAGAGGGCGCGGTGCACCTCCACCAGCGCGTGCCGCAGGCTCTCGGCCCGGTCGCGCTGGCGCTCGAAGGCGCGCCGCGTCTGCTCCAGCTCGGCCCGCGAGGCGCGCAGCTCCTCCTCCAGCCGCGCCGCCTCGGCCGCGTTCGCCGCCGCCGCGGCGCGGCTCTCCTCCACCTGCCCCAGCAGCCGCGCCGCGTCCGCGCGCGCGCCGGCCAGCTCGCCCCGGAGCGCCGCGTCGTGCGCGCGGTAGGCGCCCCCGGCCGCGTCCAGCAGCGCGAGCACCGGATCCTCGTTCCCCGTCTGCGGCGCGCCGCCCATCCGCTCGTCCTCCATCCCGCCCCATCCCGTCCAGCAGGTGATCCCACCAGATGTTGCAGATGGGTGCAGGCGCATGGGCCGTGCCCATCGGCGGTTCACCAGAATGAAACGGGTAATTGCACCGTAATAGTGAAATGGTCGATGCCTCAAGATGCTGCACCACCCTCCGCAACCCGTTGCGGACAGGGATCGATTTCGGTCTTCCGCACCTTCAGTCGGGACGCGCCGGCGCTCGTCCGATTCAATCTATCCAGTTGCACGGACGCGGCTTGGGTTATCCGGCCCCGAACGGCCGCCGCCGGCGGGATCTGTCCGTTTCACCGATCCTGTGCAGCGTGGCCCGGCACGTGGACCCGGGCTTGCCCTTTCCCGGGGCACGGAACGCAACGCTCACGGGTTCACCCTCGGTCACGACGCACGGAGGATTTTCGGATGAAGCGCTGGCTCACCCTGGCCGCCCTCGCCTTCACGGCCGCGGCCTGCAACGACGCACAACCGCTCGGCCCCGAGCGGACGCCGGCCGGGCCGAGCGCCCTGCTCGCGGGCAACGTGAGCGTGGACCCGGTGCTCGGCAACGCGCTGCGCCTGGCGGGGCCCGCCGACCAACTCCAGGTGCTGGTGACCTGGGACAGCACCGCCAGCGGCGACGCCGTGGTCGGCGCGGTGCGGGGCACGGGGGCGGGGATCATCCGCTTCAAGCACCTCCCCATGGTCTTCGCGCTCGCCACCCCCGCGCAGCTCTCGCAGATCTCCGCCACGCCCGGCGTGGTGTCGCTCTACTCGAACAAGCAGCTCCGGTGGCACCTGGCCGAGAGCATCCCCAGCATCCGCGCCAACCTGGCGCGCGCCGCCGGCTACACGGGGAAGGGGATCGGCGTCGCCATCCTCGACAGCGGGGTCGACGGGCTCAACCCCGACGTCGCCTATCCCGCGCACACCGTGCAGAACGTGAAGATGCTCGGGAGCGTGGAGGACCTGGTGACCTTCGACGAGGGCGAGCCGGCGGTGGCGGCCAGCCTCTTCCTGGAGAACCTCCCCGACACCGACCTCGACGGCGGGCACGGGACGCACGTGGCCGGGATCGTGGGCGGCTCCGGCGCGAGCTCGGGCGGCAAGTACACCGGCGTGGCGCCAGGCGCGCACCTGGTGGGGATCAGCACCGGCGAGACCATCGCGGTGTTCTGGGCGCTGGCCGCCTTCGACTGGCTGATCGAGAACGCCGCGAAGTACAACCTCAAGGCGGTGAACAACTCGTGGGGCACCACCGGCGCCTACGACCCCCTCGACCCCACCAACGTGGCCACGAAGGAAGTCTACAAGGCGGGGATCGCGGTGGTGTTCTCGGCGGGGAACGACGGGCCGGGGGAGAACACGCTGAACCCGTACAGCGTTGCTCCGTGGGTGCTCAGCGTGGCCGCAGGGTGCAAGACGGTCTCCCCCGACCCGACCAACTCGGCCTCGCTCTGCGCCGGCGGCGCCTCGATGCTGGCCGACTTCTCCTCGCGCGGCGTCCGCGGCGACGCGCTGCAGCACCCCGACATCACCGCCCCCGGCGCGCTGATCGTCTCGGCGCGGGCCAGCACGGGCACGACCATGAACGCGCTGAACGTGCCCGACGACGCGCTCAGCTGCGCCGTGCCGCAGCTCTTCCTCCCCTACTACACCTGCATGAGCGGCACCTCGATGGCCGCGCCGCACGTGACGGGCACCATCGCCCTCATGCAGGAGGCGGCGCGCGGCAAGCTCTCGCCGGACCAGGTGTACCGCGCCATCACCCGCAACGCGCGGCGGATGGTGAACTACGGCGAGTGGGAGGCGGGCGCGGGGTACCTGGACGCCTACGCGGCGGTGATGGCGGTGCGGCGGTAAGCGGACGGCGGCGCGGGCGTCCTCCTCCCCTGACGGCGGGAGGCGGCCCGCGCCGCGCGGTCCAGCGGATCTCCGGGCGCCGCACACCGGCGGCGTCCGCACGACGAACGAACACCCGGACGGACCACCATGAAGCGGACCCTGCTCCTCCCGCTCGCCGCGCTGGCGCTCGCCGCCTGCAACGACGCGCAGCCCACCGCGCCCGCCGCCACCGCTTCGGGGCGGCTGGAGACCACCACCGGCGGCCCCAGGATCGACCCGCAGCTCAGCGCCGCGCTCGCGACGGCCGCGCCCACGTCGCAGCTGGTGGCGATCGTGAACTACGACCCCGGGCAGACCAGCACCCTGGCCATCGCCAACCGGGTGATGCGCCTGGGCGCCGGGGTGATGACCTTCCGCAACCTGTCGATGCTGGTGACGACCGGCACGCCGGCGCAGATCCAGGGGATCGTCTCGCTCCCCGGCGTGCAGAGCCTGTACGCCAACCGCGCCGTCCCCACCCTGCTGCGCGAGAGCAACCAGTCGATCCGCTCCGACCAGGTGTGGGCCGACGGGGTCACGGGGAAGGGGATCGGCGTGGCGATCCTGGACAGCGGGATCAACGGGCTGAACGCCGACGTGGCCTACCCCACCAAGACGGTGGCGAACGTGAAGTTCGTGATGAACTTCCACTACCTGACCGACGACACCACCTCGCTCCCGCGCCCCGGCGGCGAGCTCTCCGTCTCCAACGTTCCCAACACCGACCTCACCGGCGGGCACGGCACCCACGTGGCCGGCATCGCCGCGGGGAACGGGGGCACCAGCTTCGGCGCGTACCGTGGCGTGGCCCCGGGCGCCAACCTGATCGGCCTGAGCGCGGGCGAGACGCTGGTGGTGGTGTACGCCTCGGCGCTGCAGGCGGTGGACTGGATGCTCGACAACCGGGTGAAGTACAACATCAAGGTGGTGAACAACTCGTGGGGCGGCACGGGCGAGTTCGACCCCACCGACCCGATCAACGAGGCGATGAAGGTCGTGCACGACGCCGGCATCACCGTGGTGTTCGCCGCGGGGAACGACGGGCCGGCCGAGAACACCATGAACTACCACAGCGTGGCGCCGTGGGTGATCAGCGTGGCCGCCGGGTGCAAGCTCTACGTGCTCGACCCCACCAACTCGGCCTCGCAGTGCGTGGACGCGAGCGGGCGCGCCCCGGTGCTGGCGGGCTTCTCCTCGCGCGGCGTCCCCGGCGACCCGCTGCAGCACCCCGACATCACCGCCCCGGGCGTGCGCATCGTCTCCGCCCGGTCGAACACCGGCGTGGTGGCGCCGCTGGGGATCACCAGCGACCTGAACGCCTGCAACATCGGCGTGCAGAACCTGGACGACTTCACCTGCATGAGCGGCACCTCGATGGCCGCGCCGCACGTGGCCGGGATCGTGGCGCTGATGCAGGAGGCGGCGAACGGCAAGCTCACCCCTGACCAGGTGCTCTCGATCCTCACCAGCACGGCGCGGCCGCTCAACGGGTATGCGCTCTGGGAGCAGGGCGCCGGCTACGCCGACGCGTACGCCGCGGTGCAGGCGGCGAAGGCGTACCGCTAGACCCCCGATGCAGGAGGGCCGGCCGGCCCGGAGGGGAGACTGATGCGCTGGTTTGGATGCGCCCCCGGCGTTTGAATGCGCAGGTCTTGGAGGACGGGCCGGTCGGTCGACGGCGGAGGCGTGGAGAGAGGGGCAGCTCTCACCACGCCTCCGCGCTTCGTTCTCCGCGTCTCGGTGCCTGTGGGATATCAGGCTGGTCGAATGAGTGTGTGCATTCCGGGGCGTAGTGAACAGAAGTCTCACACAGGCACGGAGGGGGACAGCCTCTCCCGCGCGAGATCGTCGCCGGAGCGTGGCTGCAGGTGGCGCTCGCGCTGAGTCTCGAAATTTTTTTGAGAGACCCCTCATCTCACTCCCTCGGCAGCGCAGTCGGTCCGAACTGTCTCAACCGATCGATCAGGGGGTCACGAGCGAGTCTGGCCGCCGTGCACATCCTTCGGATCAATGGATGGATGACGATCGTTCGCCGATCCACGAAGGCCGGGATGACGCACGGAAGCAGCGGCGTGCTCGATTCCCCCTGATGACGCAGTTGCCGAAGCCTTCAGGCGCGGAAGCCGGGGTGAGCTCCCCAAACCGGGTGTCCCGCAAAAAAATTTCGATACTCAGCGCATTCCGAGCCTGCAGCCACTCGTCGACGCGCCTGGCGCTGCCGTGGTCGTTCGGAGCCCGCGCCGACGAGCGGGGGAGAGTCACGGGTGTCAGCCGTTCTGCTCGTGATCGTCTGCCACCCTGAATGCCAACCATTCATCAGAGACGGTATGCGATACTTTCTGTTCAGAGGGTCCCGTTGCACCATTTTGCAGAAGTGCGCAGATTGCCCCGCACTCCGGTGAGCACTCCACACTTCCGCGCCCCTCTGCCCGTGGCCGCTCCCGCCATCCTGGTGATCGATCCCACCCCCGCCGCCGCCGACGCGGTGCGCGAGGCGGTGGGCCCGCGCGCGGAGGTGCGGGTGGCGGCCACCCTCTCGTCGGGGCTGGAGCAGCTCCGCGCCGGGGAATGGGCGGGGGTGGTGCTCTCGATCGACCTCCCGGCCGCCGACCTGGCGCTGGTGCGCCGGATGGTGGAGAGCGGCACCCCCGCCGGCACGCTGGTGCTCCTGGCCACCCGCCCCACCATGCAGCTCATGGTCGAGGCCTCGCGCCTGGGCGTGCTGGGGGTGTTCGCCTCGCCCCCCGACGCGCGCGAGCTGGCGCCCACCCTCCGCGAGGTGTTCCAGGCCGACGACGTGGTCCCCATCACCCCCGCCGACGTGGGCGACGGCGACGAGGACGCGGCGATCGGCGCCAGCCCGGCCATGCTCGAGGTCTTCCGCATGGTCGGCCGCGTGGCCGCCAGCAACGCCACCGTGCTGATCCTGGGCGAGTCGGGGACCGGGAAGGAGCTGGTCGCCACCGCCATCCACCGCAACAGCGGGCGCGCCGCGGGGCCCTTCGTGGCCATCAACTGCGCCGCCATCCCCGAGAACCTGCTGGAGAGCGAGCTCTTCGGGCACGAGAAGGGCGCCTTCACCGGGGCCATCGCCCGCAAGGTGGGGCGCTTCGAGCGGGCCAGCGGCGGCACCCTCCTTCTCGACGAGGTGGGCGACATGTCGCTGGCGCTGCAGGCCAAGATCCTGCGCGCCCTGCAGGAGCGCGAGATCGAGCGGGTGGGGGGCGACCAGCGCATTCCCGTGGACGTGCGCGTGGTGGCCGCCACCAACAAGAACCTGCGCGCGGCCATCGCCGACGGCAGCTTCCGCGAGGACCTCTACTTCCGCCTGGCGGTGGTCACCCTGCAGCTCCCGCGGCTGGTGAGCCGCGGCGGCGACCTGGACCTGCTGGTGCGCCACCTGGTGGCGGTGCACGCCGCGCGCTACGGGCGCGACATCCGCGGCATCTCGCGCGCCGTGTTCGACCGGCTGCACGAGCACGACTGGCCGGGGAACATCCGCGAGCTGAAGAACGTGCTGGAGCGCGCCGTGCTCCTCGCCCACGGCAGCGTGCTCCTGGCCGAGCACCTCCCCCTCGACCAGCTCCGCCCCGCGCCCCCCGAGGGCGACGGCGCCGCCGCCCCGCTCGCCGGCTACGCGCCGGACCTCACCCTGGCCGAGGTGGAGAAGCTGCACATCCGCGAGGTGCTGCTGCTGGTGAAGGGGCACCTGGGAAAGGCGTCGGAGGTGCTGGGGGTGCACCGCAACACCCTCACCCGCAAGATCCGCGAGTACGGCCTGGAGGGCGCCGCCGCTTCCTCGAATTGGTGAGCCTGCCGCTTTTTGGTGCAGGATGGCCTCCGCGCTCCCCTCGCGCGGCCCCCGCTCGATCGGGGGCAAGTCGATGCGCCGCAAGCGCTTGAGGGCTGGTGCACGGGGGCGGCACGGCACCTGCCTGTTCAGGGGGCACGCCGTACGGACCTCTGCCCAGGGACGCGCCGTGACCATTCGCCGTATTCTCGCCCTGGCCGCCGCCGCGTGCGTGCTGGCCGGCTGCACCGACCACTCGGTGGCGCCCCTGTCGCCGCCCGCCGCGCCCGCGCACGACGTGAGCGTAGACCTGTCGGGGCTGCTGCAGTTCATCGGTCTTCCCGACCTCACCGCCCCACGCCACGCCGAGAAGCTGATCAACGCGGCCGCCGGCGGCTACGTGGAGCTGAACGGCTTCCGGGTCGACATCCCCGCGGGGGCGCTCTCCGCGAACACCGTCATCACCCTCGACCTCCCCAGCGACCCGCTGCTGGCGAAGCGGGTGATGGCCGACTTCGGGCCCGAGGGGCTGCAGTTCAACACCCCGGTCACGCTCAGCTTCCCGCTCACCAACGTGCTCCTGAACGGCAGCCCGATCCAGGTGTCGCGCTGGGAGACAGACCACTGGGTGGGGCTGGGCGGATGGGTGGCCAACACGCGTCTCTACGGCACCACGCCGCACTTCTCGCGCTACGGGGGCACGACCATCATGGCCGGGGGCTGAGCCCACCGGCCCTTCGCCCTCGCACATACGCCCGCATTCCATGCCGCCGCACCTGCTGGTGGAGCGCGCGCTCGCGCTGGTCCCCGACGCCGAGGAGTTCCTCCCCTTGAGCGACGCGGTGATCGGCTCGTCGCGCGTGGACCGCGACAAGCAATGGGCGCGCTCCGCCACGTACGCCACGGTCGGCAAGCGCGTGGTGGACCCGGCGCGCCTGGCGGAGATGATCCCGTCGCTGGTGGAGCGCTCGCAGGTGCGGCTGCAGGAGCTCTACGACCGGGTGCTCGAGGCCATCCGCCACCAGCAGCAGGGCGACCTGGCCGCGGCGGCGCAGGCGCTCGTGCGCGCCGGCGAGGTGGAGGAGGCCGACGGGCGGCTGGAGAAGGCGGAGAAGATCTACCAGCTCGCGCTGGAGGTCGCGCGCGACCTGCGCGAGCCCGGGGTGCAGGTGCTGGTGCTGCGCCGCCTGGGGCGCGCCGCGCGCGCCGCGGGGCGACTCGACGACGCCTGGGAGTGGTATGAGCGCAGCTACCGCCTGGCGGTTGACCAGCTCGATGCGGCGGGGCAGGCGGTGGCCTGCCAGGGGCTCGGCAACCTCTGCGACGACCGCGGCGAGCGCGAGCGGGCGCGCACCTGGTACGAGCGCGGGCTCGAGATCGCGCGCGGGCTGCGCGACCCCGGGCTGGAGTGGCCGTTCTACACCAACCTGTCGGTGCTGGCCTTCAGGAACAACGAGCTGGCCGACGCCGAGGCGCTGCTGGCGCGCGCCAAGGAGCGCATCGAGGCCACCGGCGACGACGACGCGCTCCCCTTCTACCTGAACATGCGCGGGCTGCTGCTCACCGAGTACGGCGACCTGGCCGAGGCCGAAGCGGTGTTCCGCGAGGCGCTGACGCGCCGCCTGGAGCCGCGCTGGGTGGTGACGATGCGCTCCAACCTGGGCGAGCTGCTGATCCGCCAGGGCCGGCTCTTCGAGGCGCAGGAGGAGGCGCGCAAGGCCGAGGAGGTGGCGATCGTGCACCGGCTGATCCCCACGCTGGTCCCCGTCTACGGGGTGCTGGGGGCGATCGCCAGGGCGAGGTGCGACGAGGAGGGGTTCGTGTACTACGAGCAGGCGCTGAACGTCATCCACGAGCGCGGGCTGCCCAGGAAGGAGGAGGCGGCGATGCTGCACGGCTACGCCATGCTGCACGCCGCCTGCGGCCGCCCGGTGGAGGCGCGCGCCTACCTCGACGCGGCGCGCGAGATCTACGAGTCGCTCGGCTTCGCCCCCGAGCTCGCGCGCGTCGACGCGGACCTGGCCTCGTTGTAACTGCATCTCACCCAGAGACACAGAGGACCAGAGTGGGCTCGCGCATGCCCCTCTCTGGTCCTCCGCGTCTTTGCCGCCGCCGCGGGAAAGGGTCTCTCACACGGAGTCAACGGAGTCAGCAGAGATGAGCTCCGTTGACTCCGTTGACTCCGTGTGAGGCATTCAGTTCAGGGATCTGATCCTGAACAAAACTTCGCGGTCTGAGACTTTCCGTTAGAAGTCGTACTTCACGCGGGCGAGGACCATCCGGCCGATGTTGGGGGTGCCGGGGAAGGGGCGGTACTCCTCGTCGAAGAGGTTGGTCACGGCCAGCTGCAGCGTGGTGTGGCGCAGGTTGCCCGGCAGGCGGTACCCGGCGTTCAGGTCGAACAGCGTGGCCGACTTCACGCAGCCCTCCGCCAGTGCGCCCTGCGTACCGCCCAGGCAGAGCGTGCCGATGTACACCCCGGAGTTCACCGGGAAGCCCGAGGTGTAGCGGAACCGCACCTCCGCGTTCAGCCCGTTGCCCTCGCCGTTGTCGTAGTTCAGCGAGACCGTGGCCTTCCTCCGCGGGGCGTTCAGCGTCACCAGCCCCGCGCTCTGCGTCTGCCAGCGGTCGGCGTTCACCCACGAGCCGTTCGCGCCGAACGACCAGAGGGAGGAGAGGAGGAGCTTGGTGGAGAGGTCGTAGCCGCGCACGTCGATGTCCTCGTCGACGTTCACGTAGGTCACCAGGAGCTGCCCCCCGTTGGCGTGCACGTCGGCCGACGAGACCACCGCCACCGGGATGGTGGCGAGCCCCGGCGACGTGGTGCTGCCGATGAGCTGCGCGGCGAGCGCCGTCGCCTGCGCCTGGCTGTACCCCAGGTCGGCCATGAAGCGCGGCACCAGGTAGGCGCCGAGCTGCGGCCCGTTCAGCAGCAGCAGCGGGGTCTGGATGGTGAGCGGCGTCACCAGGTTCTGCTTGCGCGACCACCAGGCGTCGGCGGCCAGGAGCAGCCGGTTGCCGATGATCCCCTTGTACCCCACCTCGAGCGTGTTCGCGGTCGACTCGCGGATCGGCTTCACCTCGTCCAGGTTCAGGGCGTCGAGCGCGCCCACCTGGCCGCTCACCACGTTGAGGTAGTTGAGCCCCACCTGCGCGGCCGTGGGGTGCAGCCCGGAGAGGTAGGCCACCAGCGAGGGCGGGAGCGGCGTGCCCGCGGCCTGCGCGCGCGCCGCCAGCACCCCCACGGCGATGGGGAAGAGGGTGGTGGAGTTGGCCGGGAGGAGCTGCCCCGGGCCGCCCAGCCCGGCCGGGGTGAAGGGCGAGCGCGCGAAGTAGTTGCCGTTCGCGTCCTGGAAGCGGAAGCCGTTCTCGCCCGTGCCCTGGATGCGCAGGGAGTAGCCGAGCTGCGCGAGCTGCAGGTTGGGAATGGAGGAGCCCAGGTCCAGGAACTGGTTGAGCGAGCTGGGGGTGCTGAAGGCGCGGTTGTAGGTCACCCGCAGCGCGTGCCCCTCGGCGGGCTTGAACACCAGCGCCGCGCGGGGCGAGAACACCGGGTCCGGGAGCGCCGAGTGGAAGTCGACGCGGCCGGCGAGCACCAGGTCCAGCTTGGGGTGGAGCGCCGTCTCGCTCTGCAGGTAGGCGCCGTACTCCTGCGTCTGGTCGTCGCCCTCGTACAGCCCGTTGATGGTGCCCTCGGTCACCGGGGTGGTGCGGATCATGTCCGCGCCGTAGGTGAAGCGCTGGCGCGTCCCCAGGTCGAAGCCGTGCTGGAGCTGCCCCACCAGGATGTTGGAGCGGTCCACGATCGGCGCGCCGTTGCGCAGCAGGTAGGTGTCGCCGGCGTCGCTGCGGTTGGTGTAGACCTGGGCGAAGAGGCGCCGCCAGCTCCCGCGCGCCTGGAAGTAGGAGTAGGTCCAGTCCTTCACCTGGCTGGCGCCCAGGCCGGTGAGCTCGATGCCGTTCACCACCCGGGTGGCGCCGGCCGAGAACACCGCGGTCACGTCGGGGGTCACCCGCCAGTCGGCGCGCACCTCGCCGCCCCAGCGCTCGGTGTCGAAGTCGCGCTGGCCGATGCGGGCGATGCGCGTGGCCGCCTCGGTGGCGTCGATTCCCGCGGCGCGCATCAGGTCGGCGCGGAAGAAGCCGGTGGGGTCGTGGGCGAACTTGTTCTGCTCGGCCACCTCGGCGGGGTCCACGTAGCGCCACTCGTCGGCGCGCAGGAACTGCCCGGAGACCTTGATGCCGAAGTTGGGCGAAAGGAGCTGCGAGGTGCGGAACTCGCCCTGGAAGGTGCCGCGCTCGCCGCCGCCGATCACCGCGGTGGTCCCCTGCTGCTCGAGCGGGCTGCGGGTGAGGATGTGCAGGATGCCGTCGGCGGTGTTGGGGCCGTAGAGGGCGGCGCCGGGCCCGAGCACCACTTCGATGCGCGAGATGTCTTCGTTGTTCGACGGGACGAACTGCAGGAAGTTCACGCGCAGCGAGGGCACCCCGGCGATGCGGTAGTCGCTGAGCGCGTGCAGCGCGCCGGAGAAGATGTTGTTGAAGCCGCGCGCCACCACGTTGGTGGACTGCACCCCGGTCTGCGCCACGTCGACGCCGGGGAGGCCGCGCAGGTGATCGGCCACGGTGGTGGTGGGGCGCGTCTCCACCTCGCGCTCGCCCACCACCTCCACCCGCGCCGGCGCCTCGAGCGCCTTCTCCGTGCGCTTCGACGCCGAGACCACCAGCGGGTTCAGCACCACGGTGGACACGACCGAGGCGTTCATGGTGGCGGTCTGCCCCGCGACCACGCGGGCGTCCATCGAGGTCACGCCGCCGGCCTCGCCGCCCACCACCACCGAGTAGCGCCCGGGGCGGAGCGCGGTGAAGCGGTAGGCGCCCTGCGCGTCGGTGGTGGTGGTGGCCACCACGCGTCCTTCGGCCACGGCTTCCACGCGCACGCCGGCCATGGGGCGGCCGGTGGCGGCGTCGCGCACCGCGCCCGCCAGGCCCCCGGTGTCCTGTGCCGCGGCGGGGAGCGCCACGGCGAGCATCAGGGCGGCGAGCAGGGAGAAGGTGCGCACGAGCCAGTTACGCATGCGGTCCTCGGGGGTGCGGGTGGTCGGATGCCGGCGGCGCCGGCTGCGGGGCACGTAGACGGGAACGGGCGAACGGGTCCGCCAGGACGCGGGGGCGCGGCTATGGGGCCGGATCGGGTGTGGGAGCGCGGGGCCGGGCGGGAATGTGCTGGGAGGATAGGCAGCAGGCGGCGGAGAATCAAGGGTTTTCTCGCCCATGACGACGGGCCGGTACACGTACGAAAACCGCATCTGGAGCCCCGTGCACCAGGGTTGCGGAGGCGCGGTGCCGGTGGCGTCGCATGGGTGCGCGGCACGAACGCCCGCTTCGCGCGCGATCGCGGCAGAATGCGCCGGGGCCCTCCCGAAATTTTTTCGACCGCCGCCTTTCGGGTTTCCGACGCACCGGCAACTGCGTCATCAGGGGGATGAGTGCCGCGAGAGGCGTTCATGCACGCTCCGAAGCCTCACCCACACCGTCTGCGTCACAGGAATGCATCGGACGGGCACGCAGGACGGAGGCGCATCGATTCCTGATCGAATCCGTTGCAGTAAGAAGGATCTCACACGGAGCACGCGGGGACGCGGAGATCCGGTGAGGACTGCGGTTTGCGTGAGGCGCGGCGGGACGGACCGGCGAGGAGCGATGAGGCGAGACTTTCCCCCGATCGAGGACCACGGCGTGGTCGGAGACCTGCACACGGTGGCGCTGGTGTGCAAGGACGGCACGATCGACTTCATGTGCGCGCCGCGCTTCGACTCGCCGCCGGTGTTCGCGTCGCTGCTGGACCGCGAGCGGGGGGGACGGTTCGAGCTCGCGCCGGCGCTGGACGGGGTCCGCCTCAAGCAGCTCTACCTCCCCGACACCAACGTCCTCCTCACCCGCTTCCTCTCGGCGGACGGGGTGGCGGAGATCTCCGACTTCATGCCGGTGGGCGAGACGGAGCGGGTGCGCTGCATGGTGCGCCGCGCCAAGGCCGTGCGCGGCGACATCGCCTTCCGCATGCGCTGCGCGCCGCGCTTCGGCTACGGCCCCGCGGCGCACAGGGTGACGGGCGACGACGGCCACGCGCTCTTCCTGGCGGAGGAGGGCGACATCGCCGTGCGGCTCCTTTCGACGGAAGACCTGTCGCTGCACGACGGCGACGCGGTGGCCGAGTTCACCCTGCCGCACGGGAAGTCGGCCACCTTCATCGTCGAAGTGGGCGACCTGGAGGGCGAGTCGCCGGCGCAGGGGGAGCACTACGCGGCCGAGGCCTTCAAGCGCACCTCCAACTTCTGGCGGCGGTGGATCGGCGCTTCCACCTACGTGGGGCGCTGGCGCGACGAGGTGCACCGCTCGGCGCTGGTGCTCAAGCTGCTGGTGTCGCAGCCGCACGGCTCGCTGGTGGCCGCGCCCACCTTCTCCCTTCCCGAGACGCTGGGCGGAGTGCGCAACTGGGACTACCGCTACACCTGGATCCGCGACGCCGCCTTCACCCTCTACGCCCTGATCCGACTGGGGATGACGGAGGAGACGGGCGCCTTCATCAAATGGCTGGAGGGGCTGAGCCACGAGCTGAAGGAGACGGGCCCGCTGCAGCCCCTCTACCGCATCGACGGCGGGGAGGACGTGGAGGAGGCGGAGCTGGCGTGGGAGGGGTACCGCGGCTCGCGGCCGGTGCGGGTGGGGAACGGGGCGGGGCGGCAGATGCAGATCGACATCTACGGCGCCCTGATGGACTCGGTGTACCTCTTCGACAAGTACGGCGAGCCCATCGCCTACGACTTCTGGGTGCGGCTCACCGGGCTGGTGGACTGGGTGTGCGAGAACTGGCAGCAGCCGGACCACGGGATCTGGGAGGTGCGCGCCGGGGTGCGGCCGTACCTGAACTCGCGGGTGATGTGCTGGGTCGCCGTCGACCGGGCGATCCGGCTGGCGCAGCGCCGCAGCCTGCCGGCGCCGCTGGTGCGCTGGCTGGAGGTGCGCGACCGCATCTACCGGAGCATCTTCGCGGAGATGTGGAGCGAGAAGCGGAAGGCCTTCGTGCAGTTCGCCGGCTCGGAGGAGCTGGACGCCTCGGTGCTGCTGATGCCGCTGCTGCGGGTGGTCGGCGCCACCGACCCGCGCTGGCGGAGCACCATGCGCGCGGTGACGAAGGAGCTGGTGGAGGACTCGCTGGTGCGCCGCTACCACGTGCGCGGCGGCGAGGCCGACGGCTTCTACGACGACGAGGGGACCTTCACCATCTGCTCCTTCTGGTACGCCGAGTGTTTGTCGCGCGGGGGCGACCTGCAGCAGGCGCGCTTCGTGTTCGAGAAGGTGCTGGGCTACGCCAACCACCTGGGGCTCTTCGCCGAGCAGCTCGGCCCCAGCGGCGAGCAGCTCGGCAACTTCCCGCAGGCCTTCACCCACCTCGCGCTGATCAGCGCCGCCTACGACATCGACCGCCGCCTGAACGCCGCCGGCTGGCGCGCCTGACCACGGCCTCGCGCGGAGACGCGAGAGGCGCGGAGAGAGCCATCGCGCCCTCTCCGCGCCTCTTCGTCTCCGCGCGTGAGACCGCTACCGCTCCGGGCGGACGACGCGCACCAGCACGTCGCGCTCGCCAGGCGCCACCGCCATGGCCGCGAGCAGCGCGCGCCAGGTGCGCCCCCGTGCGTCGCGCAGCTCGCCGGTCGCGGCGGCCGCGTCCGGGTCGCCGGCCGGCGGCAGGATGGACCAGCCGGCCTGCCGGAGGAGCGCGGCGTAGTGCGCCACGACGGCCGCCGGGGCCAGGGTGGTCCGCAGCCGGACGGTCGCACCCCACGCATGCGCCGAGCCTCCGCCTCCGCCGGGCCCCAGGTGCAGCTCCGCGCCCTCGGGCGCGCCGAGCACCGGCAGCGGGATGTCCTTCCAGTCGGTCGGCGGCCGGTAGCATCGGTCGGCGGGCCCGACTTCGACGACAACGTTCGGGTTTCTCCCGGAGCCGTCGGTCTCCAGCGTGACGTAGCCGCCGCCATCCCGCAGGGGCGTCCCGCCGACGCGGACGAACCGCCCGTCGGGGTCGCAATACTCCATGGGCGGCGCGGGGCCTTTCGGGGCCACGAAGACCCACCGGACCTGGGGCCGCCATCCGGCCCCCTCCAGCACCGCGGCGTACCCGTCCAGCGCCTGGCGCAGGTCACCCGCGACCTCGACCGCGCCCGTGGCGCGCCCGCCGCGGTCCACGCCGCCCACCACGCGGGCGCCGGCCGGCAGCGGGGCCGAGGCCAGCACGGGCGGCAGCCGCCCCACCACGAACTCCAGCGGCTCTTCGCCGTCGGCGCCGGGGTGGGTGAAGAGGGTGCGGACCAGCTCCAGGGGCACGGGCGCGCCGGTGGCCCTCGCGACGGGGTTCCACGCCACGACGAGCGGCGGCTGGGACGAGGCGCCCACCACGCGCACCACCACGGCACGCTCTTCGGCCGCGACCGGCAGCACCGCCAGCAGCGCGCGCCACGGCCGGCCGCCCGCGTCGCGCATCTCGCCCCAGGCGGTGGCGCCGGCGGCGTCCGCCCGCGGCGCGGTGACGTTCCACCCGGCCTGGCGGAGCTGCGCGGCGTAGAAGGCCGCGAGCTCGGCGGGTGCCCGGGCGGTATGGAGCCGCGCATCGTGGAGCCCCTCCTCCGGGCTCCCGCCGCCCCCGCCGCTCCACGGCACGCCCTCCGGCGCATGGAGCTGGGGGAAGGGCAGGTCGCCCGTAGCCGCCACGGGCCGGGCGTCGGAGGCCGTGCTGGAGGGCACGCACGAAGACGCGGAAAGGGCGGCGGTGGCCACCGTCAGCCGCAGCAGGCTGCCGCCGCCCCGCGGGCGCGCGGAGGCCGTGGCGGCGAGCAGCGCATGGTCCGGCCCGCACAGTCCGAAGCCCGCCACGTCCGCGGGGAAGCGCAGGAGGCTGGCGTTCCACCCCGCCCGTTCGAGCTGCGCCCGCCAGCCGGAGACGGCCTCGGCGGGAGGCTGGGGTACGGTGAGGACGGCGGTGCCGGCCCCCGACATCGACAGGCCGCCGACCACGTTCGCCCCGGGCGGGAGCAACCCGGCGGGAATCTCCTCCGGCAGCCGGCCCACCACGATAGACGGCCCGGGCTGGCCCCACGCCCCGAACAGGAGCGCGTGGACGAGCTCGCGCGGAACGTCGTTTCCGCCGTTCTGCGCCGCCGCGCCCGGGGCGAGCGCGGCGCCGAGCGCGAGGAGCGGGAGGAGGAAGATGCGGCTGTGCATGGCCCACTCCGGTCAGAAGGAAGGTGGAGGGGACGTCGTCCGGCGGCCCCGCCGGCCGCATGTCCCGCGCCATTCCGCTCCTCTCCGGCGTGCAGGAAAAATCTCCGCTCCATCCTGTGGTTTTCCCGGCGAGCCGCCGGTGGATCGCGAAGATCGATCACGAGGCAGGGGCGGAGAATGGACACCGGAGTGCGGCGCCCGGTCCTCACCCCGCAACGCCGCCGGCCGGCGCGGAAGTCGGCTTCTGGCCGCTTCCACGTCTCCGCGAGAGATCAGCGCATCTCTCCGTGAGAGAACATTGCGTTCGCGGGTTGCGGCATGGATGTTCCGTCCACCGCGCGCGTCTGCACCGGCCGACGTTCACACCCCGGACCTTCCGGACCCATGAATCCCACATCGCGATGGACCCGGGCGCCGTGGTGCGCCCTTCTCCTGCTGTCCGCCGGGAGCGCCGCGGCGCAGCGGCCGAACGAGACGGTGCAGGTGGCCGCCGGCGCGCGCTACGAGGCCGGCGGGCTCCACCGCCTCTTCATCGGCGAGGGATGGCGGCCGCTCTGGACCGCCACCATCACCGTCCCCGTGCTCGACCCCGACACCTTCGCCGGCGGGCTCACGGTGGAGCGGCAGAGCGGCGGCTTCTCCACCGAGGGGCTGCGCATGCGCGGCCGCAACGGGCGCGAGTACCAGTTCCGCTCCGTCGACAAGAACGTGACGCCGGGGCTGCCGAAGGACTTCCGCGGCACCCTTCCGGGGGCGGTGGTGCAGGACATGGTGAGCGCGAAGAACCCCGGTTCGGCGCTCGTTGTCCCCCCGCTCCTGGACGCGGCCGGCGTGCTGCACGCCACGGCGCGCTTCTACGTCCTTCCCGACCACCCCTTCCTGGGCGAGTTGCGGGAGCGCTTCCGCGGGCGGCTGGGGATGGTCGAGGAGCGCCCCACCGACGGCTTCGCCGGCGCGCGCGACGTGCAGGACTCGGAGGACCTGCGCAAGAAGATCGAGGAGAGCCCCGAGGACCGGGTCGACGCGCGGGCCTTCCTCACTGCGCGGCTGATGGACGTCTTCTTCGGCGACTGGGACCGGCACTGGGACCAGTGGCGCTGGGCGCGCTTCGACGCGGGCGGCATCCACTGGTGGCGCCCCATTCCCCGCGACCGCGACAACGCCTTCAACGACAACCGCGGGCTGATCCCCGGCGTCGGCCGCGGCATCACGCCCATCCTGGTGCAGTTCGGGCCGGAGTACGACGCCGTCCGCCGCTACCACATCCACCCGGCCGAGCTCGACCGCCTTCTCCTCTCCAGCCTCCCGCGCGAGGCGTGGGACAGCACCGCCAACGTCCTGCGCGCGCGGCTCACCGACGCGGTGATCGACGCCGCCGTGCGCCGCATGCCGGCGGAGTACGTGCGGCGCGAGGGCGAGGAGCTGGCCGCCGCGCTCAAGGCCCGCCGCGACGCGCTCCCCGCCGCCGCGGCCGAGCTGTACGCGATCATGGCGCGCGAGGTGGACCTGCACGCCACCGACAAGCGCGAGCGGGCCGAGGTGGTGCGGCTGGCGGACGGCGGCGTGGAGGTCACGGTGCGGCCGGCGGAGGGTGGTGCGCCGCCCCTCTTCCAGCGCCGCTTCTTTCCCGGCGACACGCGCGAGGTGCGCGTGTACCTCCACGGCGGCGACGACCTGGCGGTGGTGCGCGGGGTGTCGGGAGACGACCCCATCCTGGTGCGCGTGATCGGCGGCGGCGGCGACGACCAGATGGGCGACCAGTCCGCCGCGGCCGGCGGGCGCCGCACCGTGTTCTACGACGACCGCGGCGCCAACTCCTTCGATCCGCGCTACGAGGCGAAGGTCGACACGCGCCCCTGGTCGCCGCCGCGCCCCAACACGCTGCTGGGGAACGCGCCCCCGCCGCGCGACTGGGGGAGCTCGAACACCCTCACCGGCATCTACGCCAACTGGGAGCTGAACATCGGCCCCGTGGTCGGGCTCGGCCCCAACTGGAAGCGCTACGGCTTCCGGCGCACGCCGCACGCGGAGCAGACCAGCATCCGGCTGCTCTGGGCGCCCCTGGAGAAGAGCGGCTTCGGGGCGATGGCGCGCCACGAGCGCTACCTCACCAACCGCCCCGCGCTGGTCTGGATCCAGGCGCGCGGGACGAACTTCGAGGACGCGCGCTTCCACGGCTTCGGCAACCAGAGCCCGAAGGATCCCGACCGCGACCTCTACGAGGTCGACCAGACCCAGGTGCGCGGCCAGATCGCCTACGAGCTGCGGCCGTCGCGCTCGCTGCGCCTCTGGGCCGGCCCGGCGGCGAAGTGGACCGACCCCGGCGCCGTCGTGGCGCCGCACACCACGCTGCTGGGCGACGAGCGCTACTGGCAGGCGGGCGCCGAGGGCGGCGTCGCGCTGGACCTGCGCGACACGGTCGCCTACCCCCGCCACGGGATCCGCGCCGAGCTGGTCGGCTCCGGGTGGGGCTCCGACCTCTGGGGCCCCTTCGGCCGCGCCGAGGGGTTCGTGGCGGGGTACGCCAGCGTCCCGGGCGCCTTCGGGCCGACCATCGCCCTCCGCGCGGGGGGACAGAAGGCGGTGGGGCACTTCCCCTTCCAGGAGAGCGCCTTCGTGGGCGGCCCGATGAACCTGCGCGGCTACCCCTACCAGCGCTTCCGCGGCGACGCGGCGCTCTTCGGCTCGGCCGAGCTGCGGGCGCGGCTGGCGTACGTGAACCTGGGGATCTCCCGCTTCCACCTGGGCGTGTTCGGCCTGGCGGACGCGGGGCGGGTGTACGTGGACGGCGACTCGCCCGGCGGATGGCACACCTCGACCGGCGGCGGGATCTCGCTGCGGGCGCTGGGCCGCTCCGCCACCGCGGCCTACGTCAAGGGCGAGCGGGGGTCGTTCTACGCGACGGTCGGGATGCCCTTCTGATCCTGGCGCAAAGAGCTAAGTATGGTGTTGACATATGTTTACGGTGATGGTAGATTGATGGACCAACGCGACGGGGTTCACGGAAGACTCGTTGACAACGGCGCGTGAGAGGGTTAAGTTATCCGGCTCCGCGGCGATTGGCTGATGCCGCGAACAGGCTGATTGAAAACTCGGGTAGTGGGATTGGGTGTTGTTGTTGGTAGCGTCGAGAGAGGCGCGAGAGCACCAACCTGTGTGTCGATTCTGGGAATCGGTGGGCCGGTCTTGCCACGTCGTTCAGTCGGCGTGTGCGAAGATCCGGTCAAGCGAAACAAGGGCGCACGGTGGATGCCTTGGCACGGACAGGCGAAGAAGGGCGCGACAAGCTGCGAAAAGCCTCGGGGAGCCGCACGTAGGCGTTGATCCGGGGGTGCCCGAATGGGGAAACCCGGCGAGAGTCATGTCTCGTCA
>JBJMPM010000268.1:0-8561 GCA_045803205.1 Longimicrobiaceae bacterium
CCTGCTCCAGCACCGCGCGCGCCGGAGGAGGAAGGACCGCGCCGACCGCTTCCAATTGCTCGACAATGGACATGAGCTACAATATGTAGTAGCTCCCCGTCCAAAAAGCTACACTATAGACCAGACCCTGAACGGTTACGCGGCGACTTCAGTCGCATAGTCGCGTGATCTGCGGACGCATGCTTTTGCCGGATCGGGGAGATCCGTCCGTTTCAGCTCGCGCCGATGCCGTGGCGCTTGCGGCGCTGCCAGAGCACCTTGCGCGAGACCCCCAGCCGCCGCGCCGCCTCGTTCACGCTCCCGCCCACCTCGCGCAGCGTGGCCTCGATGTACAGGCGCTCCACCTCTTCCAGCGTGAGCCCGCGCGGCACCGGGAGCGCGTTGGCCTCGGGCGCCTGCCCCGCCGCCGGGGCGAGCTCCGGGATCTCCAGCACGCTGGAGCGCGAGAAGATCATCGAGCGCTCGATCACGTTGCGCAGCTCGCGGGCGTTCCCCGGCCAGTCGTAGCGCTGCAGCCGCGCCTCGCCCTCGGCGTCGATGGTGGGCACCGGCTTGGCGAAGTACTCCGCCGCGCGCTTCACGAACTGCCGCGCGATGGCCGGGATGTCGCTGCGGATGAGCCGCAGCGGCGGGAGCACCTGCGAGGCCACGTTCAGCCGGTAGTACAGGTCCTCGCGGAAGCGCCCGGCGCGCGCCTCCTGCCCCAGGTCCGCGTTGGTGGCGGCGATCACCCGCACCGCCACCGTCTGGTCCACGGTGCTGCCGATGCGGCGGAAGGCGCGGCTCTCCAGGAAGGTGAGGAGCTTGGCCTGCAGCTCCAGCGGCATGGAGCCGATCTCGTCCAGGAAGAGGGTGCCCCCGTCGGCCACCTCCACCAGCCCCTTCTTGGTCTGCCGCGCGTCGGTGAAGGCACCCTTCTCGTAGCCGAAGAGCTCCGCCTCCAGCAGCGAGCCGGGGATGGCGGCGCAGTTGACCTCCACGAAGCGGTGGGCGCTCTGCAGGCTGGCGCCGTGGATGGCGCGCGCCACCATGTTCTTTCCCGTGCCGCTCTCGCCCAGCAGCAGCGCGGTCACCTGCGGCACGCTCGCCACCTTGTCCACGAACTCGCGCACCTGCTGCACCAGCGGGTGCGCGCCCACGATCCCGTGCCGGTCGAAGCGGATCTGCGCCACGCTGGAGAGCAGCTCGCGCGCGGGCACCTCCTCCAGCGCGCGCCGCAGCCGCGTCTCCAGCGCCTTGGGCTCCACCGGGCGGGTGACGAAGTCGGTGGCGCCCGCCTCCAGCGCCCGCTCCGCGTCGCCCTCGCTGCCGCGGGTGGTGACGATGATGAGCGGCAGCGTGTGGTGCAGCGCGCGCAGCCGCTCGGTGAAGGTCACGCCGTCGATGCCGCCCGCCTTCAGCCCGCACACCACGGCGTCGGGCGCCTCGGAGCGCACCTCGTCGAGCGCCTCGTCGGCGCGGGTGAAGCCCTTGGTGGCGAAGCGCCGCCCGCGCTCGAGCTGCGCCGTCACCAGCGCCACCTGGTCGGCCTCGTCGTCGACGATGAAGACGGTCGGGTTCACGGCTGCCGCGTCACGGGTGCGAGAATGCTTGAGGTGTGGGTGTGGTGTGGAGACAATGCGACTGAAGTCGCGGCTACAACGTCACACTGTCCGCCTTCGCGGACACCACCGATTCGAACACACCTGGAAGTTCGACAATCGTTCGCGGGTGATCGGATGTTGGTGCCGTTGAAGTCCGCGAAGGCGGACTGCGTGCCGTTGTAGCGGCGAGTTCACTCGCAAATCCCTCGCGAAAACCCGCGCCAATCCCCACGCGAACCGTCTTGGTCACGCCGCTTCCGCGGCTGTCCCCTGTCCCCTGTAACCTGTCCCCTGCCGTTCCTACTTCCGCTCCCAGCGGTCCGCGTCGCGCACCTGGTACTTGGTGAGCGTCCGCTCGATGGCGTCCTGCAGGTCCAGCCCCATCTGGTTCGCCAGCACCACGCAGACGAACACGATGTCGGCCAGCTCCAGCGCCACGTCCTGCTCGGGCTCGTCCGGCTTCTTGGTCTTGGGCCCGTAGCGGTGGTTCAGCTCCCTGGCCAGCTCGCCCACCTCCTCGGTGAGCCGCGCCAGGTTCACCAGCGGAGGGAAGTATCCCTCCTTGAACTGCGAGATGTAGGCGTCCACCTGCCTCTGAACGTCGCGGAGGTCCATCCGGGCGCCTGGGTACGGTTCGGGTTGTCGGGGATCGGCCACCATATTAGGCATGTTCCCAAACGGAAACAAGCCTTTTGCGTTGCCGCGCTTTCAGGCCGCGCCTACATTGACGCGCTTTCGAGGCGGGCAGGGCGAATTAATTCGCTGCAACAACGACACGAAGTCCGCCTTCGCGGACTACCGTCCATGGTGCAGCCGACATTCCCCGGCACGCGACGAACCTCGGAGCCGCCGCGGCGGAACGGCGGTCGCGCGCAGCCATCCGGGCTCGCACCGGAAGAGCCGCGAGCGAAGCGAGCCCTTGTCCCTCCCCCCAGGCTGTTTTGGGGGAGGGACCGCCGCGAAGCGGCAGGGAGAGGGCCCCCCGGGGCCGAGGGCGAGCACATCACACCGGAGAGACCGTGAGCCAGCCGCGCGTCGGCATCATCATGGGCAGCCGCAGCGACCGCGAGACCATGCAGGAGGCCGCGCGGGTGCTCGACGAGCTCGGCATCGCCTGGGAGATGGAGATCGTCTCGGCGCACCGCACCCCCGACCGCATGTTCCTCTACGCGGAGGAAGCCGAGGGACGCGGGCTGGAGGTGATCATCGCCGGGGCCGGCGGCGCGGCGCACCTCCCGGGGATGACCGCGGCCAAGACGGTGCTCCCGGTGATCGGCGTCCCCGTGCTCTCCTCCACGTTGAACGGCCTCGACTCGCTCCTCTCCATCGTGCAGATGCCGAAGGGCGTCCCCGTCGCCACCGTGGCGATCGGCAAGGCGGGCGCGGCCAACGCCGGGCTGCTCGCGGCGCGCATCCTCGGCAGCCGCGACCCGGAAATCCGCGAGCGGCTGAAGGCGTACGCCCGCCGCATGGCCGAGGACGCACTCCGCCCCGAGCCGCCGCCGGCGGGCTGATGGCGGACCCGCACGCGCAGGGGCCGGCCGGCGGAAGCGCACTTCCACACTCCCGCACTTCCGCACTCCCGCACTCCGAAGTCATCCTCCCCGGCGCCACCCTCGGCATCGTCGGCGGCGGGCAGCTCGGGCGGATGTTCGCGCTCGAGGCGCGGCGGATGGGGTACCGCGTGCTCGTCCTCGACCCCGGCCGCGACTCCCCCGCCGCCCAGGTCTCGGATGACCGCATCGTCGCGCCCTTCGACGACGCCGCGGCCATGCGCGCGCTCGCCGAGCGCTCCGACGTGGTGACGCTGGAGTGGGAGAACGCCGACGTCGCCACCCTGCGCGAGATCGAGCGCATCGTCCCCGTGCGCCCCGGGCCCGGCGTGCTGGAGGTGGCGCAGCACCGCGTGCGGGAGAAGGACACCGCGCGCGCCCTGGGGCTCCTCACCGCCGCCTACCGCCCCGTCTCCACCCGCGCCGGGCTGCGCGAGGCGCTGGCGGAGATCGGCACCCCCGCCGTGCTCAAGACCGCGCGTTGGGGATACGACGGCAAGGGCCAGGCGGTGATCCGCGACCCCTCCGAGGCCGACGCCGCCTTCGCCGCCGTCACCGGGGACGGGGGAGACGGCCCGGCGGAGCTGATCCTGGAGGAGTGGGTGCGCTTCACCGCGGAGATCTCGGTGGTGTGCGCGCGCACCGCCCGCGGCGAGACCGCCTGCTTCCCCGTCGCCGAGAACGTGCACAAGAGCGCCATTCTCGACGTCTCCATCGTCCCCGCGCGCGTGCCGCCCGCGGTGGCGGACGAGGCGCGGCGGACGGCGGAGGCGATGGCGGAGGGGCTCGGCGTCGTCGGCCTGCTGGCGGTGGAGATGTTCGTGGGGGAAGACGGCCACGTGCGCATGAACGAGATCGCGCCGCGGCCGCACAACTCCGGGCACTACACCCTGGAGGCCTGCCCCGTCTCCCAGTTCGAGCAGCAGCTCCGCGCCGTCTGCGGGCTCCCGCTGGGCTCCACCGGTCTCCTCCGCCCCGCCGCCATGGTCAACCTGATGGGCGACGACGCGGGCACCGCGCTCGGCCGCCCCGGCGTGGCCGGGGCGCTGGCGGTGCCGTTGACCGCCCTGCACCTCTACGGCAAGGCCGAGGCGCGCCCGGGGCGGAAGATGGGGCACCTCACCGCGTTGGGAGACACGCCCGACGAGGCGCTGGAGCGCGCCCTTCGCGCCCGCGCGGTGCTGGTCGGCGGCGCCGGCTGACCGCACCCTTGCGCTTCGCCGCGCGCCCCTGCATTTGTAGAGGGACCGCCGTCACTGCCACGCGCCGCCCCACCCTCCAGCCTGGACGCATCCGTCCCCTCCGGGGGACGAACACCGCGTCTCCCCGGAACGCCCCACGCAACGCGTTCCTCGTCCCGACCCGGTTGAAACCCCAGGCGAAACCGCGCGCCGCCGGCCCTCGTAAACACCTGGGCAGGCGCGGTGTACCAGGGTGGAGAACTGGCCCGCCCCTTGCTCGTACGGGGGATCGAAGGCCGCAATGCACCAGGAGGGCTCCGTGATCCTTCACTGCAACTTCGAAGAGCTTCGCGCGCTGGCGGCGGCGTCGGAGATGATCGTGGCCGACGGCCCCGCCCAACCCGGCGCGGCGGGCTCGCGCGAGGGCGTGGTGATGGTGGAGCAGCTCCTCCCCCGCCTCACCGGCGACGTGAGCATCGAAACGCTGCCGGACCAGCGGCGGGTGCAGAGGGCGGTGAGCTTCATCGTGGGCGACCTGCACCGGCGGATGGACGAGCGGATCATCGCCTCGTACCCGGCCGACGAAGAGGCGGTGAACCTCTACTTCGACTACGGCTACTCGCGCAGCGTGCTCCACCGGCTGGACCAGATGGGCGCCGAGATGGAGGCCATCGTGGAGCTGATCGGCGGCGGCACCGCCGCCGGCGTCACCTTCCCCGACTGACGGCCGGCGTCTCACACGGGGACGCGGAGACACAGAGAGAGGCCCCGCACCGATCCGACGGTGCGGGGCCTCTGATATGAGTAATACCATCCCTGCCAAATGACCGTGCATTCGTAAAGACCAGCACAGATGGGTCTCACACGGAGTCAACGGAGTTAACGGAGGAACTGCCTGCCTTTCTCCGTTGACTCCGTTGACTCCGTGTGAGTCCATTCCGTGGGCCGAATGCACAATCAATCAACGGAAATAGTATAATTATAATGTTGCTGTCGGCCAGAATCATGGATCCCGGCCGGGTAATGGACGATCTTTCCGGATCTCTCGCTGCCACTCGACAGGATCGTCGATGTCCGCGAACGCGTGCATCGCGGCAAGCTTGTCCAGTGCATCTGCGATTTGCCGCCCACGTTCTTCACGCGTGAGCGGTTCGTCCGCCGACAGGGCCTGCTCTCCCTCGACAGATTCAGCCTTCTGCGACGCTTCGGAGGCTGCGTTGTGGGTGCGGCTCACCGTCGGGCTCCGTTGTCCAAAGTTGATCAATTGTGGACATGCCTTACAATCTACCGTGCTTCGTGTCGGAGTGGAAGAGGCACGGCATCGAAAGGGAAGCGCCCCTTCGATGCGCCCTACGGAACCGACCGGACGCTTTGGAATGAAAGCAATGGATCCGGAGCCGCGGCATCCGTGTCTCTGCGTGAGATCTACTTGGCCGCGACTGGAGCGGCAGTCCGCGCGAGCACGAGGTAGTCGGCGAGACGGCCCCGCTCCTCCTTCGACATCGCGTTGAGGAGCCCGATCAGCTCCCTGGCCGTGACCAGCCGCTTGAGCCGCGGGCTCTCCAGGAAGCGGTCGAGGTCCGCCTTCAGCCGCTTCTCCTCCTCGTCCCACATCTCTTCGAGGTTCTCGGCCAGCTTCGACTGCATCGCCTCCGCGTTGAGCAGGCGGTCCACGTAGCCGCGGTCGGGGATCAGCCCCTCCACCAGGTCCGGCCAGCGGGTGGCGATGATCAGCGCCCGGGCCAGCAGCGTGGCCTCGGACGGATCCGCGAGCATCCCGCGCTTCTGCGCCACCAGCGCCTGCAGGCGGAAGGTGTTGATGAAGCGCTTGATCTTGCGCGGATTGTTCTCCAGGTAGGGCGCCGCTTCGATCACCGCCAGGCGCACCTGCTCCGCCTCGGTCTCGGAGTCCTCCCGGATCCGCTGCTCGGCCTTCTCCGCGTCCCTCCGGTCCACCTCCTTCTTTCCTCCCACCGTCTCGGCCGCCTCCGGCAGCTCCTTCCCCGCGCGCTGCTCGGCCTTGATCAGGCGCTCCGCCTCGCGCACCTTCGGCGGGTCCGCCGACTCACGCGCCGGCCTCCCGGCCAGGATCTCGCCGATGTACCCCTCCACCACCGTCTTTTCCGCGCGGGGGATGCGGAAATTGACCTGGACGATTTTCTCCAGAAAGCGCTCCCCCAATGTTAAGCCGCCTGGATCCTCGGCCAGCAACGGGCTTACGTCGCGGTACCTGGCCTCGATACTTGCGGCGACCGCCTGCGCGTCCATGCCGATGACGAAAAAGCAGTTCTTGGTCTCGAGCAGCAATTTGATTGCTTCGACAATCTCCACCACCTGCTGCGGTCGACAGCGGTCCAGATCGTCTACAAAAACGACTAGCGGCCATTTACGATCACCCGCCACCGCGTTCACCACGCGCTGCAGGTCGGCGACAAACTGGGAGAAGAAGCCGATTTTCTCCGCATAGTTCGGTGTGCGAATGTAGCGGGAAATATTCAGATTGAAGGGTGCGGTCACGTACTTGAACGCAGTGGTCCCGATCGCGTACACGCCGGAAACACCGATCGCGGCGGCGATCGGGAGCCACTCCTTGGGATCCTCCCCGAGCGCGATGGCGCCAGTGATGAAGAGCACCGCACCGAGCAACAGTAGAAAGAGCGACTTCGACAGGGCCGTAAGCATATCTGCGAAGAACAACGCGCCGTCGAATCTTTCACGACTCAGGAAAATCCACGTACGGAGACGCTGCCGAAAAGTGAAGCGTCTCTTCGTTTGCTCAAGAATCTCCAGCGCAAACGCCGCCCATAGTTCCTCCTCGCGACTGTACTTCCATGCGTTGAACCACACCGTGCGGAACCGCGAAAACTTAGGTGGCTTCTCGCCACTATCCCACGATGGAGCGGAAACCGACCCGGGGTCCAGCCGTTCGCGTATCATGTACATCAGGCTGGTCTTCCCCATCCCCCACGCCGCGTCGATCCCAATGGTGAGTGGCGTCTGGGTCTCCGGATTCTCGATGAACTCCACCAGCGCGTCCGCGTAGTCGCCGAAGCGCAGGCTGTCGCCCGCCAGCGTGGGCGTGTCGGCCAGCGCCCGCAGCGCCGTGCGGACCTGCTCGGGCGAGGCGGCAGGGGGAGTTGCGGAGTCGGGAGCCTGCTGCGCGACCTTGACAGTCGGCTCGGCCGTTGACTGGCGAGCGGATTTGCGGGCAGAACGATTCGACGCGGCCGGGCCTTTGGAGGGCGCCTCGGGAGCAGCCGAAACCTGGGCAGCGAAGGTGGTTGATTGCGTTTGCGGCGGATTCAGCCTCTGCCACTGCTGCAGCCCATTCTCCGTGAGGAACTCCACGGGGGGATCCCCCATCTCACGGCCCAGCGCCGCGAGGAGGGGGGCGGTGTCGCCGGTCCAGATCTCCGGATGCCTCACGAGGAGCCCGATGATGGCGGCGCGCGTGTGCAACTCGTGCAGATCCGGATCGAACAACTCCGCCGCGTCCCGGAGCAACTCGTCGATCGGTGCCGCGCCCCTGCTATTGGAGAGACGAACTCTGCGAGCGAGCCCCTCTCCGTAGTCGGGGTGCTGTACCAGCAGGTCGTTGATGACCTGCGCCGGAGCCACCTCGTCGTGTTCAAGGTAGCTCTCCGCGACGCGCCGGACGGAGGGCGAAAGGCTCAGGCCTTCGAGGCTGTGTTCGATGGACATCGCGGAGCCCGGGTGTGGGGCGGGCGGAGAAGGCGGCCTGTCGCAGGATTACCGATGCGCGTCGGGGAGTCAAGCAATCCCGATGTTGTCGGAATGGAAGTTGCCCCTCCCCTGCCCCCGACTGATGAGACGGACACGCCAACGCGGAGGGACGAATGGCGCAGGAGCGGAACACGGGATCGGAAGACACCTCGCGCGCCGAGGAGCACGTGCGCAACGCGGAGGAGAACCGCGACGCGCTGGAGGCGCAGAGCCGCCGCACGGAGGCGACCACGGGGAGCGAGACTGACCGCCCCATCGATGCGAGCCGAATGGATGGAGGCGGCGGCACGCTCACCAGCGGCGGGATGACCGCGAGCGGGCCCGGCCGCACGTCTGAAGACACCACCGAGGCCGAAGCCAACGTGCGCGAGGCCGAGCGCAACCGCGACGCGCTGGAGGCGCAGAAGCGCCGGGTGGACAGCACGACTCCGTAACAGCAGATCTCTCACAGAGGTCACAGAGGCCACGGAGGAACTGCACTGCTTTCCTCTGTGGCCTCT